>VHBQ01000045.1 GCA_016871855.1 Gemmatimonadota bacterium
ACATCCCGCCGGCGCGGGCCGCGGAGCCCCACGCCAGCGCGAACGTCTGCGCCGTCAGCGCGATGACGATCGAGACGCCGGTCGTCTTCGGTTGGGCCATCACGCGCGGGAGCATCGTCAGCGCGCCCGCCGCGTCGCGCGCCGCCACGCAATCCAGCAAGTCGGCCATCGTCTCGCCGTGGCGGATGCCGACCACGTCCTGCACGGCGGCGGCGGTGATCTCCTCGCCGTTCGTGTAGCTCACCAGTTTGTCGAGCTCTCCAGCAAGGAAGGCCAGGTCGTTCCCCACGTGACTCACGAGCAGCGCCGCGGCGTCGGGGGTGATGCGCCCGTGCAGCTTCTCCTGCAGTTGGTGGGCAATCCACTTCATCACGCCATCTTCGGTCAGCAGCTTGCAATCGCACATCGTGAGGTGCGTAGGCCACTGTTTGGGCGGGTCCTCCCCCGCGCCGAAAACCAGCGCCAGAACCATGTCGCGTGATGGCTTCGCCAGGTATGACTCGAGGGTCGCCGCCGGCGCCTTCTTGATCGCCTGCGCGTCGCGGATCACGAGCACGCGGCGGTCGGCCATCATCGGCAGCTGGTCCAGCAGGGTGCGCAACCCCGCGGCATCCAACTCCGCCCCCCGCCGGATATCCACGTTGAAGTCGCGCATCGTGGGGTCTACGGCCGCGGCAAGCAGCTGCCGGAGGAGCTCTTCCTTCGTGAAATCCTCGTCACCCCGCAGCACGATCACCGGGTCAAAGGACCCGGCGTCGAAGGCTGTTCGAAGGGAGCGTGGAGTGGCCGCCGGCATGGGAGAGAATTATACCCCTGCGCCGGGCCCCCTGCCGTGCTTATTGACCGAGATAGGTGACCGTCTGGAGGCGCACGCCGGAGAGGGGCGGCGGCAGCGGCGCGCGACCCAACGGAACCGTCCCCGGAAGGGCCTCAAAGCGCGGCGCGGCGCGCGATGATCCGGCGCGAGCGCCGCTCACCGGGCCTTTCAAGGCGGCGGGGGGCGCGGGCGATGGCGCAACAGTCGCCTGCGCCACCACCGGGGCGGAACCCGCCGGTGAGACCGCGGCGGGACGGCCTGGCGCCAGCGCCAGAAGGGCGGCTGAAGCCGCCAGGGCCGACGCGACGATCCACCACCGCGCGTCCGGCCGGCGAGAGTCGTGGAACGCCCCCGGGAACGTCAGCGCACGCCGGGAAGCCTCAGCCGCCAAGCGGACATTGAGCCGCGCCCGGAAGTGCGCCGAGGGGGAGATCTCCGGCAGCACCTGCAGTGTGAGCAGGGCTCGGCGAATCTGCACGTCCCGCGCGGCACACGACGCACACCCGGCCAAGTGCAGATCGCACGCGCGCCGGACCTCGCCACTCAGCAGGCCATCCACGTACTCGACGTGATGGTGCTGGAACTCGCGGCAGGAAAGGGAAGGGCGGCGGAGCATCGTCCTTCGATACCCGCCGCCCCGGAGGGGGTTCCACAGCCGCCCTCTCTGCCGTTCCTGCCGTTTCTGTACCTACATCGCCGGCCTCACGATCTCCGCAAACGCCGCCCTGGCCCGGTTCAGCCGCGATTTCACGGTCCCGAGGTTGCAGTTCGTCATCTCGGCGATCTCTTCGTACGAACGCCCTTCCAGTTCGCGCAGGACGAAGACCTGCCGATGATGCGCCGGGAGGCGACGCACGCCCGCCTCGACCAGCTCCCGCAGGTGCCGGCGCTCGAACGCATCATCCGGGCGGGCCGTCGAGTCCTCAAACTCCAGTGGACGGTCCTCATCTTCCCACGTCGAGGTCATCGTCTGGAAGTAGACCAGCGGGTTCCGGGCGCGGTTGCGCAGCTCGTTCTTCGCCAAGTTCGACGCGATGGTGTAGATCCACGTCGAGAACTTCTTCCCCTGGTCGAAGCGTGCGAGGTGCCGGTAAACCCGGATGAAGACTTCCTGCACCAGGTCTTCCGCGCGCTCGCGGTCGCCGACGGTGCGGTAGACGAAGTTCAGCAGGCGCGACTGGTAACGGTCAACCAGGATGTCGAAGGCGTTCGTCGTTCCGTTGAGGAAGGACGTCACCAGCTGATTGTCGTCCAGCGCCTGAAGTTCTGCACGACGACTTGGAGAACGCGGCTGCAGCTTGACGGCCGACTGTCGCATCTGCTCCTCCTAGGGGGCAAGTCGATCTTCTGCCGCCAAAGAGAGCAGGGTTCATACCAGTCGATTCAGGGATGCTGCAGGTCTGTAAACTGTTACTTTACAGATACTTAACTAACTGTATAGTATCTGTCGCTGTCTGATTTCGTAGAAGGACGCGTCCCAAAAAGCGGACACTTCTGTGTACGGGACGGTTTGCTAACTGGTTCACCACGGAGATCACGGAGGACACGGAGAACGGCAACTACAAAACTGGGGGTAACGACAGCGCGCCACGCAGACATTTGCGTGGCGCTCGCAGTTCCCCCAAGAAGTTGCGGTTGCAGTTCTCCGTGTCCTCCGTGGTAAAGGCAGTTGCAGTTCTCCGTGTCCTCCGTGCCCTCCGTGGTAAACGCAGTTGCAGTCCCCGTCCCCCCTCACCCCTTGCAATAGAACCCCGCCACAAACAACACCCCGAACGCCGTCTTCAAGTCTTCGATCTCCCCCGACTTCACCATCTCCAGTGCCTTTGAAATCGTCACTGGAAAGGCCTCCACGTACTCATCGGGATCGAACTCGGTCTCCTGCCGCGTGATGTCGTGCGCCACAAAGAGGTGGAGCTTCTCGTCCGTGAACCCCGGCGTCGTGTACCCCGACACCAGCGGCTCGAGGTGCTTCGCCACGCACCCCGTCTCCTCACGCAACTCGCGCGCCGCACACTCCGCGGGCGTCTCCCCGGGATTCGGCCGCCCCGCCGGCAGCTCATACAGATACCCGTTCGCCGCATAGCGATACTGGCGCACCAGCAGCAGCTGCGGATCCTCGCTGTGCGGATCACTCAGGAACGGCACCACCACGCTCGCCCCGGAATGCCGGATGATCTCCTGTTCGCCGATGCGGCCGTCGGGGAAGCGCACCTGGTCCACGTTCAGCGTCACCACACGCCCGGTGTGAATCCGTTGGCTGGCCACGGTTCCCGTCACCGGGCCTTCGTCGCGGGCAGACCCGGGCGTCGTCATACGGAAAACTCCGCCCAGGATCGCGGCATGTTCTTCGGCACCTCCACCCGCGTGAAGCGGCTGCTCTCCCGCGCTCCCACCATCCGCACCCACGCAGCCATCCGGGCAATGCCCTCGTCGAGCGGGACATTCCCCGTGAGGTCGCCCAGCACGCGCCGCACCTTGTCGTGCGACGAATAGGCGTGCACCACTTCCTTGCGGGCTTCGAGGTGGCGCAGCGCCGGCTCGGCGCCCAGCGCCTTCGCCACGGCCTGGGCCAGGTCGAGCACCGAGTACGGTTGGTCCGCCCCGATGTTGAACACCTGATTGAACGCGGCCGGACGATGCACGCAGTGCGCAATGGCCGGCGCCACGTCCGCGATGTAGCTGAACGCCCGCGTCTGCCGGCCGTCGCCGAACACCGTCATCGGCTCGCCCTTCAGGATCTGGCTCATGAAGATCCCGATCACGTTGCGATAGCGGTCGCCGATGTTCTGCCGTTCGCCATACACGTTGTGCGGCCGGAAGATCACGTAGTCCAGGCCGAACATCTCGTGCGCGGCCGCAAGATCGAGCTCCACCGCGTACTTGCCGATCCCGTAGGGATCCTCCGGGCGCGGCGTGAGCTCCTCCGTCATCGGCAGCTGGTTGCTCCCGTAGACCGCGATCGACGACGTGAACACAAAAACCTTCACCCCGTGGTTCACCGAGGCGTTGATCAGGTTCATCGAGCCGAGGACGTTGTTCTCGTAGTTGTAGTGGCGGATGAAGTGGCTCAACCCCTCGGCGGCGTAGGCCGCGAGGTGATAGACATGGTCGAACCGGTGCTCCTCGAACAGCCGGTTCACCAGCGCCGCGTCGGTCACGCTCCCCTGGACGAACTGCGTGCGCTGGCCGACGATGTTCTCCACGAAACCGCCGGAGAGGTCGTCCAGCACCACCACCTGTTCACCGGCCGCGTCGAGGAGCTCCGCAACGTGCGACCCGATGAACCCTGCCCCGCCCGTGACCAGACTCGTCATATTGGTGCCAGTGATGCGAAAGAGGGCTGCCGCGCGCCGCATCTGGGCGCCGACAGCTGATCGAGTTAGCTTAGGCACCGTCTCCCAGCCGCGCTACCCACTCATGCGACTCGCCCGTTTCGTCACCGCTCTCCTCATGCTCGGCGTGACCTTCGCGTCCGTCGCGGAGGGCCAGGACTTTGTCCTGCGCCCCGGCGATGCGGTGCGCGTCATCGTCCCGCGTGACACGACGATCTCGGGCACCTACGCGGTTGACCAGGGCGCGCACGTTGCGTTCCCGATCATCGGACGCTTCAACGTCGGCGGCCAGCCGTGGTCCGCTGTCTCCGCGCCGCTCATGGCGGCGTTCCGCAGGGAGCTCCGCGAGCCGGGAATCACGCTCATTCCCATGCGCCGCGTGGTCGTGCTCGGCGCCGTCAACAAGGCGGGCGACTATCTTATCGAGCCGTCGGCGTCGCTCTCCAGCGCGGTCGCCGCCAGCGGCGGGGCGACGCCCGATGGCACCGTCCGTCGGATTCGCATTCTGCGCGACAGCCTGACCATCGTCGCCAATGCGCCGCGCGGCCAGGAAATTCTCGAGATGCCCGTGCAGTCGGGAGACCGCATCTTCGTGCAGCAGCGTAGCTGGTTCGAGCGGAACACGGCCTTCTTGATCACCGCGATGCTCTCGCTGACCGGGATCATCGCCACCTTCTCGCTCCGCTAGCGCCGCCGCGGCGCCTACCAGCCGCGCCAGCGCAGGCTTGCCTGCAGGTTCGCGACGTCCTGGTGCGGTTTGGTGTTGTGGTTGAGCGTGTAGCTCACGCCCACGGCGGCGCCCACTTCGCGTTGCCCTGACAGGAAGCGCAGCCATTCGCCGCGCACTCCATACCGTACTTCCGGCGTGCGTCCCTCCGCTGGCACCGCCACCGGCAGCCAGTCCTTGAGCAGTTGGCGTTCCACGACGACACTTCGCCGTCCCCGCCCGCTGTACGTGTCACGCGCCACGCGCCAGCCAGCCCCTCCGTACGCCGTGGCCGACCCAAGAAACCGCCCGTTCACGGTGTGTCCCTGGAGGGTTCCACCGTGTGTGTACGGCGGAATTGGCGCTGTGAACCCGCGCTGCCCCCGCTCGTTGCTCGACAGCTCGGCGTTCACAAGTTCGGCGCGATAGACGCGCACCCGGCCGTTCGCCCCGAGTAGGGCGCGCTGCACTCCAAGCATCAGGTTGCCCAGGTCGTCGGGCTTCAGGATCAGCCAACGCGTGTTCCCGGTGTAGTCTTCGCGTCCGTACTCCCCGTACACCTCGAAGCCGTGCGGCGCGGCCGCCCACCGGAAGAACAGCGACGCGTAGCCGTTCTCGTCCTGATTGATCCCGCTCGTGAAGTTGTTGAAGATTCCGGTGAATGGCCGTGTGGCGTTGGCGAAGGTAAATACCCCCGGCTTCCAGGCACGGTGCTCGAAACGCACCGCCCCCAGTTCGAGGCCGGGAACGCCCCGCGGAACGAAGGTCGCAACGACGCCCACGCCAAGACGGGACCGATATCCTGCCTGCACCGGCGACCACTCCGATTGCTCCAGCCGCCCCGCCACCATCTTGAAGTGGACGCGGCCTACGCCGACAGGCCAAGGTGTCCCGGAGCCGAAGAACGCATGCGGGAAGCCACCCCCGTTTGGCCCCACCACGACGGGCTCGTCGCGCGCGGGACCCCACGCGAGCGGCGCCGTCGAGATGCCCGCCGAAATGGCGCGCGTGTCGATGGCTACTCGGCTCTGTCCGGGGTCAACGCGGGTGTATGCCCCCGTACCGAATCGCTGGGGAGCATCGACGTTGCCGGGATAGCGTGCATCGCGCAGTGCGCCATCGCCGCTGAGACTATTGGGCGCCGGCGTGAACGACGCGTTCTGCGCCCAGAAGGCGCCGGGCGCCAACTGGATGTCGAGGAACCCGAACGATGCGCGCACGCCAAGGACCGCATCCACCGTCACGCCGCGTCCAAACCAGACGGGATCGTTCCCTTCAGGGAGTGCGCTGTTGCCGGTCAACCGAAGCTGGGGGCGCAGCACGCGGAAGGGTGAGGCCGCGCTGTCGTGCACGACGAAACGCTCCTTCCACGGATGCCCCGCCTTCGACGACAGCGCCCGCACCTCGGCGCGATTCCACGGCCGCACGCCCACCGGATGCGCTGGCACCTGCCCCAGCAGCTGCAGCACGCGCAGGTAGCGCTCGCCCTCGCCATTCGCCTCCAGGTTGCCGCCAAGGTCGAGGCGCACGGGCACCTGCGCGACCAGTGGTTCATGGGCGAGCAGGCAGAGCAGAAATCCGCCGGCGAGCGCGTGGCATATGTTCATGCCTGACGTTACCATCTCAGATGATGTGGAGACACCCCCCTCGCCTCGGAGTGCGCCTCGTCCTAGTTGGCGTCATCGCCAGCACCGTGGGGCATGCGCAGGATCTTCGCCTTGAGGCGTTGCCGCGCCCGGGAAGCGAACGGGATGAACTCCAGCGCCTGACCATGTCCGGGGATTCGTCCGCAGGGCGTTACCTCATGCTGAGGGCCCCGTCGCGGCGCTTTCCGTGGACGGCAAAGCGGCTCGGCTTCAACACGATCGCCCCGGAAGTGCTGTTCGGGAGCAACTCGTCGCTCCCGTACGGATTCAACGATGGCGCCGTCTGGCAGGGACGCGGCACGAATGTCCGGGTCATGACCGGCGTTGCGCTGGCGTACGGTCCCCTGCGGGTCATCATCGCCCCGGAGTACCTCTCGTCCCAGAACTCGCCATTCCAGACCATCGCGTACGCGCAGAACCGGACCGAACGGCGATCCGTCTGGGCCAACCCGTTTCATCCGGCGCCGGAAGGAATCGACCTGCCGTCGCGCTTCGGCGACCAGCCTATCCAGACATTCGTCGCCGGACAGTCGTCTGCCGTCCTGACCCTTCCGTTCGTCGAGCTCGGCGTCGCCACCGAGAACAACTGGTGGGGGCCCGGCCTGCAGAACGCCTTGCTCTGGAGTTCGCAGGGAAGCGGCGTTCCCTCCGCCTTCCTGCGCACGCGCACACCCATCCAGACCCGGCTTGGCGCGTGGGACGCCTGGTACACCGTGGGCGATTTGCGCGAGTCCGATTTCTTCGACCGCGACTCGACCAATGACCATCGTACGCTTGGCGCGTTCGCCGTCAGCTGGCGCCCACGCGGCACGACGGGCGTCGAGTTCGGCCTTGCGAGAATGGTCATCCTCGCCGACAAGCTGTCCGGGGACGCTTTTCAGGCCCCCTTTACGAGAGTGGGGCGACCGAACGGTCCTGATTCGCTCGCACATGGCATGCAGGACCAGATCACCTCGCTGTGGGCCCGCTGGGCCCCGCCCGGCAGCGGCTTTGATGCGTGGGTCGAATGGGCGCGCTTCGAGGAGCCCGCGTCCTTGCGCGACCTGCTCGAGAGCCCCGGCCATTCGCAGGGTTATACCGTCGGCCTGCAATGGGCGCGTCTTGTGCGCGCCGCCACGGCGCGCCTCTATGCCGAAGCGACGTATCTCGAGCCAAGTCCGTCGCTGCGTCTGCGTCCCGTGGGCACCACGTACGTCAGCCGGTCGGTGCCGCAGGCCTTCACCATCCGCGGGCAGTTGCTCGGCGCCGGCATCGGCCCAGGGTCGTCGAGCCAGTGGATCGGCTTTGACTGGGTGCGTCCGGCGTGGCGTGCCGGCACCTACGCGGCGCGCATTCGCTGGGACAATGCCGTGGTCTTCACCCCGATCATCCCGCACACCAAGTACGAGGATGTCTCGCTCATCAACGGCGTGCGCGTGGGCGGCGAACGGTGGGGCTGGCGCCTCTTGCTCGACTGGGCCCATATGGTGAGGCTTAACTACTTGTTCCAGTCGTACAACACGCCCCTCGACGGTCGGACCAAGGGCATTGACCTCGTGAACGACGCCCTCACCATCACCCTTTCGACCGCGCTGCATCGGGGAACCCGGTGATCGAACCCCTCACCCTGTCCCAGCTGGCGCGCGCCCTGCGCGTCTACTGGGTGTCCATGCTCACGGCGGGCCTGCTCACCTTCGTTGCCGTCGTGGCGTTCATCCTGCTGGTTGCCCCGCGCTATCGCAGCGAGGCGCTGCTTCGCGTCGAGTCCAAGCGCCCCGAGGCCGGCCTCCTCGGATCGCTCGATGAATTGAGCGGCATGAGCGCGCTCGGCTTGGGTCGCGACGAGGTCGAGACCGAGATCGGCCTCCTCGCCAGTCGCCGCATGCAGGATGCGGCCATCGACTCGCTCGGTCTCGAGGTGGTCGTCACGCGTCCGCGCGCCGGGCGCGCCGGTGTGCTGGTGGTTCGCGCCCGAGGCGAATCCGCCCTTCAAGGAACCATCGATATCCGGCGGCAGGATGGCTCGACGTGGACCTTCGACGCCGACTGGTCGGGCGATTCCGCGTCGCTTCCCGAAAAGGCCGAGACCGGCCGGCCGGTGCGCGTTGGCCCGCTGGAACTGACCATCATCGCCCCGGACTCCGTCCGCACGATCTCGCTGCGCTTGCGCCCACGCTACAAGGTCCGCGAGATGATGGAGGATCGCCTCGTCATCCGGCGACGTTCGCCGGGAGCGAAGCTCATCGAGGCGCGGTACGACGATCGCGAGCGCGAGTTGGCGCCGCGCGTCCTCGGCGTGATCGTCGATTCGTACCTCGCGTATACCCGCCTCATCGAGCGCGGCGATGCGGGGCGCACGATTATTGAATTGCGTCGCGTCACCGACAGTGTCGAGACGGTCCTGCGCACCGCGGATGAGCGCCTCAGGGACTATCAGGCGGAGGCGCGCATCGTCGCCCCCACCGAGCAGGCGACGCTTGAGGTCAAGCGTGTCGCCGCGCTGCGCGCGCAACTCGACCAAGTCGAACTCGAGCGCGATGCGCTGGCGCGCCTGCTCGCCTTGGTGGACGAACGCTCCAAGGGCGGGCGCGACGCGACGGCCTACCGCCAGCTCGCCACGTTTCCCACGCTCATCGAGAACCGCGGCATCCAGGACCTCCTGGCCGCGCTGATCACCCTCGAGAACGAGCGCGCCAAGCTCCGCGTGGTGCGCGCCGACGAGAACGTCGACGTGCGCGCGCTGAGCGGCCGCATTGAGACGCTCGAACGCGACCTGCGCCGCGTCGGCAGCGAGTACGCCGAGGCGCTGAACCAGCAGTTCACCGAGGCCACGCGCGCGTTGGCGCGCCTCACCGAGAACCTCGGCGAGCTCCCCGCCGCCGAGATGCGCTACGTGCGCCTCGTGCGTGATCGCACCCTGCTCGGCGAAACGTGGGTCATCATGCGCAAGCAGCTCAAGCAGGCCGAACTGCAGGACCTGCTGCGGCTTGAGAAGGTGCGCCTCGTGGACGCGCCCAGCGTGCCACAGCCCAAAGACAAGGCGTTCCCCCGCCCATTCGTCTACACCGTGCTTGGCGCCATGCTGGCCCTGCTCGCGGCTTTCGGCGTGGGGGTGGCGCGGGTGCTCTGGGCCGGGCCGCCGCCTCGACCGGCCGCCGCGCCTACCGCGACAGCCTGAACGCCACGTCGAGCGTGGCGCCGGCGCGTATCACCAGCGCGTCGACCCAGCTCGTCCCCGCGCCCTCGGTGACCTTCCATCCCGCGGGTGGCACGATGCGCACACCGCGCTCCGGCGGTCCGCATCCCAGGTTCGAGAAGATCGCCGGTTCGGCCGCCGTGACCATCGTGCGCAGCGTGTCGGCATTCGCCGCGGTGTAGAGTTCCAACCGCGCCCCCGGAATGAACGCGCCGGTGCCGTCCGTCACCGACACCCGGAGGTTGCCGCGACATGTGTTGTACTGCGCGCTGAGCGCGGCGCTGCGCACCGTCCCGCGCCGGATCACGAGGCCGTCCACGAACTCGGAGCCGCGGGCGGAGGCAAAGCGCCAATCGCCATTGGCGATCGCACGGACGCCGAAATCCGAGCAGAACGGCGTCGTGAATCGGGCGGATCCATCGGCGGCCGTGCGCACCGAGTCCACCACGCCTTCGACGGTGAACAGCAGGAGCCGCACGCCGGACGCCGCGCCGTAGACGGGATCCGTGACGCGGACATCGATCGTGCCGCGGCACGGAGCCATGCTCAGCGGCGCGACGGCTGTCACGCCGCCCTCCACCACAACACCGTCGGTCCAGACGGTGAGTGGCTCGTCGAGGTCGCGGTACGCCTTGGGCCGATACGCACGCACGCCGTACTGGCCAAACGGAACCGCATCGAAGCTCAGTCGCCCGTTCGTCCCCGCCACACCTTCGCGGATCACCCCCGAAGGCCGATAGAGTTCGAGTTTCACGCCGGCGACCGGCGCGCCTCCTGGTTCGGTGACCTGTGCTTCGATCGTCCCGGGCCCGATCTTCAGCAGGGTGAACCGTACGGTCGATATGGAATCGCGCCGAACCTTCATGCCGATGACCGCGTCGTTGACCGTGCCGCCAAGCAGGTTCTCGATGAATTCAAAGCCGCTCGCGCGCTCCACGCGCACCGCGTACGCCGGCCCCTCCGGGACGCGCTCGAACCGCATGATTCCCGTGGAATCGGTCTTCCCGTACGCCATGATGCGCTGTCCCGTGAACAGGTGCATCGGGACGTTGGCCAGCTTATCGCCGTTTCGGCGCGTGACGCTCACTTCCACCGTGCCGTAGCGAAGCGGCGTCGTCACCAGCTGGTCGCAGCCGGTGATCAACAGCGCGGCGACGGCGACTCCCCAAGGCGCCCTCATGCCATCGCCTCGCGTACGTCGCCGCTCACCTGCTCCCGCACTACCCACGCCAAGGCGAGCAGCAACCAGAAGACCGGTTCGGTGGTCGACTGATAGAATAGGTTGAAAACGATGAACCCCGCCACTGCGGGACGCCACGGCGTCATGCGTCGCATCGGCAAGAAGAGAAGGAGGAGGATCGCCACAAAGGCGACGCTTCCCGCCTCTGCAAACGCGGTGCCGTACAGCGAGTGGAAGTTGCCGTAGCGGTTTCCGGGGAACATGTCCTGCAGGACCACGTACGCCGCCCCCCATCCCACTCCGAGCGCCGCCCGCGTCAGCGAGCGGCTCCCTTCGTCGGCCGCGCGCACGATGAGCGCCTGGTGATCGGAGCCCGACCCTTCGTCTTCCCCAAGGCCGATGCGTTCGGCGAAGGGAGCCGCCATGCGCCCCGCATTCTCGAGCAGGGTCGACGAGCGCACCGCCGCGCCCAGGGCGCCCACCGCGAGCAGCACGACCAGCAGCGTGCGCGCCGCCGAGATCCGCCGGTGGGCCACGCCGAACTGCCATGCCGACATCGCCACCACCGCGAGCGCGGCCAGCGCCCCTGAACGCGACAGCGTCACCAGCAGCAGGATCACCGCCAGCGTGCGGGTGCGCGGCGCAAGATACGCATACACCAACAGGAGCAAGGCGGCGTTGTTGGGGTCGATCGCCGCCCCCGAGAGGCGCGGGATGATCCCGGCATACCCATACGAATCGAGCCGCAGGGTGGCCCCGAGCAGCGGCAACGCCTCGGGGAGCACGCCCAGGAACGCCAGCACCGCCATGACGTCGAGCGCTGCGAAGAGCGCGACGCCAAGCATCGCACCGCGCCGCAGCGCGTCGATGGCCGGCGCGTCATCATGCAGGAGCAGGGCCACCGCCGTCGCCCCGCCGAACTGAATGAGCAGCAGGGCGCCGCGGGCCAGCGTCGTGTCCGCATCCACCGACACGAAGGTCGAGGCGCCCACCGCGGCGAAGAAAAGCGAGACCAGGGCCAGGTACCCCAGCGCCGACCACTCGATGCGCACGGGACGCGCCTGCATCAGCCGACGGGTCACCAGCGCGCCGATCACCAGCGGCGTGAGCACCAGATACGGCGACAGCACCACCGGAAGCGCGCCGCCCGCGAGATCCAGGCGCACCGCTCCGACGAGGGCCATCCAGAGTACCAGAAGCGGCGGCGTCATCCCCTCAATACTACTCCGAGATTCCGCGCCACGCCGTGCGACGCGAGCCAGCGCCAGCGCAGGATCGCCGCCCGCCGTGCCCACCCGGAACGCTCGGCGATCCCGGCCAGGCCAGCGAGCATGCGCCGATCGTCGGCGGAGATGCGGTCGCCAAGCGCCTGCGCCAGCGCGCCGGCCTGACGCGCCATCCGGTCCACGTCGCGGCGCACGATGGCGCGGCGCTCCCACGCGCCGCGCAAACGCCGCCACGCCGAGCGGCGTGCCCCTTCGGTGCTGTTGGCCCCGTGCTGGCGATACCAGACCGTGCATTCCGGCACCGCGATTATGCGCCCGGCTGCCATGGCCACGAGCGCAATCCACCAGTCGTGGTTCGTGACCGCCGCGGGAATCGTGCGCACGAGCGCCAGCAGCGCACCGTTGAACAGCAGCGTCGGCCCCGTGGCCACGTTCTGGATGGCCAGCGACTGCAGCGACGGCGGCTGCGGATGTATGCCCTGGCTCTCCCAGAAGGACGGCGCGAGGAGAGCCAACCGCTCGTCCACCACCTGCAGGTCCGTGTGCACGAGCACCGGGCCCGGCTGCGTTTCCTCTGCGTCAGTCAGCGTGGCAAGCGTGCTCGCAATGCGATGGGGCATCCAGACGTCATCGGCGTCGGCGGTGGCCACCGCGCGCGCCTCCGCGGGGAGGCGCGCTAGCACATCCGCGAACGCCTGCGACAGTCCCAGCGAGTTCTCGCCAGCGATGATGTGCGCCACCCGCGGGTCGCGGCGCTGCCAGGCTTCAAGCCGCTGGCGCGTGTCATCGGTGGAGCCGTCATCGCGGATCCACAACTCCCAATCCGTGTGCGTTTGCGCCACCAGCCCTTCGATGAACGGGTCGATCCACCGCGCCGCGTTCTTGGCCGAGCAGGCGATATGCACGCGTGTCATCGCGCCCCCTGCCGATCACGGGCAAAGGCCGTCGCCAGCACAAAAGCCACGCTGCACTCGGCCGCGATGACCGCCGTCGCCATCCCCATCGCCTGCGACGACGGGACCAGCCACAGCGCCACGGCGATGTTCACCGCGCCGCCGAGCACGATGCTCCACAGGAACAACCCCTCGCGACGCCAGGGCAGGGCCCAGTAGATGCCCAGCACCGTGCTCGCCGTGACGAGCGGAATGGCTAGCACCAGCACCCGAAGGACGGCCACGCTCTCTGTGTATGACGGCCCCAGGAGCAGGGCGACGACCACGGGGCCCAGCGCCGCCATGGCCGCGGCGCCAAGCACCGCGAGCGTGACCAGGATCAGCAGGATCCGCCGCAGCTCGCGATGCGCCTCGTGCGGCATGGTCCGCACCAGCCGGCTCATGCGCGGAAAGAGCGCTTGCGTGAGCGGCGTGAGGAAGTTGATGCTCGAGCGCACGATCCGCTCCGCGCCACCGTAGGTCGCGACGGCCACCGGCGGTGCGAACAGGCTCAGGATCGTCGTGTTGGCCTGCAGGTAGAGCCCTGCCGCGGCGCGGGCGGCAAATAGGGGGACCGCGCCACGTAGCGCCGATATCGCCTCCTGTGTCGTCACCGACGGGAGGGCGTGCTCGCCGTGTATGCGCCAGGTGAGAAGGCCCGTGCTCACCGCCGCGCCCATCGCCTGCAGGGCCAGCACCCACCAGCCATCGTCCGGGGTGCGCACGACGGCGAAGACCGCCGCCGCGGGAACGACCTTGCTCAGCGCGTCGAGCAGCGCGGCGGTGCGCACTTTCTGCTTGCCCTGGTAGAACCAGTACGGGCTGAGTCCGCGCGCCACCACGAACGTCACCGTCCCCACGATCAGCCGCGGATCGTCGGGCACGATGAACGCCGTCACCCCCACCACGCAGAGCGACACGATTGGCGTCAGCAGAAGCCGCGCGCGCTGGATCGCCGCCGCGGTGCGCGCCAGCGCCTCCTCCGACTCGGCTTGCGCCACGTCGCGCGCCCCGGCCAGGTCGAACCCGAACTCCAGCACCAGCGTCGCCCAGTTGGCGAGCCCCTGCGCGATCAGCACCGGCGCCCACGCGGCCGGCCCCAGCACGCGCGCCAGCCACGGGAGCGTGAGCAAAGGGACCACGACCCCCACGGCATGCGCGCTGAACAGCACCGCGATCGCGGGAGCGAGTCGAGCCGGGGGTGCTGGCGCAGGCACCGGCGTCAGGAACCCGCCACGCGGGCGTCGAGCATGCGGTGCGCCAGCAGTTGGGCGCGGGCGATCGCCTGGTCCATGTCGAAATACCGGTACTCGCCCAGCCGCCCGCAGATCAGAAGCTTTGGATCCGCGGCCGCGAGTTGCTGATACGCCGTCAACCGCTCGGCGTTCGCGTGATCCGGAAAAGGATACTCGTACTGGTCCGGGTTGGTCGGCGTCACGGTCGTTTCCCGCGTCAGCACGGTGCCGCGGATGCGCGCCGCCCCGTCAGGCGTCATCAGGTGCTTCCACTCGATCGTCCGAATGTGCGGTCCGTCGGCGGCGCTGGGGCTGTTGACCTGCACGCAGGGCTGCGCCCAATCGACATCGGGCAGGTACTCGTGTTCGCGACGCTGGGCGCGGTAATGCAGGCGCCCCAACGAAAAGCCGAAGTACTCGTCAATCGGCCCAGTGAAGACGAGCAGTCGGTCTGCCGCCAGTTGTTCCCGGCAGTGCAGGTAATCGCAGTTGAGGATCACGGGGATGCCCGCGACCATCCGGCGCATGAAGGTGGCGTATCCCTCCTCAGGCACTCCCTGATAACGATGCTTCACCAGGCGCGGATCGTCGTCCTCGCGCACGTCGAACCGGCGCGTGAGTTCCGTCGAGAGTTTGGTGGGCGTCACGCCCCACTGCTTTTCCGTGTAGCCGCGGACGAATTTCTCGTACACGGGGCGCGGCATCATCGCCAGCGACGCTTCCTCGAAGTTCGTCGGCGTTCCGGTGAATCCCGGTGTCCAGGTCGGCCCGATCGTGCGCCGGATGTATGAGGCCGCGATGGGCCAGTTCTCCAGCTGGCCATCCACGCGCGCCTTGAGCACGGCCTCGAACGGGCGGAAGCACGCAAACCGCCCCACGAACTCCCACAGTTTGTCACTTCCCGTGCGGAAATAGTGCGGACCGTAGGTGTGGATCCGGATCCCGCTGGGGTGGTGCTCGTCGTGGACATTGCCGCCTGGGTGGCCGCGCCGTTCGACCATCACCACGGACTGCCCCGCATCTGCCAGCGTGCGCGCGATGACGCTCCCGGTCAGCCCCGTGCCAACGATTAAGTAATCCGCTATGGCCATCGCGCGTCGGAGGTGGGTTGCAGGCGATAAGTCTCGTGGACACCGGACGTTACCCCTCGAATCAACGCCTCGCAACGCCGGAGGCGCTAGATTCCCGCAGTTCAATCATCCACCCATCCATGCCGAGTTCCGACGAGCCCAAGGTCTACGTCATCATCCTCAACACGAGAACCAAGCAGGAGACGGTCGAGTGCCTGCTGAGCCTCGAGGATTCGACGTACCGGACCTTTGAGGTTGTTGTCGTGGAGAACGACTCCGGCGACGACTCGCTGCCGTTCATCCAGAAAGCGGTGGCCGGTCGCGTCTCGTATCCCCTGCATTCTCTCGAGTCGCCGGCCAACCACGGATTCGCCTTCGGCAACAACGTCGGCCTTCGCTTCGCCATGGCCCGCGGCGACGGCCGGTACTACTGGGTGCTCAACAACGACACCATCGTCCCGCCCGATACGCTCGCCGTGCAGGTTCAGGCCGCTGAGGAGGACCGGCGAGCGGGGCGCCGCATCGGGCAGTACGGGCTCAAGCTGCGCTACCACTCGCACCCGGACTTGCTGCAGGCCGTCGGGGGGACATACAACAAGTGGCTCTCTATCACGCGCGAGATCGGAAACCTCGAGCGCGACGAGCGACAGTATGACCGGCGGGCCCCCCGTCCGGATATTCTCATCGGCGCGTCGCTTTTCGTTTCTGATGAATTCCTCCGCGAGGTCGGATTGCTCGGCGAGGACTACTTCATCTACTACGAAGAGCACGATTGGGCCGTGCGCGGGCGCCGCAGGGGATGGGGGCTCCGCGTGCTCTGCAACGGCCTCGTCTACCACAAGCAGGGCGTGAGTTCCGGCGGCGGCAGTGGCGACCGGGCCAAGAAGAGCGCGTTCTCCGATTTCTACTCCTTCCGCAACCGCCTCCTCTTCACCGCCCGCTACCATCCGTACTGCCTCCCCACAGTCTACCTCGGCTTCCTCGGCATCGCCTGGAACCGCATCCGGCGGGGCCAGTGGGACCGCCTGCCGATGATGCTCCGGTTGATGGCCACCTTCTGGCGCCGCCCGCTCTTCAGGTCGGGATCGTGAGTTCTCCGGTCGTTCGGCTCCTGCTGATCACCGCCCGCGCGGACATCGGCGGCGGTCCGCGGCACGTGGACCTCCTGGCGCGACATCTGCCCGGCCATGTCGAGCGGTGGATCGCCGCCCCGAACGACGAACCATATGCGGCGCAGTGGCGGGCGCTCCGCAGTGTGCGCGGCCGGTTCGAGATCCCCCATCGCCGGTTCTCCTGGCGCGCGCTCCTGCAGTTGGCCGCGGCGTGCCGTCGCCATCGGATCGCCGTCGTTCACTCGCACGGCAAGGGGGCGGGGCTCTACGCGCGCCTGCTGCGCCTGCTCGTTCCTTCGGTGCGTGTCGTTCACACGTTTCATGGCGTTCACGTCGGCGAGTATGGCAAGCTTGCGGGCATCGCCTATCGCCTGCTCGAACGGACCCTTCGTCCGCTGACCACCGCATTCGTGAACGTGTCGCGCGGCGAGCGGCAGCAGTGCCTCGATCTCCGTTTCGTCACCGCGGAGCGTGCGCACGTCATCTACAACGGCATTGCGCAGAACGCGGCGCCCCGCGAGACGCCGACCGGCGCAGTTGCCCCGGTGATTCTCACCATCGCGCGCTTCTGCTTCCAGAAGCACATGGCGCTCGCACTCGATATCGCCGACCGCGCCCGCGCGGCGCACCCGGGCTGGCGGTTCGTCTGGGTGGGCGACGGCCCCGAACTCGACGCCCTCCGGCAGGAGGCAGTCCGCCGCGCCCTGCGCAACGTTGACTTCGCCGGTCCGACGCGCGATGTGCGTCCATACCTCCGCTCCGCGGCTGTTCTGCTCAGCACGTCGCGCTGGGAAGGGTTGCCGTACGCCCTCATCGAGGCGTCCGCCGAGGGGCTCCCCATTGTCGCCACCAATGTGGTGGGCAATGACGAGGCCGTGCTGCCGGGCATCAACGGATCGCTCTTCTCTCCCGACGATCCGGACGAGGCCGTCCATCACATCGCCGCGATCGTGGACGATGCGACCGTGCGCAAGCACCTTGCCGTCGGCGCGCGCCAGCTGGTCGCGTCCACGTTCTCGCTCGAGCGGAGCATTGGCCAGCTCGTGGCGCTGTACGACACGGTGGGGAACGCGCGGACAGCCTAGGGCAGCGTGCGGCGACGTCGCGCGCCCTGCTGCTGGGTCACCTAGCTGTCATCGGCGGCGGTCGTGACCGTCGGCGTGCCGATCCCCAGTCCCGCAAGCGGCGCAGCGATCGCGTCGGCATTTCCCACCGCCAGCACCTGCAGTGCGTCCGGCTGCAGCTGTGCGCGCGCCACGCGAAGCACATCGTCCTGCGTGACGCTTCCGATACGCTGGCGATACGTGCTGAAGTAGTCCGCCGGCAATCCATACACCGTCGCCAGCGCCAGCGCGGAGGCCACGGCGTTCGTCGTCTCGTAGCGGATAGGGAAGACCCCCGCGAGATAGCTCGTCGCCAGGTCCAGTTCCTCCGAACGAATGGAATGCGCGCGGATCTGGTCGATCTCGGAGAGGATCTCGCGCACAGCGGCGTCCGTCACCTCGGTCTTGACCGCGGTTCCCACGACGAACGGCCCCGCCGCGCGTCGCCAGTCAAACGCCGAGTACGCCCCGTACGTGTACGCGTGCCGCTCGCGCAGGTTCAGGTTGATGCGCGACGAGAAGAGCCCGCCGAGCACCGCGTTCATGACCACGACGGCGAAGTAGTCGGGATGCGCGCGCGGAAGCCCCACGTGTCCCACGCGCAGTTCCGACTGCGGGGCGTCCGGTTTGGCCACGATGTGCACCTCGCGTGCCGTCGTGCGCGACGATGCGTCCACGGCGGGCGCATCCGGCGCACGCGACGTCCATCCACCAAAGCGGAGCTCCACCTCGGCGTGCACTTCCTTCGCCGTGATGTCCCCGGCGACGATTAGCGTCGTGCTCTGCGCGCCGTACCCGCGCGCATGCCAGTCGCGCACGCGCGATGCCTCGAGGGTTCGAACCGTCGTTGGCGTCCCGCCCGCCGGCCGGGCATACCGCGACCGTGCGTCGTACACCGCGCGCGCGAACCGTTCGTCGGCCAACCCGCGCGGCTCGACGCGCTGCTGCAGCAGATCGGCCAGGCGTTCGGCTTTGAGCCGCTCGATATCGGCCGAGTCGAAGCGCGGCGCCTGCAACACCTCGGCGAGCAGGGCGAGGGCACCGGAAAAGCGCGACGGCGTGACCGTGAACTGCGCGGTCGCCTCGTCCCAGTCGGCGCCGCACTCGATGGATGTGCCTAGCCGCTCGAACGCATCGGCCAGCGTCGGACCGTCGCGTTCCACGGTCCCTTCGGCGAGGGCCGCCGCGCTGAGCGTCGCGAGCCCTTCGCCGCCTGCGGGGTCGATGGCCGCACCGGCATCAATCACGGCAATCGCTGTCACCAGCGGGAGGCGCGGCATCGGTGCGACGATCACCTGCAACCCGTTCGACAGCGTGAAGGTGGAGGTCACCGGGAACTCGTACGGGCCGGGTATCCCCGGCGTCGGGTGAATCGGCGTCACGCGTTCTCCACCGGCACATTTTGTGGGACGTATACGAGTGAGGCGCGGTTGTCCTCGCCAAGGCGCTCGCGCGCGAAGGCATTGACCGTCTCCACGGTTACCGCGCGATAATGGTCGAGTTGCCGGTTGACCAGCGTCGGGTTGCCGCACAGTGTCGCGAACTTCGAGATCGCGTCGGCGCGATCCCCGGCGGCCTGCATCGACGTGACGAATTCAGTTTCGATGAGGGCCAGGGCGCGTTCGAGCTCCTCCGGACGCAGCCCGTCGGTCCGCAGGCGGTCGACTTCCTCCACCACGGCGTCTTCGAGCACCGTCGCGTCAACGTCGGGACGGGCCGTGGCATCCACGACCAGCAGGTCGGCTCCCTTGGCCAGATCCCAGGTGAACGCGCCAATCTCGCTGGCCAGTTCGCGGCGGCGGACCAGCGCCTGATACAGCCGTGATCCGCGTCGCTGTCCCAGCACCATCGCAGCGATCGCGCCCGCATAGTGCGCGGGCGTACCGAACGCCGGGGCGCGGAACGCCAGAAACAGCCGCGGCAACATCACGTCGTCCGCGACCTTCGCGCGCTTCCATTCGCCAAACGTGGACGGCAGGTCCATGGGTGGAAGCGCTGGCCGGCCGCGTCCGCGCGGAATCGAACCGAAGTGCCGTTCGACGAATGCACGCGCCTGCGTCGGCTCGAAATCCCCAGCGATGGTCAGCACCGCATTGTCAGGCGTGTAGTACGTGCGGAAGAATTCCGCGACGTCCTCCAGGCTTGCCGCGCTCAGGTCTTCCATCGAGCCGATGAGCGAGTGGTGGAATGGGTGCTCCGGCGGAAAGCACAGCGCCGGCAACCGCTCCCACCATGTGCCGTACGGCTGGTTGTCCACCGACCAGCGCCGCTCATTCATCACGACGTCGCGCTGGGTGTCGAGCTTCTCTTGCGTCATCG
Source organism: Gemmatimonadota bacterium (assembly GCA_016871855.1). GTDB lineage: Bacteria > Gemmatimonadota > Gemmatimonadetes > Gemmatimonadales > Gemmatimonadaceae > PNKL01. Next base: position 19,854 of record VHBQ01000045.1, read on the forward strand.
CCGGCAGCAGCGCGCCCATGCGGTCGGCCTCGAGCCAGAGGGCCAGCTCCAGGTGGTGCGAGGGCACGGTCTCGAAGTAGTTGGTGCGCTCGAGCCACGTGGAGCCGTTCAGGGTGCCGCCCGCGCGCTGGATCA
>VHBQ01000046.1 GCA_016871855.1 Gemmatimonadota bacterium
TCGTGCCCGGCAAGTACACGGTGCGTCTCACCGCAGGCACCGCCGCCACGCAACCACTGACCGTGCGGATTGACCCGCGCTCTGCGGCCGACGGCATCACCGTCGCCGACCTGCAGGCGCAGTACGACCACAACATCAAGGTGCGCGACCTCGTGAGCGAGGTGAACAAACTCGTCGTGGCTCTCGACGAACAACGCCGCCGACTCGCCAATGCCAGCGGCGCGGCGGCGGACACGGCCAAGGGCGTCAGCGAGATTCGCGCCACCGTCGTGATGCCGGCCATTCGCTACAGCAAGCCCGAACTGCAATCGCAGATCCAGTACCTCGCCGGCATGACCAACGGCGCCGACCAGCGCGTCGGGCGCGACGCCACCACCCGGTACGTCCAGCTCCGGAAGGAACTCGACGCCACGATGGCCAAGGCGCGCGCATTGCTCGGCCCGAACTTCGCCCGCGACAAGGTCGTGCCGTGAGTCGCGCCTCGTGAGCGCGGCCCAACGCCACACCACGTGGCGTTGGGCCTGCTGCTTTCACTCATCTCCATCGCCGTCTTCGCCACGGTCGGCCTGGCGTGGTGGAACATGCTTGGGTGGTGGTGACGTCGCCGAGTCGCTGACGTCCGCGGAAAACTCCCGCGCCGCGGCCGCCAGCGTATCCGCCACCTCCTGCGCCTTGCGCGCGCTACGCTCGCCAATCGCCTGCCAGATCGAATGGCCGATGCCAAGCCCAATGAGCGCGAAGAAGCCGAACACGATGGCGAGGACGGAATCGGCGGCATGGCTGGCGGCGGCGATCGCGGTGCCCAGCACGCCGCTCCAAAGCGGCGGCAAGACGTGCAGGAAGCCGCGCATCATCGCTGGGTGCCGTCGCACGATGAGGATCTGCGTCTCATCCCGCTTCGCCACGAGTGACACCTGGGTCGTTGGGTCGAAGCGCTGGTCGGGGGTCAGACTCGTCCAGCGCACGGTCCCCAGCGCATCCGTGACGGTCCCCGACTGATCCATCGCCTCCTCGAGCACCCGGATGAGCCGTTCCATGGCCGCCTCATTCAGGCGTCCTTCGACGCCACGGGCGGCCTTGTAGGTCAGCGGAGCGCCGAGCAGTTCGCGGCCGGCTGGCTTGGCCCCCGCCTGCACTGCGGTGACCGCTTCCTCGAACACCTCGGGGCTGATCCCCACCTCGGTGGCGATCTCCCGGAGCTGGCGCAGCGACATCCCCTGCGCCGGCGGCGCATCGGAGCGCCGGGCCTCGATTTCCGCCGCGCGCTGGAGCAGCAGCGCGACTTCCCGGTCGGTGAACCGGTGGTCCGATCTTTCGTCATCCCGCGAGTCGGTCATCGTCCCGCCTCGTGCTCAAGGTGCATCGCGCGGTCGGGGGGCGACTGCCTTCCTCGTTCAATCTACTCCGCGCGGAACTTCCACACCGTCTGCGACCGCAGCGTCTCGCCGGGCCGCAGGATCGTGCTCGGGAACTGCGGCTGGTTCGGCGAATCGGGGTAGTGCTGCGTCTCGAGGCACAGCCCCGTGCGATGCTGGTAGACCGTACCGTTCTTTCCGCTGAGCGTGCCGTCCAGGAAGTTTCCGGAGTAGAACTGCACGCCGGGCTCCGTGGTGAACACCCCGAGCACGCGTCCGCTCGCCGAATCCCTGAGCACCGCCGCGTGCTTCAGCGTGGTGTCGCTGCGGATCAGCACGAAGTTGTGGTCATACCCACCGCCAAAGCGGAGCTGCTCGTGGTCGGCTCCAATGCGCTCGCCGATGCGATGCGGCGTGGTGAAGTCGAAGGGCGTCCCCTGCACCGGCATCAACGAGCCGTCCGGAATCAGCGTCGAATCCACCGGCGTGATGACACCAGCGTTGATCTGCAGCTCGTGCCCAAGGATGTCGCCGCTTCCCGCCAGGTTGAAGTACGCGTGCTGCGTCAGGTTCACCGGCGTCGCCTTGTCGGTGGTCGCCTCGTACGCGATCTGGACGTCGTTCGCATCCGTCAGTGTGTAGGTGACGGTCACCGACAGCGTTCCGGGATATCCCTCCTCGCCATCCTTGCTCACGTAGTGAAAGCGGATCCCCACGCCATCAGCAGTGCGCATCGTGTCCGCGTGCCACACCACCTTGTCGAAGCCCCTGAGCCCGCCGTGCAGCGAGTTGGGGCCGTTGTTCACAGCCAGCGTATAGGTCTGCCCATCGAGCGTGAACTTCCCCTTGGCAATGCGGTTGCCGTAGCGCCCCACGATGGCGCCGAAGTACGGCGACGATTTCACGTAACCGGCGAGCGAGTCGTAGCCAAGCACCACATCGCCGAGGACGCCATTCCGGTCAGGCACCTTGAGCGACACGATAATCGCGCCGTAGGTCATCGCGCGCAGTTCCACGCCATTCGCGTTGGTCAGCGTGATCAGCTCGACGCCCTGCCCGTCGGGCGCCGTGCCGAAGGGCTCTCGTGCCATCGACGCTCCTTTCTCCGAGGACCAACTGCACGCCGCTAGCAATACCGCAGCGAACACTATCAGTCGTCGTGCCATTTGAGATCCCCCGTGCTCCGTGCACCCCACTGTGCCCGTTCCCCTGCACCCCACCCTGCCCCCTTCCTGCTCTCAAACCACCGGAAACTCCGTCACGCGAATGTTGGTGCACCCATACGGTATCAACTCCACCGTCTCGATCGGCTCCTGCGACACCGTCTTCGACGCGTCGGCCCAGATCTGGTCGGTTGAGCTGATCTCCCCCGCCCAACCGCGCACCAGCCCCCAACTCGGCACGCGACGCGCCTTCACTTTCGCCACTATGCCGGCGCCGTTCGGGGAGAACGGCTGATCGCCGATCGGCCGCTCCTCGAACACCAGCCCCTGCGCCACGCCCTTTGCGATCACGATGCCGTAGTTCCACGGCGACGTCGGACGCACTTCGTAGTCCGCGTGCGGCGGCTCGCGATGAGGCCTGTCCGCGTTCACCCGCGTCCACTCCTCGGAGAGCTTCAGCGCGTACACCAGCGGCCCGCGCTCGATGGCCACGCTGTTGTTGTAGCGCGTGGTCACCTTGGCCTTCATCGGGAAGCGCAACGACACCGTCGTCTCGCCGCTCCATTCGCGCTCCACGCGATGCCACGTCCCCGGCCGCGCCGCCACCGTCGCGCCGTCGCCCACCTTCACCGTCGCCCCCTCCGCCCACGCCGGAATGCGCAACACGAGCGGAAACCGCGCCGCCTTCTCGACGCGCACGGTAATCCCGACCGTGTCGCGGAACGGGTAGCCGGTATCGCACGTGATCTCGACCGTCCCACGTCCCTTGTCCACCGTCAACTGTCCACCGTCCACCGTCACGTGCGACGGCGCATACACCCCCGCCGCAAACCCACCGTCCGAAGTGCGCATCCAAAGGTGCGCCGCAAACTTCGGCCACCCCTGATGCATGTTGCTCGTGCAGCAGCCGTAATTGGGCTCCAGTCCGAACAGGTTGGCCTGCGGGCCGTTCGACGACCAGCTGTGATCCGGGTTGATGGTGCACTGCACCTGGTTGACCTGCTGGTCATACTGGTGCGACCACATGTCCGGGGACATCGTCGCCGGCAGCGCGTTGAACGCCACGCGCTCCAAGCGGTCGCCGAAGTACGGATCCCCGAAGGTCGAGAGCAGCACCTCGAGCGAGTACATGAACTCCACCACGGAGCAGAGTTCCGTTCCCTGCAACGGATTCTTCCCCGACAGCGTCTCGTCGCCGGCGAACATTCCGTTCACCTGGCCGTGGTACCGGTCGAGGAACTCGATCATCTTGCGCGGCCACGCGCGGTCGTTCGCGCGCTGGTCGAGTCGCCAGCTCAACGCGGCCGCCTTGGGCGACATGCCGGCATTCACCACGTGCTTGGTCCACTTCCAGAGACCACGCCGAGGGTTTGGAACCTTCATGTCCTCGTCGGTGGTGTAGAGCGTCTCGAAGTCCACGCCCTGCGCGCGCAACTTCTTCGCCAGGTCGAGCAGCCACGGCTCGGGCGCGCGCTCGTACACGTAGAAGATCGGGATCAGTCCTTCGAACCACCGCGTGCGCCCCCAGTCGTAGAGCGGTGTGCGATCAAGCCCGCTGGCCAGCGCGCGCAGGCTCTTCGTCACCGCCGCGAGCACGCGGGCGTCGCCCGTGGCCTCGTGGTACTGGCACAGCACCTTGTTGGCCAGCAGGATGGCCCACATGTCGTAGCGCTTGGCCACCGCGTCTTCGGGGTAAACGTGGTACCACCCGTCGGCGCGTTGATGCGTGACGATATGGTCCACGTACTTCGTGAGTCGCGCCTTCAGCGGTTCATCGTTGAGGAGCCACGCGAGTGGAATCGCCCCGTCCATCCAATACGGCGCGCGTTCCCACCCCTCGGCCTTTCCGCCGAACCACTGCGAGTCCGCCACGTCGGGCCAGAACTCGTCGAGGTGGCCGCTGAGTCCCTCGCGCTGGATGCGCAGTTGGTTCAACAACCAACCTCGCGGCTTGATGGCGCCGAGTGGAAGAGGCGTGAGCGCGGGCGGCGCGATGCCGGCGCGCTTGGCGCTCTTCGTCGGTGATGTCGAGGTGCTCGGCGCCTGCGCGCTGAGTTCCGTGACGGTGGAAGTGGCCGCTACCGTGGCGGCGACGCTGGCTAGAAAGTCCCTGCGGTCGATGTTGCTCATGATGCGACTCCAAGTGGACACGCGGCGCGGTCGATCTCGCCCGCAGGCAAGGTCCGCCAGTGGCAACGACTCGAAGATACAGTTTGACGGGCCTCCCGATAGGGCCGTCATCTGACACATCGATGCTCCCGGAAAGCTCGCGCTGTCGCATCAAGTCATTGTATAACAACGAGTTACATCCTATGGAATTCGAACGACGCATCTGATATATTAGATGCCTCATGGCGCGCCCCGCTGCATCCGCGCGCCGGAAATCCGCCCGCCGCTACCATAAGAAGGCCCAGTCCCCCCGGCTGACCGATCCGGCGACGCCGACCCGCTCCCTCCGCGAGCAGGTCTACGACCACCTGCGCGCCAAGATGGCCTCAGGCGCACTGCAGCCCGGCGCGTTTCTCGATCTCAACGCGCTCGCCGAACAACTCGGCGTCTCGCGCACGCCGTTGCGCGAAGCGCTGCTCAACCTCGAGTCGCAAGGCTTCGTCACCGTCCTGCCCCGCCGCGGATTCGTCATCAACGAGCTCACCCTCGAGGACATCCGCTCCTTCTACGAGATCATTGGCGCGCTGGAGGCCTCCGCACTCCGGACCATCGGATACACGCTCGGCCCCGAAGACTTCGCGCGGATGCGCGCCCTCGACCTCGAGATGCGGGACGCCGTCGCCTCGCGCGACTTCGACCGCTACTACGCCGCGAACCTCGCCTTCCACGACACGTACCTGAACCGCTGCGACAACACTCGGCTCGTCGCCCTCGTGCGGTTGCTCAAGCAGCGCCTCTACGATTGGCCGCGGCGTGAACGGATGATGCAGGCGTGGGAAGCCCATTCCGTCGTTGAGCACGAGGAGTTTCTCGCCCTCCTCGAACGCGGGCTCATTGACGCCGCCGCGGACCACCTCCAGCACGTGCACTGGTCGTTCACGGTGCAGGAGCGATACGTCCGCGCTTACTACTTCGGCGACCGCATGGCGCGCGACGCGGAGTCCGGCGAATGACGGCGCCGAGCGGCCTCGTCTTCAATGTCCAGCGCTTCTCGGTCCACGACGGCCCGGGCATTCGCACCACCATCTTCCTGAAGGGATGCCCGCTCGCCTGCACCTGGTGCCACAACCCGGAGTCGCAGGAACTTGCGCCGACGTTCGTCCGTCTCCGGCATCGCTGCATGCAATGCGGCCGATGCACCGAAGCGGAGCTCGCCTCCGACACGGTCTTCAACAAGGCGGCGTGTGATGTCGCCGACTGTCCTACCGGCGCGCTGCAATTGGTGGGCGAACGCATCAGCGCCGACGCCCTGGTCGTTCGCGTCCTGCGCGATCGCACGTTCTTCGAGACTTCCGGTGGCGGCGTCACCTTGAGTGGTGGCGAGCCGCTGGTTCAGGCGCCCTTCGCCATTGACTCGCTCAAGCGCCTCCGAGCTGAGGGAGTGCACACGGCGTTGGATACATGCGGCTTCGCCTCGTGGGAACATTTGCGCGATGCCGCCGAGCATGCCGATCTCGTCCTGTACGACCTCAAGCTGATGGACCCGGCACGCCACGAGACGGCGACGGGCGTCTCAAACGCGCGCATCCTCACCAATCTCTCTGCTCTCTGTTCCCTGCACCAAGCGGTTTGGGTGCGCATCCCGGTCATCCCCGGCGTGAATGACGACGAAGCAAACATCGATGCCACCGCGGCGTTCGTCAGCGCGCTGCCGCGTCTTGGGCAGGTCAGTCTTCTGCCATACCATCCCACAGCCGAGCCGAAGTTCGCCCGCGTGGGCAAGCACTACACCCACCACGGCACCGCCACACCATCGAACGCCCATCTTGAGGCCATTGCCGCGCGGTTCCGCGCGCGTGGCCTGCCGACGTCCATTGGAGGACAGGCTGCATGAGCACCGTGCACACGGCCAGCATCGCCGCCACGCCCCGCACCGAGCGCCTCCGTCGCGATTCGCTCGACACGGCGCCGAGCATCAACGCCGAGCGCGCCGAGATCATCACGGCCTTCTACAAGGAACACCTCGGCAAGTACTCCATCCCCGTGATGCGCGCCCGCGCCTTCTACGAACTCTGCGACACGAAGACGCTGTACCTGGGCGACGGCGAGTTGATCGTCGGCGAACGCGGCCCCGTCCCAAAGGCGGTGCCCACGTACCCCGAGCTGACGTGCCACAGCGCCGAGGACCTGCGCGTCCTCAACTCGCGTCCCAAGACGTCGTACCGGGTGGCGCCCGAGGTCATCGAGACCTACGAGCGGGAGATCATTCCATTCTGGCGCGGCCGCTCGCTGCGCGACGTGATGATGGCCGAGCTTCCCGCCGAGTGGCACGACGCGTTCGCCGCCGGCTGCTTCACCGAGTTCATGGAACAGCGGGCGCCGGGGCATACCGTCGCCGACGGAAAGATCTACCGGAAGGGAATGCTCGGCTTCAAGGCCGAGATCGCGATGGCGATTGCCGCCCTCGATTTCGAGCGCGACCCCGAAGCGCTCGACAAACGCGAGCAGTTGCAGGCGATGTCCATCGCCTGCGACGCCGTGATGCGCTTCGCTGAACGGCACGCTGATCTCGCCGCGGTGGAGGCGGTGACCACCAACGACGACGCGCGACGCCTTGAACTCCTGAATATCGCCAGCGTCTGCCGTCACGTGCCGGCCAACGCGCCGCGCGATCTCCACGAAGCGCTGCAGATGTACTGGTTCTGCCACCTCGCTGTCATCACCGAGCTCAACGGCTGGGACGCCTTCTCCCCTGGCCATCTCGATCAGCACCTCGCCCCGTTCTACGCGCAGGGACTGGCCGATGGATCGCTGTCGCGCGAGAGCGCGCGCGAACTGCTCGAGTGCTTCTTCATCAAGTTTAACAACCACACCGCCCCGCCCAAGGTCGGCGTCACCGCCGCGGAAAGCGGCACGTACACCGACTTTGCGAACATCAATCTTGCGGGACTCACGCGCGACGGTGTCGATGGCTCCAACGACGTCACACACCTGCTGCTGGAGGTCATCGATGAGTTTCACCTCCTGCAGCCCAGCAGCAACATGCAGGTGTCGCGCAAGACGCCCGATGCGGTGCTCAAGCACGCCCTGCGCGTTATCCGAAACGGCTACGGCTTTCCGTCCCTGTTCAACGCCGACGTCGTGGTCGAAGAGCAGCTGCGACAGGGGAAGACCCTTGAGGACGCGCGCGAGGGAGGCTGTTCCGGCTGCGTCGAGGTCGGCGCGTTCGGCAAGGAGGCCTACATCCTCACCGGGTACTTCAACCTGATGAAGATGCTGGAACTTGCCCTGCACGACGGATTCGACGTGCGCACGGGCAAGTACATCGGAGCCCGCACCGGCGATCCCTCGCGGCTGCAGACCTTCGAGAACCTGTTCACGGCCTTCGCCGCGCAGGTGCGTCACGTGCTCGACATCAAGATCCGCGGCAACCAGATCATCGAGCGCCTGTACGCGGCGCGCATGCCCCACACGTTCTTGAGCGTCATCACCGACGACTGCATCGCCACGGGGCGAGACTACAACGCCGGCGGCGCGCGCTACAACAACTCGTTCATCCAAGCCGTTGGCATCGGCTCAGTCACCGACGCGCTGTCGGCTCTCAAGGAGTTCGCCTTCGACAAGGAAGAGGTATCACTGCCGCGGTTCGTGAACGCGCTCGCCGCCAACTTCCACAGCGACGAGGTCCTCCGCCAGCGGTTGGTGCACAAGACGCACAAGTACGGCAACGACGACGAGTACGCCGACGCGCTGATGACGCGGACGTTCAACATGCTCTTCGAGGCCATCGACGGGCGGCCCAACACCAAGGGCGGCGCGTATCGCCTGGAGATGCTCCCCACCACCTGCCACGTCTACTTCGGCGAAGTCTGCCTCGCCTCGGCGGATGGTCGGTCGCAGGGACAGCCGTTGTCGGAAGGCATTTCACCCGTGCAGGGCGCGGACCGCGCCGGGCCGACGGCGGTGCTGAACTCCGCCGCGAAGATGGACCATGTGAAGACCGGCGGCACCCTGCTCAACATGAAGTTCTCACCCTCACTCGTCGCCGGCGAACACGGCCTCGACGCGCTGCACGCGCTCGTGCGCGGCTACTTCACCTTGGGCGGGCACCACATGCAGTTCAACGTGGTCACCGCCGAGCAGCTGCGAGCGGCCAAGGCCAACCCTGCGGCGCACCGAGATCTCATCGTGCGCGTGGCGGGGTACAGTGACTACTTCTGCGACTTGTCGGAGGCGCTGCAGGACGAGATCATCGCCCGCACGGAGCACGGAGAGTTCTAGCCGAACATTCTTCGCCCGAGTCCGGGGCGTCGCCGCAGCAGGTAGAACGCCGCACAAGCCGTGGCCGCTCCGTTGGCCACCACGATGCTCCACCAGGGCAGCAGCGCGCGCATCGGCTCGGTGAGCCGTCCGATGACGGCCACCGTGATGGCAAAGCCGGTGATGATGAACCCGGCCATAAGTCCAGCGCGCGCCGGATTCTGCTCGGCGAGCTCCACCAGCCACAGCACCAAGAGCCCAATGGCCAGCGAAAGCACCAAGTGGACGGTGTTGTACCAGAACACCACCTGTAGGTCCACCGGCACGGGGAAGAGCAGCACGGACGGGTCGCGCAGACCGTGGAACAACCCCTGCCCGAGCAAGTTCACGGTGAACAGCGTCCCGCGGCTGGCGAGCAGGTCGAACCCGCTGTAGAAGACGGCCACCGCCGCGTACGCGATGAGTCCCACGACCAAGCCGTCCCGCACCCACTGGTTGCGCACCGTCATAGCCCCTCCTGAGCGTTACAGCGTTTGCAGCAGCGCAGCCGTTCGCTGCCAGTCGCCGGACATCCGGTATCGCACTCGTCCATCGCGTCCCAGCAAGGCCGCCGCGGATGCATGCGTGACCTCGCCGGTGCGCTCGTCGCGCGCATGCGACACCTTCCAGGCCTCAAGCACCCGCAGCACATCGGGCACGGGACCGCTGAGCACCCGGTCATCGGGGCCCAGCTGCCACTGCGCGGCGATCGCCGCAAGCCGGCTCGGCGTGTCTCGCCACGGATCCAGCGTCACCACCACCAGCGCTGCGTCTGCCGCCTGCGCATCCCGCCGCGCCAACTTGAGATCCTTCACGATCGTCGGACAAATGGTCTGGCAGTGTGCGTACGCGAACGTCACCATGACCCGCCGCCCGCGCAGCGCATCGAGGGAGAAGGCCTGCCCGTGCTGGTCCACCAAACCCAACGGCGGCGCGGGCTCGGAGTAGAGCGCCTCCTCAACCGGATCCGTAAACGGCGCGGGTGTGAAAAGCGCCGCCTCGGCCACGCCGCGCGCCGAACGCACGCGCTGCGTCGCGGCCGCCACGCCATACGTGAGCAGCACCAGCGTGGCCACCGCGACCAGTTGTCCGCCAAACGTCGACCGAAGCCGCCGTAGGTCGCGGCGCAGCGCGTCGCCCCAGACCGCTACCAGTACGCCGACCATCCCGACGGGCTCTCCGATGAGGAGAATCCACCCGCCGACGTGGGGCAGCCCGGTGGCCGTCGTGCCAAAGCAGGCCGCGCGCGTGCGCAGCACCCACTCGGGCACGTCGGTCGGCACCGGCCAGAGCGCGAACGCCCACCACGCGGCCGTGATGGCGAGGATGGCCCCGAGGGCGGCCAGTGCCAGCCCGCCCCCCGCGCGCGCGTCAGACATCACCTACCCGACCTTCCAGAGGAACGACAGCAGCTTCCAGTTCGTGAAGTAGTAGACCACGAAGGCCAACAGGAACACTCCCACCAGCACCAGCGTGCCCGGCGTCGCGCCGGCGATGCCGCGCGAGTCGGCATGCAGGGCGTCGTTGATCTCGTCCACGTTCGGCGCATGCACCGGCGGATTTGTCAGCCCCTGCGGGATGCCGAGGATGGGCTTGCCGGTCTCCCACGTGGTGATCTTCTCGCCGAAGAAGACCGACTTCACGGCGATGGCAATGAAGCTCAAGGCTCCGATGACCGCGAGGATGCCGCCGATGCCCATCACCGCCAGGGTGATATCCACGGCCGGATTGAACTGCACGTCAAACAGCGCTTGCGAGAATGAGATGTCCCAGTGGCGCCGCGGCACACCGAAGCTTCCCGCGAACGTCATGCCCATGGACAAGAGCAACATGCCGATCGCGAACAGGTACGGCTGCGCCTTGGCCAGTCCCCAGAACGCGACTTTCCGCTGGAAGACGAGCGGCAGCAGATAGTACGTCGCTCCCATGAACGCCATCGCCGTTCCGCTCACCACCGTGGCGTGGAAATGCCCGGGAATCCGCATCGTGTTGTGCGCGATGATGTTGATCTGCTCGGTCCCGATCGTCACGCCGGTGATGCCGCCCACGAAGCCGAACACCACGACGCTGAACACCAGCGCACTGAATCCGGGATCGCCCCACGGGGCGCGTCGTAGCCAGCCGAACAGTCCGTCGGTGAACCCACGAAGCCGCATGCCGAGTTCCATCCCCGCTGGCACCGTGAACCCGTGGATCATCGAGGCGAGCACCGCCATGTACATGAAGTACGACGTGTTCACGATCTTCCACGCCGGGCCGAAGCCGGGATCCACCAGCAGGTGGTGCGCCGAGGCCATGGAGATGAACAGCACGTAAAGTACGAACGCAGAACGGCTCACCTTCTCGTTGAGCACCACGCCCCCGATGGTCAACGCGCTCAGCATGTACCAGACCGCCACCATCGCCGCCACATTGATCTGCTGCGACGAGTGCCCCAATCCCCACCAGATCAGCCGATATACCTGCGGGTCCACGGACTTGATGAGCCCGACACTCCACAGGAACGTGGGGATGTAGATGATGGCGCCATGGAGCAGCGTGATGACAGCGATGATCGCCGCCGTCACCGCTCCGTACACGACCAATGGCACCGATCCTTCATAGGTCTTCTCGCGTTTGGCGATCACGAGCGAGGCGAAGAACAGCCCGGTCACGGTCAGCGCCCCCACCGCGAACAGGATGATGCCCAGGTAGAACAGCGGATGCGCCTTCAGCGGCGGATACGACGTGAACAGCACGTCCGCCTTGCCCGCCCATTGCGCCCACTGCACCAACCCCGTGCCGATGATCATCAAGGCGAAACTGAACCACCCCAGTTTCGGATTCGCGGGGCGCGAGTTCAGTAAGATGGTCCCGGCGAACCAGAGCACGGCCATCTCGAAGTAGATGATGAAGAAGATCAGCATGTTCATGCCGTGCACGCCGAGGATGCGGTAGTACCACTCCGCGGGGAGCAGGTGCACGGCCTGCCAGCGCGTCAGCACCAGCAACAGCGCGGCCACGGCGCCGATAAGAAGCGACACCACGGCCACGACAGCATTGACCTTGATGAGCGGCTCGGCCGCCGAGGCAATCACGCGCCCGGTGGCTGGGCAGACGCGATGCGGGAAGGTAGCGGCGCTCACTTGGCCTCCCGGTCACGGATGACCGCAGTTGCGTTGTCGGCCAGCGTCTTGCCGGTTCCGTCTACGACAATCACGCGCCCGACCATCGTGTGGTGCCCAATGCCGCAGAACTCATTACAGATGATGCGGAAGTCGCCGCTGGCGGTTGGCGTCACTTCCAGGGCGTAGTCGTAGCCTGGCATCACCTGGAAGTTCACGTTCAGCGGATACAGGCTGAAGCCGTGGTTGAGGTCGAGCGATGACATATGCAGGCGGTACTTGGCGCCGGCCTGCAACTGCAGAATGGGGTACCACTGGTACGTCATCCCGGTGAGGTACACGTCGGCGCCGGCTGGAGGCGCGACAATCGGAATGCCCCGGTCCTCGCCAACCTTGTACTGCGTCGCGAATTCGACCGTTCGCGCGTAGAACGCCTGCGGGTCGACACGCCGCCGAATGCCGGACGGGTTCTGTCCGCCCTTCCAGTGCCAGAGGGGCATCATGGCGAACAGCACCATGCACCACGCAAAGGCGATGGCCACCCACACCTTCTCGGCCTTGTGCGCGGGCTTCCACCAGACGCCCGGCGCGGGGTCGAGCCCCGAATGAACCTTGGTCAGCATGTGCGCCTCATGGGAGTGTGCCGGCGGGCATCGTGAGAACCTCCCACATGCCCCACCCGGTGTAGACCACCAGCATCACGACGATGCCCAGCACGAGCAGGAGGAAGACGTTGTCGAACATCCGCTGCATGAATGGCGGTGAGTCGGGCGCGTCGCGGGGAGGCGAGTCGACCATGGGTTCCTCGAGTGAATGGGTGGGAAGTCAGCGGCGTTGACGCGTGGGACGGCGTGCTCCAGTGCGTCGTGGCGCACGGAGGGTCGGCGGCGTCCGGGCGGCCCGGTCGTCGTCAAGAAGATCGGCAATGGTCGTCGACGCGAAATAGTGCTGCAGCGCCGTGGAAACGGTGCTCCACCTTCCGTGCGCCGCGCACGCACTTGCGCCGCCGCATTGAGGCCGTCCAAGCAGGCAATGCCGCGACTGCACGTCTTCAAACGGCGCGGCAACCCGTGCCAGCGTCAGCTGGCTGGCTGGGAGCGCTAGTTGAAAACCGCCCCGTGGCCCACGTTCGCTTTTGAGCACCCCTGCGCGCGCGAGCGCATGGAGCGTCTTCGAGAGGTAGTTCCGCGGAACATCGAGCGCTTCGGCGATTGGCCCGACGCGCACAGGAGCCGCCGTGCCGTGCTCGGCGACGTGCACCACGGCGCGAACGGCGTACTGGGAGGTCCCGGAAATCCACATGGGCGGAGGGCTTGCACGAAGGGTCTCGGGTCAGGCGGCCCGATGTTGTGTTTATCATGTCGATATGATAAATATCGCGCAAGAGGGCCCGCCGACTGCGCCGACTCGAAGACCTCGTCCTGCGGCCGCTTCGCGCCGCTGATGCCGCCGCCACCCGACTCTATGGGTGGCGGCACAATCCGCTCCACCAGAGCGGAGCGATGGCCGCCGCCCTCCTCGCCCTGCTCATCGTCACCGGACTGTACCTGCTGGTCTTCTACCGCGTGGGGGCGCCCTGGCAATCCGTCGAGCGCCTGCAGGCCGACCCGTATCTGGGGCGGTGGATCCGTTCGCTGCACCGCTTCGCCTCTGACGCGATGGTCATCGCCGTGCTCTTGCACGCCTGGCGGCTCTTTGCGCAGTCGCGCTCGTGGGGGCCGCGGGCGCTGGCGTGGACGTCCGGCGTCGTGCTCCTCGCGGTGCTGTTCATCAGCGGCTGGACGGGCTACGTGATGGTCTGGGACACTTTCGGTGCCGAGTTGGCCATCGGCGGCGCGCGCCTCTTCGATGCGCTCCCCGTGCTCAGCGAGCCGGTGCGTCGCATCTTTGCTGGCGACCAAGCGATTCCCAGCGCCTTCTTCTTTATCAACCTGTTCCTTCACGTCGCGCTTCCGCTTGGCGCCGCGGCGGGGTTGTGGATCCACCTGTCGCGCCTCGCCCGCCCGACCCTGCTCCCGCCGCGTCCGCTGCTCTCTGCGGTGTTCGGCGCACTGACGGCCCTCTCGATCTTCTTCCCGACGCCGCTGGCTCCCGAGGCTTCGCTGCTCACGGTCGAGCGGCATGTCCCGGCCGATCTGTTCTTCGTCTTCTGGCTGCCGTGGGCCAACGCCCTGCCTCCGTGGCTCGCCTGGACGGGAGCCGTCGGCACCTTCGGGTTGGCACTGTGCATTCCGTTGTTCCTGCACCGTCCACGCAGCGGCAGTTGGACCCCGAGCGTTGTGGACGAGCGCCATTGCACTGGATGCAACCAGTGCCCGCAGGACTGTCCGTGGGACGCCATTACGATGATTCCCCGTGAGGGGGGCCATGGCGTGCAGTCCGCGCTGGTCGCGCGCGTGAACCCCCTGCGCTGTGTCTCGTGCGGCGTCTGCGCGGGCTCGTGCGCCCCGATGGGCGTGGGGCCGCCGGGACAGACAGGACGCGATCAAGTTGCCCGGGTGCGCGAGACGTACGGCGTGGCTGACGTGAATGAGCTGCGCCCCGTCGCTATCTGCTGCGAACACGCGGCACCGGATTACCTCGCGCCATTGCGCGCCCGCGGCGCCGAGGTGCGGCGCGTCAGCTGCGCCGGCAATCTCCACACCTCGGCGATCGAGCTCACCCTGCGCGCGGGGGCGCCTGGAGTGATGGTCTTCACCTGTCCTCCCCGAGACTGCCGCGGACGGGAAGGACCGAAGTGGCTGCACGAGCGGCTGTTCAATGACCGTGAGGCCGAACTTCAATCGCGGGTGGACCGGTCGCGCGTGGCCACGGTTGTCATGTCTGTTGGTGATCCCGAGGGCGTCCTGGACGCGTGGACGGCATTTGCCGCGCACCTTCAGGCACACGACACCCAGATACCAAGCGCTTTCGATGACCCGCTCGGCGCTTACTGCGAGCCCGTGCCGCTGGAGAACTCGCGTTGAGGCCCGCCGTATGGGCCCGTCCCGCGGCTGGGCTCACCGTCGCCGCGTTCGGCCTGATCGCCCTGCGCGCGGGGTCGCTTGCTCCACTCCGCACTTCGGCTGTCGGCGAATCCGTGCTTCGCTTGTCGTGGTCGGCGCGCCCGGAGCGCATCGAGCAGTGTCGCCGGCTCACCGACGCGGAGCTCGCCGAGCGACCGCAGCATATGCGCCTGCGTTGGGAGTGCGAAGGGCGCTTTGCACGCTATCTCCTGAGCGTCCGTGTCGATGGTCGCATCGTGGCATCAGACACCGTGCGCGGTGGCGGGCTCCGTAATGATCGCCCGATGCACCTGTTTCGCGAATATGCGCTGCGGCCTGGCGAGCGCCGGCTTGGGGTGACGCTCCGGCGTATCGATGCAAGCGTCCGTCTCGATAGCACGGGCGGTCAAGTGGCGGCAGGCGCTGCCGCTGCCGACCGCGAGACGCGCGAGGCTCAGGAGCGCCGAGTGCGCCGCGCCGAGGCGCTACCCGACTCTGTCTCGCTGGACACCGTGTTGGTCGTGCCCACCGGACGCGTGGCCCTGGTGTCGTATGCCAGCGGCGAACGGAAGCTCGTTTTCAGGACGGGGCAATAGCGGCGCGCTTCCGCCGCCAGACCCAGGCGAGCACGGCGTAGAGCGCCACCCAGACGGAGACCCGCAGGGTCATGGCGTGCACGCTGTCATTGGCCACGACATCCCGCGTCGTCTGGAACAGGTAGACAATCCAGCACAGCACGCCGGCGTTGACGGTGGCGATCAGCCCCGCCAGCGTGCGGCCCGCGGCTTGCCGACGCCATGCCTCGACGCCGGCATAGAGGTACACCAGTCCCATCACCGTGTTGAACACCAGCAGTGGCCGGTAGACGATGTAGCCCGGGTCCCGCCCCAGCAGCACGGTGCCGCCCGCGACGAGTGTCGCAAGACCGAACACCACGCCGATGAGCGCCGCCGCACGTTCCGGATCGAACGCCAGCCTGATGTTCACCGTCTTCTCCATAGCTCCCTCCCGGGGCCGCAACCGCCGTGTTCAACAGAAAGTGGGAAATTGCGTACGGCTGTGTAAGGGGGACGCGGTTGCTCGTCCCGCGTTTAAATCGCAGAATTACAGAGTGGCACTGAGCCCTGCCGTGCTCCCTGATCGCGCCCGCGGATGGCGGGCCCCGCACGTGGCCCCGGAGACCTGATGGAACGCACCGGAATTGAGAAGCGCGTCACAAGCGTCGTTGCCCGCGTCCTCTCCCTTGACCCCGCCGAGGTGCTCCCCGCGTCGAACTTCGTGTTCGACCTGGGCGCCGACTCGATGAAGAGCATCGAGCTCATCGCCGGATTCGAGGAAGAGTTCTCCATCGAGATGGACGAGGACAAGGCGCGTGAGGTCCAGACGGTTGAGGGAGCCGTCGACTTCATCGCGCACTACGTGTAGCCGACCCGCACCTGCCAGCCCCCCGCTGGAGGCGCCATGCCTGATTCTGCCGGCCCGGGCCACGAAGCGCTCGAGCCGATCTTTTCGCCCAAGTCCGTTGCCGTCGTCGGCGCCACGCGCGTCCCCGGCACGGTGCCGTTTGACATCTTCAACAACATCCTCAAAGACGACTTCCAGGGGACCATCTATCCGGTCTCCCCGAGCGCCAAGTCCATCGCCGGCGTCAAGGCGTACAAGTACGTCCTCGACATCCCCGATCCGGTGGATCTCGCGGTCATCGTCTTTCCGTCCAGCGTCGTCAAGCTCGCGCTTGAGCAGTGCGGCCAGAAGGGCGTCAAGGGACTGATCATCATCAGCGCGGGGTTCCGCGAGGTGGGGGGCGCCGGCCTCCAGCGCGAGGAGGAGATCCTCCAGATCTGCCGCAAGTACGGCATGCGCTTCATAGGCCCGAACTGCCTGGGCGTCATTAACACCGACCCGAACGTTCACCTCAACGCGTCCTTCGCGCGGCGCATGCCCGCGGATGGAAGCATCGGTTTCCTGTCGCAGAGCGGCGCGCTGTGCACCGCGGTGCTCGATTACGCGCACGCCAAGCACATCGGTTTCTCGAAGTTCGTCTCCTTCGGCAACAAGGCCGACATCAGCGACATCGACTTGATGATGGCCCTCAAGGATGACCCGGCCACCAAGGTCATCCTGATGTACCTCGAGGAGATGACGCACGGAGCCGCGTTTGTGGAGGCTGCCCGCAGGGTCATCCACGAGGCGGGGAAGCCGGTGCTCGTGCTGAAGAGCGGACGCACGTCGCAGGGCGCCTCGGCCGCTGCCTCACACACGGGCTCCCTGGCCGCCAGCGACGATGTCGTGGATGCCGCGCTCAAGCAAGCCGGCGTGATTCGCTGCCAGACGATTGAGGAGATGTTCAACAACGCGATCGCGCTCACGTACCAGCCGCTCCCCAAGGGGCGTCGCGTCGCCATCATCACGAATGCCGGCGGGCCCGGGGTGCTCACTACCGACGCGGCCATCCACGAGGGGCTCGAGCTGGCGAAGTTCAGCGACCAGACGCGCGACACGTTCAAGCGCTCCCTGCCGGTGACCGCCAACATCAAGAACCCCGTGGACGTCATCGGCGACGCCCGCGCTGACCGCTATCGCGTGGCGATGGGTGCCGCCCTTGAGGACGCTAACGTGGACGGCGCGCTGGTCATCCTCACGCCGCAGTCGATGACCGACATCGACACCATCGCCGACGAGGTCTGCAACGTCGCCGCCGCCCACGACAAGCCGACCTACACGTCATTTATGGGCGAGACAGACGTTGCCTCGGGCATCAACATCCTCCAGCGGCGCGACATCCCGCACTACGTCCTGCCGGAGTCCATGTGCCGCGCCTTCGCGCGCGCCCACGATTTCAGCGTCGAGAAGGAGCGGCGCCTCACTCCCCCCGTCCGTTTCGCCGACGTGGACACCGCCGCCGCGCACGCCGTGCTCGACGCGGCCCTCGCCGGCGGGCACAGCTACCTCTCACCGTCCGACGCGATGAAGGTGCTCGAGGCCTACCGCCTGCCGGTGCTGCGCACCGGCGTGGCGCGCTCCGCGCGCGACGCGGCCACCATCGCCACGCAGGTCGGCTTTCCGGTCGCGATGAAAGTCGAGTCGGAAGACGTCGTCCACAAGTTCGACGTCGGCGCGGTGCTCCTCGGCATCGACTCTCCGGCGGCCGCCACCGCCGCGTATGACACCATCGTCGCCAACGTCAAGGCGCATCAGCCCGACGCGCGCATCGACGGCGTCTTCATCCAGCAGATGGCCGGCAAGGGTGAAGAGGTGATCCTCGGCGTCAAGCGCGATCCCGCCTTCGGCCCGGTGGTGATGTTCGGGCTGGGCGGCATCTTCGTGGAGATCTTCAAGGACGTCGCCTTCCGCATCGCGCCGGTTCCCCTGGAGCACGTGCGCATGATGATGCGCGAAGTGCGGGCGTTCCCAATGCTCACCGGCGCGCGCGGGCGGCCGCATCGCGACGTTGCGGCGCTAGAGGACTGTCTCCAGCGCCTGTCACAGCTTGCCCTGGACTGCCCGCAGATCCAGGAACTCGACATCAACCCGCTCATCGTGCGCGACCAGGGCGCCGGTTGCGCCGTCGCCGACGCTCGCATCTTGGTCGTGGCTCCATAGACACTTCTGTCCTTCTCTGTCGTTCTCTGTCGTTCTCTGTCGTTTTCTGTCTCTCTCTGACCTATGCGCATAATCATCCACGATACCTACGAGGCGATGTCCAAGTGGACCGCCTACACCATCGCCGCCAAGATCAACGCCTTCAAGCCGACGAAGGACAAGCCGTTCGTCCTTGGCCTCCCGACGGGCTCCTCGCCCATCGGCACCTACCAGAACCTCGTCTCTCTCCACCAGCAGGGCGAAGTCTCGTTCAAGCACGTCATCACGTTCAACATGGATGAGTACGTCGGACTCCCCGAGACGCACCCGGAGAGCTACCACCACTTCATGTGGCACCATCTCTTCAGCCACGTGGACGTCGCGCACGAGAACGTCAACATTCTCAACGGCAACGCCAAGGATCTCGAGCAGGAGTGCCTTGACTACGAGGCGCGCATCCAGAAGGCGGGCGGGATTCACCTGTTCCTTGGTGGCATCGGCGCCGACGGACACATCGCGTTCAATGAACCCGGGTCCTCGCTCTCGTCGCGCACGCGCATCAAGACGCTGACCCACGACACCCGCATCGCCAACTCACGCTTCTTCGGCAACGATCCGAACAAGGTGCCGAAGACGGCGCTCACCGTTGGCGTGGGCACGGTGATGGACGCGCACGAGGTCATCATCCTGGTCAGCGGCCACAGCAAGGCGCACGCGCTTCAGAAGGTCGTGGAAGAGGGCGTGAACCATATGTGGACCGTGTCCCAGCTGCAGCTGCATCGCCACGGCATGATCGTCTGTGACGAGGCCTCCACGCACGAACTCAAGGTCGGCACGGTGAAGTACTTCAAGGACATCGAGGGCGACCACCTCGCCCTTCCCGCGCTCTGACCTCCACCGCCCCCCACGGACTCGTCGCATGCTCTCGAAGGCCCAGATCGACCAGTTGACGGCGCAAGGATGCACCGCCGGCGACTGGTCGCGCGTGACCGTCGCCCCGGACGCCGACCTCGCGCGCTTTCGCAACGCCCATTTCCGCGGCACGGTGAGCCTCGGCGTCAACGCGGGCGCAGTCGACGTCGATGGCGTGACATTGCCTTGCGGCGTGTACGACGCCTTCCTCGTGGATTGCGTCGTCGGCGCGAACGTGCGCATCGCCCGCGTCGGGTCCGTCGTGGCCGGCTATGACATCGCCGACGGCGCCGTCGTGCAGGACGT
>VHBQ01000047.1 GCA_016871855.1 Gemmatimonadota bacterium
TCGTGCGGCGGCCGCCAGCTTCGAGGCAATGAGGAGAACTGCTTCACCTCGGAGGACACTGAGAACGGCAACTGCTTTACCACAGAGAACACGGAGAACGACAACTGCAAAACCTGGGGTAACGACAGCGCGCCACGCCGATATAGGAGTGGAGAGCGCAGTAAGCCCAAGAGGTTGTAGTTCTCCGTGTCCTCCGTGCCCTCCGTGGTAAAGTACTTCTCGTCCCCCGTCCCCCTAGAACTGCAGGTTGATGCCAATCGACGGCAGCAACCCGATGCTCTCGTCCTTCTTCACCCGCTGCTCGCGCTGGTCCCACGTGTAGCGGCCCGCGCCCTTCGCGCCATTGACGTTCTGCAGATCGATGTAGGCGATGAGCGAGCGGCGGGCGAAGCTCCACCGGCGGTCGGCGCGCAGGTCGAGCGAAACGAAGGACGGGAGCCGTCCGCCCTCATTGTACCGCGAGAAGTCCTGCTGCCCGGCGCGTGGTCCGCTCGTGATGAACGGCGTGTACGGCAGGCCGGCCGCCGCGCGGAACTTGCCGCTGAACTCCCACGTCGGGTTCGGGCGCCAGCCGCCAAGGAGGTTCGCGATCCAGCGCGTCTCAAACGCCCCGGGGCGCGCGATGCCGTCGAACGACGTGAACTCGGTGCGGTTGAGGCTGATCGTCGCGAGGCCGTACACCGGAACGCTGCTCAGCACCTTTCGCGCGAGCAGTTCCACGCCGTACGACGTTCCCGTCCCGATGCTGCGAAGCGGCTCGAGTCCGAAAGGAATATCGGTGGTGATGTCATCGAAGCCGGCGGGCGCGAGCACCGCCTGCGGGCGCCACAACCGCGCGGGCATCCCGCTGAAGCGCTGGAGGTACGCTTCCGCCTGCACCTTCACGTCGCTGCGCACTTCGCGCTCGATGCCCGCCACCAGATGGTCGGCGCGGAACGGGCGCAGGGCGTCGCGGTTGGTGGGATCGCCAATGAGCCAGATGAACTGCGGCGCCTGCCAGTAGCGGCCGGCGGCGAACGTCAGCGTCGTCTGGTCGTTCACCCCCACGCGCGCGCCGAGGCGCGGGCTGAAGCGGAAGCCGTCATCGAGGAAGGCGTAGTGGTCACCGCGCGCGCCAAGCGTAAGACGCACGCGTGACATCGGCTTCCAGCTCACTTGGCCGTACGCGGCCGTGCGCGCGGCCGTGAATGAGGTGTCCACCGTGAGCGGCCGCGGCGCGCCGGCCGCGTCGAAGCGCGCGAAGCCCGGCAGCAAGATGTCGTACTCAAGGGCGCTGGCGAACTTCACCATGGCGCCGGCGCCCACCTCGAGCCCGGCGCGCGGCTCGAGTTGCACGTCGGCGCGCAGCGACTGCTCGCCCTCGGTGGTGTTGGCGCGAAAGATCGGATTCGGCGGCGAGAGCGAGTCGAACTGGGCCGTCTGGTAGCGCGACCACGTGCGGCCGAGCGTCACGTCGAGCACGCCGCGCGAGAGGACGCGTTTGAGCGTGATGCCAGAGAAGTACTGCCGCTGCTCGTTCCCCACCACGCGTGAGTTCTCGTAACGGTTGTCGGCCGTCTCGTTGTTGAACGTGATGTCGTCAATCGCGCCGACGGCAAGCATCGACAGCGTGGTCTTGCTGTTGAGACGCTGGGTGGCCTTGAAGGTGAGATCGGTGTACGCGGGAATGAAGCCGAACCCGGCTGCCTTGAACACGAGGTCCAGGTACGAGCGACGCACGCCAAACAGGTAGCTGCCGCGCTTGCCCATCGGCCCCTCGACGAACGCGCCGTAGCCGGTGGCCGACAGGTTGAGTTCGCCGCCGAACGAACGGCTTCCCTCGCGCAGGGTGAGCGAGGTCACGGAGTTGGTGCGGTCGCCGTAGCGCGCGCCGAAACCGCCGGCGCTGAACTGCGTCTCGTCCACGAACTGGATGTTGATGAGCGAGAGCGGGCCGCCCGTGGAGCCCTGGCTGCCGAAGTGGTTGATGTTGGGCACCTCGATGCCGTCCACCACGAACAGGTTCTGGAACGGCGCGCCGCCGCGCACGGCGAGGTCGTTGCGCCCGGCCTGCGTCACGGCGACGCCGGGAAGCAGGGCCACGGCGCGAATCACGTCTTCCTGCACGCCCGGGGCTCGGCGCGTTTCCTCTCGGCTCAGAGTCGCCGTGGACACCTGCGCATCGGGCGGCGGCGTGAAGTACGACGCCTGGATCTGCACCGCGGCGAGGTTGAGCGCAGCGGGGGTGAGCTTGACCGTCACTTCCGCTGGCTTGGTGATCGAGACGGCGACGTCAGCGATGGCGATCGGTGAATACCCGATGGCGCGCGCCTGCAGGGAGACGATGCCGACCGGGACCGCGGTAATGCGGAAACGGCCGGTCTCATCGGCTTGCGCACCGCGCCCGGTTCCCGGCACGAGCACCTGCGCCGACGGGATCGGCTGCTGCGTGATGGCGTGAATGACGCGCCCTTCGATGACGCCAGTGCGTGGAGCGGACTGGGCATTCAGGTCGGACGCAGTGAAAGCGAGGAGAAGCGCGAACAGCGAACGCATGTCAGTGGGGCTAAGGCGTGGGGCAGAACGTACTTAATGAACGACTGCCCGTCGTTCGCTGTTCCCTGCGGGACGAGGAACAACAACTGCGTTCACCACGGAGACACGGCGGGCACGGAGAACTGCAAAAGCAACTTCTTGGGGGAACTGCGTGCGCCACTCAAATGCTGAGTGGCGCGCTGTCGTTACCCCCAGTTTTGCAGTTGCCCTTCTCCGTGCCCTCCGTGTCTCCGTGGTGAAGTCTTGCCGTTCTCCGTGTCCTCCGTGGTGAAGCAGTTCCCATCCCCCAATCGAACTACCTTCGCCCCACGACCTCGATCCGCTCAACCACGTCCCCCTCCAGCACGCCATCCGCCACCTCGATCCCCGCGACGATCTCCCCGAACACCGTGTAATCGCGCCCAAGCCGAAGATTGTCCTTGAGGTTCACGAACCACTGCGCATCGCCGGTGTCGTGGCCGCGCGTGCTCATCCCCACGGTGCCGCGCGCGTGCGGGACCGTGCCGAGTTCATCACGGAAGAAGAGCGAAAGCCCGACGTATTCGTTGTCGCCCGGGCTGAGTCCCTGAATCACGAAGTCGGGTTCCACGCGGTGCCACGTGCGGCCGTTGTAGTACCCCGTTTTCACGAGCTGCAGCACGCGCCCCGCCGTGATCGGGGCAACGTCGCCGCGCAGGCGCACGACGAACGAGCCGCCGCCGCTGCGCTCCGACATCACGACCCGCACCCGCACGTCCTCGCCCAGAGCGAGTCCAACCGCCTCGGTGGGGACGAGGTTCCAGAAGGGGCGGCACTCCGCCTTAGTCGGCGCGCCGAGCTTTGCAGCCAAGGCAGAGGCGGCGTTCGCCACGGCGCAGTCGAAATCAGACGACAGCTCAACGGCGTGTCGTCGGACCGTCGTGTCGGCGACCTCTGAGAGCCGCGCGAGCACGGCGAGGCGCGCATCGCGCGCCGTCTCGCTCCAGTCGGCGCGCATGCGATGGGTCGTGGCGACAAGCGCCGCCTGCAGCGCCGGAGAATGCGGCGCCCCCTTGAGCGCGAGCGCCGCCGCGCGCACCGCCTGTAACCCTCGCGTGCGCAGAGCGGCGATATACAGCGAGTCATCGGCGCGTCCGGTGAGCTTGGCGAGCGCCTCGATGGCCGCTTCCTTCACGTTGTCGTTCGGGTCGCGGGCGAGTGCACGCAAGGCCTGCGCATCCGAGAGCTGCGCCGCCGCGTGCGCCGCATACACGCGCACCCAGGGCGAGTCGTTTCGCAGGAACTCAGGGAGCGCCGCGCGCGCCTCCGCGGGGGCGATCCGCGCCAGCGCCACGAGCGCGTGGGCCCCTGCCTGCCACGCGGCCCCCTGCGAGGCGCGCTGCCGTAGGCCGGCCATGGCGAGCCACGAGCGCAGCGTCGTGACCGTCGCGGCGTCGTCCGCGCAGGTTGACGTCGCAATGTCCGCCCCCCGAAGCCGCACGTGCCACGACTCGTCGGTGAGTGCCGCGCGAACGGCGGCGCAGTCAGCCTTCTTCGGATCGAGCGCCCGGAAGCGCAGGCGCCAGGCCGGTTCGTCGTACCTCGGCGGGGCGGGCAGGGTGCCCAACGAGTCCCGCGCCGCGAACCGGGGGTCCCTGATGCGGGCCAGCGCGCGCCGAGTGATCAGCGTGACGCGGGGATCCTTGCTGGCCAGTCCTGCGGCCAGCGCCCGGTCGGTCGAGTCGCGGCGGTCTTCGGCGGACAGCACCCGCCAAACGAGGGCGGTGTCCGGCGACGCGTTGGCGTTCTGGGCGACCGCAGGGGCCGCCCCAAGGGCGGCGAGGGCGAGGCAGAGCAGGGCAGGGCGCGTCATGGCAGGCAATCGACGCTTCCGGCTGGCGAGACGCAAGTGAGCCACAGACGCTTCGCCGGGAGGGGTGCCCGCGCGGGGCGGGGCCCTGCGCCGAGCCTGCGGCTAGTCCGCGCCGCGCCCGGCCGCCTGTCCACCCTGTCGGAATGCGTGCGCACCGCGTAATTCAGCGGAGCCCAGTCTGGGCGCGTAATTCTAGGATGGCCCTCATCCGGGAGCCCGGATGATCGCCTGCCCCAAGGCGCGCACCGAATGCCGCCGCGAAGGTCGGACCTCCAACGCCCCACTCCCGTGCCCACACGCTCTCTCGCTGTCCGTGCCGGCCGTCTGGCCGCGCTCGTCCTGCTCTTCGCCGCGCCGCTGATTGCCCAGCAAGGCGACGCCGCCGCAAACCCCAAACTCACGGCCCTGCGTGAGACGCTCGCCAAGGAGGGGTACATCGAGCCCTCCAGCGAGGTGGCCAAGCTGATCACCGCGCCGCGCCACCTGTCGGTCTCGCTCACGAACCTGAGCCCCGACCGCAAGTGGTTCCTGCGTGAGCAAACCGACGGCCTGCCCAGCGTGCAGACCTTCGGCAAGCCGCACACGTACTACGGTGGCCTGCAGGTGGATCCCAAGGCCAACCGCGGCCGCATGCTCACCGCGCGCGGCGCCATCGCGCTGCAGTTGATTGACGCGCGCACCGGGGCGATCACGACGCTCGACGCGCCGAAGGGGGCGACGATCAGCGGCGCCGTCTGGGCGCCGGACGGCAAGAAGATCGCCTACCTCGCGAACTTCGAGACCGCGTCGCACGTTTTCGTCGCCGATGTCGCCACGGGCAAGTCGGCGCAGCTCATCAAGACGCCGCTGCTCGCGACGCTCGTCACCTCGGTGGACTGGACCGCGGACGGCAAGAACATCGTCGCCGTGCTGCTCCCCGAGCCGCGCGCTCCGATGCCCAAGAAGCCGGACATCGCCACCGGCCCGCAGGTGCGCAACTGGATCGACGGCACCAAGGCGCCGGAGCGCAACTACTGGTCGCTGATGGAAGAGCCGTGGGAGTTCGACCAGTTCGAGTGGTTCATCACCGGCCAGCTGGCGATGATCGACGTCGCCAAGAAGACCGTCAAGAAGATCGGCGCCCCGGCGATGATCGCGTCGGTGGATCCGTCACCCGACGGCAAGTTCTTCCGCCTCACCCTCACGCAAAAGCCGTTCTCGTACGTTGTGCAGTACTCGAGCTTCGGCAGCGCCGAGGTGGTGTGGGACGCTGAGGGCAAGCAGCTGGCGCAGATCAGCAAGCGCGGCGTGCGGTTCGCGGGCGACACGTCTGACGGCCCGGGTGGCTTCGGCGGCGCGCGCACGGCCGGCGGCAAGCGCGGGCTCGCCTGGATGCCGAAGGGCGATGGCTTCTACTACATCGCCCAGGATTCGGCGGCGCGCGGCGACTCGGCGCGTGCGGCAGGCGCTCCGCCGGCAGCGGGCGGCGCAGCGGGCGGACGTCCAGGCGGTGCGGCCACCGCGTCGCGTCCCGAGAAGGTGATGCAGTGGCTTCCGCCGTTCGGCGACACGGACACGAAGGTCATCTATCAGCACACTGGCGCGATCTCGAACGCGGTTTTCACCGATGACGTGCAGACGCTGTTCGTCGCTACGACGACGGCCGGCACGGGCGAGATCTTCGCCGTGAAGTTGAGCGAACCCACCAAGCGGATGAGCATCGTGCGCCAGCGCGGCTGGACACCGGCCTTCGCTGGCGGTGGTCGTGCCGCGGCGTTCGGCGGCGGCGGTCCGCGGGGCGGCGGCGACACGCTCTCGTTCTACACGAACCCGGGGACGATGCTCACCAAGCGCGGCGTGAACGGCGGCGAAGTCGCGGTCGTCACGGGCGCCGGCGAAGTCTTCCTGAAGGGGACGCAGTACGCGCGCGATTACCTCACGAATTCGCCGAAGGACTTCCTCGACAAGGTCGAGATCGCGACCGGCAAGAAGACCCGCGCCTTTGAGGCGGCCAACAAGGACATCACCGAGTCGCTGGGCACCCTGCTGGACGACGACGGCGCGTTCGCCATCGTGACACGCGAATCGCCGACGCAGGTGCCGAACTCATTCCTCAAGGATCTGAAGGCTGGCACGGAAACGGCGCTGACCAAGAACGCGGACCCGGCCCCTGAGTTCACGGCCTTCCAGCGCAAGCGCATCACGGTGACGCGCCCCGATGGCATCAAGTTTATTGTGAACGTCACCTTGCCCGCCGACTACAAGGCGGGGACGCGCCTCCCCGGGATGTTCTGGTTCTATCCGTACGAGTACACCGATCAGGCGGGGTATGACCGCTCCATCCGCACGGAGAACGTCAACCGCTTCGCGACGTCTGGGCCGCGGACCATCGAGTTCCTCGCCGCGCAGGGCTATGCGGTGGCGAACTTCAACCCGCCCATCATCGGCGAGCAGGGGCGCATGAACGACAACTATGTGTCGGACCTGCGCATGAACCTGTTCTCGGTGATCGACGAGCTCGACCGGCAAGGCTTCATCGACCGCACCAAGCTTGGACTCGGCGGCCACAGCTACGGCGCCTTCTCCACCGTGAACGCGATGGTGCAAACGCCGTTCTTCAAGGCGGGAATCGCCGGCGACGGCATGTACAACCGCACGCTCACGCCCAACGGCTTCCAGAGCGAGCGGCGCGACCTGTGGAGCGCGCAGCGCACGTACCTCGACATGTCGCCCATGCTCAACGTGGACAAGCTGCAGGGCGCGTTGTTGCTGTACCACTCGCTGCAGGACCAGAATGTCGGCACCGACCCGATCAGCTCGATCCGCCTGATGCAGGCGCTGCGCGCGAACGGCAAGGTGGCTTCGATGTTCATGTATCCCTACGAGGATCACGGGCCCGTAACCCGGGAGACACTCCTCGACCAGTGGGCGCGCTGGACCGCCTGGCTGGACCTGTACGTGAAGAACGACGGCATGGCGCTGGCGAGGAAGAAGCCCGCCACGCCAGCGGTGCAACCGTAAGGGCCGAGTTCGGGGAACGGCAACTAGAACTGCTCTACCACGGAGGCACGGAGGACACCGAGAACGGCAACTACAACAACTGGGGGTAACGAGAGCGTTTCACGCGGGTCTTATGACCGCAAGCGCAGTTCCCCCAAGAAGTTGTAGTTGCCGTTCTTCGCGTCCTTCGCGTCCTCCGCGTTCTCCGTGGTGAAGCCGTTGCCGTTCTCCGTGCCCTCCGTGTCTCCGTGGTGACGCAGTTTCCGTCCCCCGTCCCGGCGACTGGAACCGCACACCCCCCGCTACCGTATATCCCGCGAGACCGCCACAATTTGAGGATGCGCGCGAGCCGACTTTCAGCCGCGCGTCCGCACTGTCCCTCACACCCTGAGGTTCGCATGACCCGCACGATCGCCCGCCGCTTCCTGCGGCCGGCTATGGCGTTCGCCCTTCTCCTCGCGCTCCCCGCTATCACCCTGGCACAGCAGCTCCCCGCCGGCATCAGCAAGGGTGCCACGGTTGAGGGGATCACGGAATACAACCTGGCCAACGGCCTCAAGGTCCTGCTCTTCCCTGACGCGTCCAAGCCGACCGTCACCGTGAACATCACCTACCTCGTCGGTTCGCGGCACGAGGGGTATGGCGAAACGGGCATGGCCCACCTGCTTGAGCACCTGGTGTTCAAGGGGACGCCCAGACACCCGAACATCCCGCAGGAGTTGACCGAGCACGGCGCCCGCCCGAACGGCACCACCTGGTACGACCGCACCAACTACTTCGAGACGGTTCCCGCCACCGACACGAACCTGGTCTGGGCGCTCGACCTCGAGGCCGACCGCATGGTGAACTCGTACATCGCCAAGAAGGACTTGGAGAGCGAGTTCTCTGTTGTCCGCAATGAGTTCGAGTCGGGCGAGAACGACCCGCTGGGCGTGCTGATGGAACGCGTGATGTCCACCGCGTACCTCTGGCACAACTATGGCAAGAGCACCATTGGCGCGCGCGCCGACATCGAGAACGTGCCGATCGAGCGCCTCAAGGCCTTCTACCAGAAGTACTACCAGCCCGACAACGCCGTGCTCGTCGTCGCCGGCAAGTTCGACGTCAACCGCACGCTGGCTCTTATCGGCGAGAAGTTCGGCGCCATCCCGAAGCCGGTGCGCTCGCTCGACCGCGGCAACATGATCTTCCCGACGTACACGGCCGAACCGACGCAGGACGGCGAGCGCTCGGTCACCCTGCGCCGCGTGGGCGACGTGCAGGTGACGATGGCGTTGTACAGGATTCCCGCCGGCACCGACCGCGACTACGCCGCAGTGGACGCGCTCACCCAGATCCTCGCTGACCAGCCGTCGGGGCGCATCTACAAGAACCTCGTCGAGAAGAAGCTGGCCGCCGACGCCGCGGCGATGTCGTTCCAGCTCAAGGAGCCCGGCGTCTTCCTCTCGTGGGCCAACGTCCGGCTGACGCAGTCGCTGGACAGCGCGGCGCGTGCGCTGATGGCCACCCTCGACGGTGTAACGACGTCACCGCCGACCAAGGAAGAAGTTGAGCGCGCCAAGACCCAACTGCTCAAGCAGATCGAACTGGCCCTCAACAACTCCGAACGCATCGGCCTCGAGCTTTCTGAGTGGGCGGCGATGGGCGACTGGCGCATGATGTTCATCCACCGCGACCGCGTGAAGGCCGTGACGCCCGAGGACGTGCAGCGCGTGGCCAAGGCCTACTTCAAGCCCGACAATCGCACCGTCGGCACGTTCATCCCGACGGCGAAGCCCGACCGCGCGGAGATCCGTTGGGTGGGCGACGCGGAGATCGGCGCGGCGACCAAGGAGTACAAGGGAACGCAGACGCTCGCGGAAGGCGAGGCGTTTGATCCGTCCACGGCGAACGTCGAGAAGCGCACCGCGCGCACCGGCCTGCCAAATGGCTTCAAGCTCGCCCTCCTCCCCAAGCAGACGCGCGGCAACACGGTGAACGCCGTGATCAACCTGCGCTTTGGCGACGAGAAGTCGCTTGCTGGGCGCACTACTGCCTCGCAGATGCTGGGGGCAATGCTCGACAAGGGATCGAAGACGAAGACGCGCCAGCAGATCAAGGACGAGTTCGACAAGCTGAAGGCGCGCGTAAGCATTGGCGGCGCGGGGAACAACATCGTCGTCAGCGTCGAAACCACGCGCCCGAACCTGTTGCCGACGCTTCGCCTGATCGGCGAAGTGGTCAAGACGCCGGCCTTCGACGCGAAGGAATTCGAACTGATGCGCACGGAGAACCTCGCCGGCATCGAGCAGAACAAGTCCGAGCCGACGTTCCTGGCCTCCATCGCGCTGCAGCGCGCCCTCAACCCGTGGCCGAAGACCCACCCGCTGTACGTCGGCACGGTGGACGAGCAGATCGCGGACCTGAAGAACGTGAAGCTCGATGAAGTGCAGAAAGTCTACACCGACCTGGTCGGCGCCTCGCACGGTGATTTGGCCATGGCCGGCGACTTCGACCGCGACTCGGTGACCGCCGTGGTCACGGAGCTCTTCGGCGCATGGAAGAGCCCCAAGCCGTTCGCGCGCATGAAGCGCAAGGCGTTCGATGTGGCCGCCACCACGGAGCAGATCGAGACGCCGGACAAGGCCAACGCGCTCTGGCTCAGCGGCGTGAACCTCGCCGTGCGCGACGACCAGCCGGAGTATGCCAGCCTCACCCTCGCCAACTACATCCTCGGCGGCGGCTTCCTCAACTCGCGCCTCGCCGTGCGCATCCGCCAGAAGGACGGCCTCAGCTACGGCGTGGGCTCGGCGTTCGGCGCGCAGGCGCTGGACAGCGCAGCGATCATCCAGACGTATGCGATCTACAACCCGGAGAATGTGGTCCGGCTGGAGAGCGCGTTCGGCGAGGAGATCGGGCGGTGGGTGAAGGAGGGCGTGGCGGCTGACGAGCTCGAGAAGGCCAAGCAGGCCTGGCTGCAGCAGCGCATGCAGTCGCGCGCCCGCGATGCCGAGCTGGTGGGCCGCCTGTCGCAGCAGACGTTCCAGGGACGCACGATGGCGTTTGACCAGGCGCTTGAGGATCGGGTGGCCAAGCTCACGGTCAATGAGGTGAATGCCACCGTCGCGCGCCTCGTGAACCCGGCGAAGTTCACCGTCATCAAGGCCGGCGACTTCAAGAACAAGCCGCCCAAGCCGATGCCGGTGAAGCCGTAACAGCGAACTGCTTCACCACGGAGACACGGAGGACACGGAGAACAGCAACCACAACTTCCTGGGGGAACTGCGATCACCACTCAGCACCACGCGTGGCAAGCTGTCGTTAACCCCAGTTGTTGCAGTCGCTTCTCTCCGTGTCCTCCGTGTCTCCGTGGTAAAGCAGTTCACTATCGCTCCGGCACGACCGCCTTGCGGCGCGCCACCAGCGCCTGCAGAAGCATGGACCGCAGGTCGTCCTTCTCAAGCGCACTGTAGCGGCCCAGCGCGTCGTGCAGCTTGCGCGCATTCTGGCGGTCGCCAATGCGCACCAGCGCCAGCACGCCGGCGCTCCGCAGCACGTCCACGTCGATCCATGTGTGTCCGGCCACCCGGCCCATGAGCTGGGGCGTCACCTCGGCGGCCGCCGCCGGCCAATCGTAGGTGCTGATGGCGCGCATGAAACGCCACGCCGAGCGGGCCGCCTCTGGCGCGCCCCACCGGACCACATAGCGCTCGACGTCGGCATAGAAGCCGGCGTCCACCACGCCGCTGGTTCCGGCGTGAATGTCCTTCTCCACCTCGAGGGCCATGCGGAACCAGGTGTACCAGTCGGATGGCCCATGGGGCGAAGCCAGCACGTCGCGAAAGACCGAGCGCCGGGCCGCGGCAAGCCGGTGCTTGCGGTCCACATCCAGCGAGTCGTTGTCGGCGAGCCGCGTGCCCGCCCGCAGACGAGCGGAGATCACGCGGTCCGTCACCCGGGGCAGCACCAGCGCCTCGGCGGTCTCCGTGCCAAACCCGATGCGCCGCTCGTCGAGCGCGGCGAGCAGGTCGAACCGATCCTCGGTGGCCCGCATGAACCCATCGGCCGCGATCTTGAGGAACCGCGTGCGCTCCGCGCCTAGGTCGAGGAGCGGGCGGAAATCGGAGTTCACCGGCCCGCCGTCGGCGACCACCGGCGCGAGCGCCGTGTGCGTGACCAGCAGCGTGCCCTCCAGGGCCTCGGGCGTGATGCGCCGGAAGCGGCGCAGGTCGTGCGCCACCTCCGGATAGTCGAAGACCGACCAGTCTGGCGCGCGCAGCACGGAATCGCGCGAGGCGACCACCAGCATGTCCACGTCGTTGGTCAGGTAGATGCGATACGCCGGGAAGTTGCGATGCACCGCACGCACCACGCTGAGCACCAGCGAGTCGCTGATCTCGTAGAGGTGCAACCACTGCCCGAACACGCCTCCGGGCGCCAGGTACCCGCGCGCCTGTGCGTAGAACTCGTCGGTGAAGAGCCCGCTCACCCCGCTCACCCACGGATTCGACGGCTCCGATAGGATGAAGTCGTATGAGCGGCGCGCGGAGGCGAAGACCGAACGCGCATCGTCGTACACGAACTCCGCGCGCGTGTCGTCAAAGACTCGCCGGTTCACCGGATAGAACTTCCGCGACCCGCGCACCATTTCGGGCTCGATGTCGATCGTCGTGAGGCGCTTGAGGTGGGGACTGCCGAGCAGGAAGTGCGACGACATTCCCGACCCTTGTCCGATCACGGCGCCCGCGGTGGCCTGCGGCGCGTGGGCGAGCGTGATCATCGCCAGCAGGATCTGCGTGCTCTCGTCGCCGGCGACGGCGCGATCGCCGGCCGCGGTCGAGTCGAACCACACGCTGGACAGCGAGGCATCGGGCTTGCCGTTCGTCGAGAGGGCGTACTCTTGCTTGCCCGGGGATTGGCGCACGCTCACCGTGGCGGTGCGCCCGTCCTTGTAGAAGATCACGTGCCGGCTCACGGCGTCGACCGATCCATAGCGGTACACGCCACTGGTGAGCACCTCGCGCGCGAATGGGGCGTTCAGCGTGGCCCCCGCCACCACTAGGATCGTCGCGCCGCTCAGCGCGATCGCAAATCGGCGCGTCTCGCGCGACGCCGCATCTGATTGCCACATCAGCCAGACGCCGAGTCCCATGTCGATGACGGCGCCGGTGGCGAGCAGCGCCTTCAAGCCGATGAGCGGCATCAAGACGAGTGCGGCCAGCGCCGCGCCAGCGATGCTGCCCAGCGTGTTGACGCTGTACACGGCTCCGATGGCCCGCTCGCCTGCGCCGGCGGTGATGAGCATCCGCGTGATAAGCGGCAGGGTGATTCCCGCGCAGAACGTCGCCGGGAGCATCACCGCCAGGCAGATGGCGTAGCGCACCAGCGAGAACGCGCGATACGCCTCGTCGGTCGTGTCGAGCGCCTGGAGCAGCGATGCCATCCACTCGAAGCTCGCGACATACACCGACAGCGTGGCCAGGGCGAGCGCGCCCATCACCCACTGCGTGATGGCCAGCGCGCGCATCGGGTTCACAAACAGGTCGGCGCGCTGTCGTACCCACAGCGCGCCAAGGGCCAGTCCGAGGATGAACGCCGAGAGCATGAGCTCGAACGAGTGCGTGGCGCTCCCCAGCACCAGCGACAGCATGCGAATCCACGCGATCTCGTAGATGAACGAGGCGAGGGCCGTCCCCGCCGCGACGAACATCAGCGTCCGCCAGAGTTGGCGCGGCACCTCCACGGGCTCGGCCGGGCGAACCGGCACCGGATCCACGGGAGCGTCCGTCTGCTCCTGCCGCAGCTGCACCGCGGCAACGACCATCGCGGCGACGACGACGTTCAGGATTGCCGCCGTCTGCAGGGTGCCGGGCAGCCCGAACGCGCTGATCAGGGTGAAGCCGGCGAGGAGCACCCCCACGGCCGCGCCGAACGAGTTGGCGAAGTACAGGTTGGCCAGCACGAGGCCGCTTCCCGTGGTGCCGTCGGGCGATGACGCGCGCAGGAAGCCGGCGCTCATCAGCGGGAACGTCGTTCCCAGCAGCACCGACTGCGGCAGGATCAGCAGGGCGGCGATGAGCCACTTCACGACGATCAACAGCGTGCCGCCGGGCAGGGCGGGGAAGAGCGTGTCGTAGCAGAAGGCCGTGACGACGCCGAACACGGCGTGGAAGCCCATGCCGATCACGCCGCACGCGACCTCGGCGCGGGCATACCACCTGAGCGGCGCGTTCAACGTCTGCGACCGGCGCGCGACCCAAGCGGCGCCGGCCGACATGCCGCCGAGGAAGATCACCAGGACGATCGTCTGGGCGTACGCACCGTGCCCAACGAAGAGCCCCAGGTAGCGGCTCCAGACCGACTCGTAGATGAGCCCTGCCGCCCCGGACAGGACAAACGCCACCGTGAGGACGAACTGCAGCATGGTCATGGGCTACAAATTAGCGGGCGCAGAATGACACGGAAGAACACGGAGAAACACGGAAGTACACAGAGAAACACGGAAGCGCACGGAAGACCACGGACTCCTCCGTAACATTCCGTGCTTCTCTGTGCTACTCCGTGTTACTCGTAGAGCACCCCCGCCCCCACCCGCTGATGCCAGTCCCCGACATCCGTCCACGCACGCACGAGATCGGCGTCGATGTCCTCGGGGGCGGCGTCGTAGTGGCGGCGGATGCCGCGGCGCCCGGCGAGGCGCTCAAAGTGCCCCTCGCCGCTCGGATTCGCCGCGGTTGGATAGCGCGCCCACTGGAAGCGCAGGCGGTGCGTGGTGGCGATGGCGGCCATCAGCAGGAAGCCCAGCGCCACCGGGCGAAGGGCGTCGGGGTTGGTGACGGTCACGCGCACGCCGCGACACGATTCGCCAGCGTACGGTCCGCTTCCAGGGACGAACGTCACTTCGGTGAACTCCGCCCCCTTGGGGACGCGGCGCGCGAGGTCGCCGAGCACGGCGCCGACGTCGAGCCACGGCGCGCCGACCTGCTGGAACGGGGCGTCGGTGCCGCGGGCCACGCTCACGTTCGTCGCTTCGAAGAGGCAGGTCCCCGGATACAACTGCGCCCCCTCGAACGACGGCATCGCCGGCGACGTCGGCACCCACGGCAGGCCCGTGTCGGGCCAGCGCATCGCGCGTGTCCATCCGTCGCACGCGACCACGTCGAGTCGCACGCCCGGGAACTGCTCGCGCTGCCAGAGCGTGGCGAGTTCGCCGAGCGTCAGCGAATGGCGAATCGGAATCGCGTCGTCGCCGATGAACGAGCGGCAGGCCAAATCGAGCACCGGTCCCTCGGCGTGTTCCAGCGAACCACCAAGCGGATTGGGCCGGTCGAGCACGATGACGCGCGTTCCGGTGTCGTGGCAGGCGGCGAGCAGGTGATACAACGTCCAAGTGTAGGTATAGAACCGAGCGCCGACGTCGGGGATGTCGAAGAGCACCGCGTCGAGATCGGCGAGCGATTCACGCGTGGGGCGCATCCGCTCGCCGTAGAGCGACACGACCGGCAGGCCCGTGAGCGGGTCGGCGCCGTCGGCCACCGCAGCGCCGTCGTCGGCGGAGGCGGTCAGGCCATGCTCGGGGGAGAAGAGCCGGACCAGCGGCACGCCGGCCTCGAGCAGCGCAGCGCGCGAGCGTTTGGTGGCGTCGGCGGTCAGCCGCGCCGCGTCATTGGTGACCAGCCCAACGCGCCGCGCGCCGTCCAGTCGAGCGGGGTCCGCGCTCAGGACGTCAGCGCCAAAGCGAAGCATGGGCGAGGTCGGGGTGCATCATGCGTCAACTTACGCCTGTGCACCGGTGGGGACGAGGGTGCGGGGAACGGGGACTGCTTCACCACGGAGGACACGGAGGGCACGGAGAGAAGCAACGGCAACTACTGGGGGTAACGACAGTGCGCCACTCAGCTGCTGAGTGGCGCACGCAGTACCCCAAGAAGTTGCCGTTCTCCGTGCTCTCCGTGCTCTCCGTGGTGAAGCAGTGGCCGTTACGACACCGGCTTCTGCGGCGTCACAGCCTGCGGCTTCCGCCCCCACTGCCCGCCGCGCACGGAAGGCTCCGCAAGACGAGCGCACCGATGACGGTAGAAGGCAAGCACGCGCTCCTGCACGTTGCCGCGGGTGTCGCCCGACGCGGCCTGGAACGGAGCATAGCTGGAGGCATCGCCCGACACCGAAAACCACCACCAATACTCGCCCTTGGTGCCGCGGCGCTCCTCGGTGGTGCACACGAAGGTGCGCCCGTCGGCGGCGAACTCGAATCCCTTGATCATGACGTCCTTGCTGTGGGGGGGGGCTTCTAGCAATCTACCCAATTCAGAGCCCGAATTGACCTGCCCTGGCCCACAATTCCCCCCTACCGCCGCCGGGCCGTAATTAGCGTCGCGATCTCGTCATTCCGCCCGTTAATGAAGTCAAGCTGCACGCGGCCGTCCGGACGTGTGCTCACGGTGCAGGGAACCGAGGAGTTCGTCAGCACCCACCCCAGCGGGAGCACCACGATGTTCGACGGTCGCCCGAACGCCCGGTCCCACACCAGCTCGCCGTCCACGAGCTTGTAGCGCACGGTGTCGGTGTATGTCTCGCTGATGCGCAGGCGGAGCGACGTCCCTGACTGAATCGCCGGGAACCGGAAGACCACCGCCTCGGTCTGCGGCGTCACGTTCGACACGCCGAGCCCGGCGCGCGTGATCGCCTCCCCCTTGAGCACTTCCCACGGGATCGGCTCCCCAGTATCAAGATTCACCGCGCTCGGCTTGCTCACCGTGCTCCCCGCGCGCACGACGTTCACGTACGTGGAGACGCCGGGACGCGACTCGGTGTAGTCGTGATACAGGTCGAAGGCGTTCGTCTCGGGCTGCTGCAGGAAGTAGACGATCTCGCGGTTCTGGTGCGCGCGGTCGCTGAGCCGCTCGGCCAGCGCTTCCAACCGACGCGGCGCCGCAGCAAGCGCCGCCCGCAGCTTCACCGCGCGAATGGTCACCGCCGCCTCGCTCGGCGTGCTGTTCCAGAACGCAATGCCCACGCGCCCGTCGGGCTCCTGCAATACCTGCGCGGGGAACGTCGCATGCACCAGTTCATAGCCCGCGGGGAGAACAACGGCGTTGCGCTTGATGCCAAGCGGTCGCGTGAAGACGATCGTGTCGCCGCGCACGCGATAGGACATCGTGTCTTCGTAGGTCTTGAGGATGAGCAGACGCTGCTCGCCGCCGTTCGCCGGCACCGGGCGCGCGAGTGTCGCCTTGATGTAGCGCTGGTTCTCGTTGTTCACGCGCACGCCCCCCGCCCGCGCCTCGGCGGCCCCCACCTCGGCGAAGACGAGCGGCTGCCCCGACGCGCGGTCAATCACGCGCTCGTCGCTGGCCGTGCTCCCCATCCGGATGGAGTTGAAGTAGGCGGTGGCCCCCGGTGTCGTGGCCGTGACTTCGTAGCTGATGCGGAACTTCGAAGACCCCGGGGCGAGGAGTTCGTAGCGCGTGTACTCGTCCGATTCGGTCTGGCGCGACGGCTGCTGCGCAGCGAGCGGAGCGGCGATGAGGCAGAGAATGAAGCGGCGCATACCCAATACTGTGCCGAGATCGGTGTGGGGGGCTAGCATCTGCGGGCACCGCAAACTGTAACTGCTTCACCACAAAGGCACGGAGGGCACGAAGAACTGCAAATACTGGGGGTAACGACAGCGTGGCACGACAACCCCAGCGTGGCGAATGCAGTTCCCCCAAGAAGTTGCAGTTCTTCGTGTGCTTTGTGCCTCTGTGGTGAAAGCAGTTCCCAGCACCCCCCGCGAACCCAGCGTAGTAGATTCAGTCCCAGTCCCGCTCCCGGAGCAGCAGCATGCGCCGCTACGTCGCAATCGTTTTCCTCCTCGCCCCGTCCCTCGTCCCCGCGCAGGAGCCCGCCAAGCCGACCTTCCAGAACGGCCAGGCTCAGATCGTCCCGGCGTTTGCCGAGCCGAGCACTTGGATCAAGCACCGCCTCTGGGTCGAGACCGACTTCGACAGCGATGGCGACGGGAAGAAGGACCGCGTGCACGTGGACGTCACGCGTCCGAAGCAGACCGACACCGAAGGGTTGAAGGTCGCGGTGATCTACGAGAGCTCGCCCTACTTCGCCGGCACGTCGGGTGCACGGCAGTATCTGTGGGACGTGCGCCAGGAAGTCGGCGCGCCGCCGCCGCCGCGCACCAATCAGCCCGCGCCCAAGCACGATCCCAATCGCACCTTCGTCAGCAACAGTCAGGTGAACACCTGGGTGCCGCGCGGCTTTGCTGTGGTGCACAGCGAGGCGCCGGGCACCGGACTCTCGCGCGGTTGTCCCACCGTGGGCGGTCACCCCGAGGAGTACGCGCCCAAGGCGGTGATCGACTGGCTCAACGGCCGCGCCAAGGGCTACACGACCGTGGACGGCGCCGAGGAAGTGAAGGCGACGTGGGCGACGGGGAAGGTTGGGATGACCGGCACCAGCTACAACGGCACCATTCCGCTCGCCGCGGCGACCACGGGTGTGGAGGGGCTCGAGGCGATCATTCCGATCGCGCCGAACACCAGCTACTACCACTACTACCGCAGCAACGGGCTCGTCCGGCATCCCGGCGACTGGCTCGGTGAAGACATCGACTTCCTCTACGATTTCGTCTTCAGTGGCGCCCCCGACCTGCACGACGTCTGCAACAAGACCATCCGCGACGGACTCTTCGCGCAGGGGCGCGATCGCCAACACGGCGACTACAACGCGTTCTGGGCCGATCGCGATCTGCTGAACAAGGTGAAGGGCGTGAAGGCCGCGACGATGCTTGCGCACGGCGAAAACGACTGGAACGTCGTTCCCGAGCACAGCATCCGCATTTACGAAGCGCTCAAGAAGCAGGGGACGCCGGCCGCGCTCTATTTGCATCAGGGCGGCCACGGCGGAGGCCCGACACTCGAGCTCGCCAACAAGTGGTTCTCGCACTACCTGTACGGCGTCGAGAACGGCATCGAGAAGGATCCGCGCCTCTACGTCGTGCGCGAAGGGCAGCCGTTGCGCGGCGGCGTGCCGACGCCGTATCCCGACTATCCCAACCCCAAGGCGCAGGGCGTCACGCTCTATCCCGTGAGCGGCGGCAATCAGGTCGGCGCGCTCTCGCTTATGCAGAACCGCGCGCTCATTCGCGAGAAACTTGTGGACGACGTGCAGTTCAGCGGCGCGGTGCTCGCGAGCGTGCCGTCGTCGCCGTTCCGCCTGCTGTACGCGACGCCGGTGCTCACCGACACCTTGCACTGGAGCGGGACGCCGCGCGTGCGCATTCGCCTCGCGTCGAGCGACGCCGCGGCGAACCTCAGCGTCTGGCTCGTCACGCTGCCGTTCGACAGCACGAAGATCGGCAGCGACGGCCTGGTCGGCGTGCAGTCGCGCGGCTGGGCCGATCCGCAGAACCACAAGTCGCTCACCAACGGCGGCAACTACAGCAGCATGGCGCCGGGCGAGCCCCTGCAGCCCGGCAAGTTCTACGACCTCACCTTCGACCTGCAGCCCGGCGACCGGATGATCCCACCCGGCAAGCAACTCGGCCTGCTGATCATGAGCAGCGACCGAACGTTCACGCTGTGGCCGCAGCCGGGGACGGAACTCAGCCTTGATCTTTCGAGGACGGCGCTCACGCTGCCAGTCGTTGGGGGGAAAGACGGGATTC
Source organism: Gemmatimonadota bacterium (assembly GCA_016871855.1). Classification (GTDB taxonomy): domain Bacteria; phylum Gemmatimonadota; class Gemmatimonadetes; order Gemmatimonadales; family Gemmatimonadaceae; genus PNKL01. The sequence continues at coordinate 18,987 of VHBQ01000047.1, forward strand.
GGACGAAATAGACGGTGGACGGTTGAGGGTGGACGGTGGATATGACGGGAGGGGCGTTCCGGGTTTGGAGCGCCCCTCTGCGTCATGATGCCTCT
>VHBQ01000048.1 GCA_016871855.1 Gemmatimonadota bacterium
TGGTGAGCTACAACACGGAGCGGCCCCACGACAGCCTCGGCCGGGTGCCGCCCCTTCACTTCCTGCCGAGGACCACCGCACTCCCGCAGTCACCCTCCATCCTGTCTACCTAGCGGGGGAGCTTACCGATAGGGCGCAGCTACTTCTGCTGCAGACGCCGATATCGCCAGCCAAGCTCCGGTTTCAGGTCAAGCGTCGTCGAGCCCGTCCACGTGGAACGGATCGTCAGCGCTTCCATGCGGCGCACCGCGGTATCTGGTTCGTGCCACGTTCCGGAGGCTGGGTCATACCGGCCGTGGTCAGGCCAGCGGTGCGGCAACGCGGCCAGGGCCACCAGGCGCCGGTCGTTGGACAATCGCCAACGACCGGTGTCGACGGCCACACGCCCAGCTCCAATGTCCACGGAAACGCGCCGGTACTGGCCGGAAGCATCCAGGTGGAGGGTGTCGATTCTGATGGAGAGCACGTACGTGCCTGCAAGCTCCGCCGTGGTGGACGCGGGTGCGCAGGAGCCGAGCAGCGCGCAGAGCCCGATGAGTGCTGTTGCCCTGACGCGCATCGCAGTCCTTAGGAGTGAGCAGGCGCCGACGCCGGAGTAACGTGGCGAGAGAATGTATGCCCTGCCCAAGACAGGGAATAGTCCGCGAAGCAGCGTCCGGCACCAGACGATCCGCGCTCAGCACCGCACGCCACTCGCGCGTTTGTTTGCCAGAGCGCATCGTAAGACATCCGATTGCCCTGCACCGCCCCGGAGGCTCCGTGCACCCCTTCCGACCCGTCGCCCTCTCCCTGCTCCTCCTGCTCCCCGTCGCGGCGTCCGCCCAGCGCAGCGTGAACGTCCGCGGCGAGCGCGCCGGCGACGTCGGCGGCCGCGGCTTCGCCGTGCCCAAGTCGTCCGCCGTTGATGACCATAGCCCCGTGGGGGTCGTGCTGGACAAGCGCAAGAAGCTCGCCCTCACCGACAGCCAGGAAACAGCGCTGAAGGCCGTCGCCAAGGAGCTCAAGCAGAAGAACGCGGAGTTCTACCGCAGTTGGGACTCGGTGCGCGTAGTAATGCGCTCGGCGAGCGGCGGCGCGTTCGGCGGGGGCGGCGGCGGGCGCGGCACGGCCGGCATGGGAGGCGCGTCCGAGATGGACCGTGAGGAAATGGGAACGGCGCGCACGCGCCTGATGGGCCTGATCCGCGCGATCGCACAGAACCACGAATGGTCCCGTCAGGAGACGCTCAAGCTCCTCACGCCGGAGCAGACTGCCAAGGCGCAGGAGTTCTGGGCGGAGGATGCAGAGGAGTTTGGCCGCACCATGCCGGGCGGGGGATTCCGGGGAGCCGGTCCACCGGGCGGGCGGCCCCCCGGCGTGTGATCGGCCTCGCGATTCCTAACGTCGCCGGGCACGGCTAACGGCCGCGCCCGGTTGCGTGTTTTAGTTAATGGATGCGAGAGCCCACCCGCGAGCCGGCTTCCGACGCAGACGAAACGGCGTTGGTCGGTCGCGCGCAGCGCGGCGACCCGGCGGCGTTCGACGCGCTCGTCCGTCGCCATCTCCCGGGCGCTCTCGCCGCCGCTGAACGGCTGCTCGGCGAGCGAAGCGACGCGGAGGATCTCGTGCAGGAGGCATTCCTGCGCGCGCTCGACCGCCTCCCGCTGCTCGACCCCGGACGGCCGTTTGGCCCGTGGTTCTATACGCTGTTGCGCAACCTGGGCATCAATCAGCTGCGCGCCCGCAAGGTGCGGCATACCGAGCCGGAAACGCTCGACGCCGTGTCGCCGGATGCGCTGCCCGACGAGGCCCTCGTGCGCACCGAAGTGCGCGAACGGTTTGACGCGGCTCTCGCCGCGTTGACACCGCGGCAGCGGGAAATCGTGATGCTATTCGAAGTCGAGGGATGGAAGGGCGCCGAGATCGCCAAGCACCTCGGTCTCACGCCCGAAAACGTGCGGTGGCACCTGCACCAGGCGAAGAAGGGTCTTCGCGCCGCGCTGGCGCCGCTACGGGATGAGGGAGACGCATGACCGACGAGCTGTTCGACCCCACCGACGAGTTCCTGGCGAAGGACCCCGATCGCGACCCGGCGCTCGGCGCGCTGTTGCGCGAAGACCGGCTTCGCGAACGGATCGTCGTGGCCGCGCGGCGGCGCCGCCTGCGGCGCGTCGATACACCGTGGTACGGGTGGGTGGCGCGATACGGCCGCGCCGCCGTGCCCATCGGCATCGCCGCGGCGCTCATTGCGGCCGTCATCCTCAACCGGTCGCCGCGTGCTGACGCCGAGTTCGCCGCGCAGGCGGCGACCGACCTGCAGGGTGCCGTGGCCAGTGGCTCGCGCACCGATGTGACCGACGCCCTCGTCGGCCCCGATTCCACGGAGTTCCTGATCGCCATGGCGGTAGACCGATGACAGAGAAGACGACCTTCGACGCGACGGATGATGCGCCGCTCGCCCCTGCCACGCGCGCCCCGCGGTTTGCCGCTGTCGCCGTGCTGCTGATCGTCGCGCTGGCCGGCATTATCGGCGGCGTCGCGCTCGAACGCGCGGTGCTCCGCCCGCAGCGGTGGGCCGCGGCCCGCGCCAGCATGCCCCCGCGCGGTGAGCGTCGCCCACCGCGACGCCCCAGCGCCATGCTCCCCGCGGAACTCAAGCTCTCGGAAGTGCAGGCCGCGCGCATTGACACGATCGTGGAGCGGCAGATGCAGGGGTTCCGCGAGGTTCGGCGATCCACACAGCCGGCGATCGATTCGCTGATGGCCCAGACCAGGCGCGCGATGGACAGCGTCCTCTCGCCGGCCCAGCGCGCCCTGATGGATTCGGTGCGCACCAGGCGCGAGGCCGACTTCCGTCGCCGTTACCCCGACGGCGGCCCACCGCGCGGCGGCGGTGACCGGCGGCGGTCCCTCGAACCGCGTCCGCAGTGATGCGCGTCCGGTGGGGGCTGTGGCTGCTGGCAATGATCGCCAGCGCGCCGGGCGCGCTGGCCCAGGTCGGGAGCACCACCGATATCATCACCGGCACGGTGCGCAACGCCGAGAACCGGCCAGTGGCGAACGCGCGCATCGAAGTCACCTCGGTGGAGACGGGGACGACGCGGGTTCGCACCACCAACGAGAAAGGACAGTACACCCTGCTCTTTCCCGACGGCGGCGGCCAGTATCGGGTGACCGCGCGCGCCATCGGGCTGCAGCCCGCCAGCGTCGATCTCGTGCGACTCGCGGATGAGGACCGGCTCGTCGCCGAATTCCGGCTTTCGCCCACGCAGCTCAGCACGGTCACGGTGAGCGCGCGTCAGACGCCGCGCTCCAACGAGAACCAGCCGACGCCCGGGAGCACGGAGCGTGCGCTCAGCGGCGAACAGCTGCTGCGCCTCCCCATCGATGCGTCCGATCCCAATAACATCGCGGCGCTCTCGCCGGGCGTCGTCGGCATCGCCGGCTCCGACACCACTGCCGCGGGCTTCTCCGTGGCCGGACAGCGCGCCGACCAGAACCTCGTCACGCTTGATGGCCTGTCGTTCGGCGGCACGGTGCCGGCCGAGGCCGTCCGCTCGACGCGCGTGATTACCAGCACCTATGACATAGCGCGCGGCCAGTTCACGGGCGGCCAAGTGGCGACCACGACGCGGGGGGGAACGAACGACCTCTCGGGCTCGTTCGCGTACGCGCTCCGCGACCCCGAGCTCGAGTTCGCCACGGGCGACAACTCCGGCACCACGTTCAGCGGCGCGTATACCCAGCATCAGGTCAGCGGCGGCGTCGGCGGGCCCATCGCGCGCGACCGCACGTTCTGGTTCGCGAGCTTTCAGATGCGGCGTCGCCTCGACGCGCTCCAGTCCCTGCTCGGCGCCGGCGCGCAGACGCTGGAAGCCATCAACGTGCAGCCCGATTCCGCCGCGCGTTTCCTGTCGCTCCTGACGCGGTACGGACTCCCGCTGCGCAACGAACTCGTCCCCGACGACCGCATCAGCGACAACCTCACCGCCATCTTCCGTGTGGACCAGCAGCTCAGTGAGGCGCATTCGCTGTCGGTGCGCGGCAACGCGTCCGGTACCCTGCTCGACGGGTTCCGCAGCGCAGTGCAAAGCGTGCCGACGCACGCCGGCGAGCAGAAAGGAAGCGGCACCGGCGCCCTTGTCTCGCTCTCGTCGGTGCTCGGTCAGTTCCTCAACGAGTTCAAGGGGTCGTACGCGCTGGAGACGCGTGGCGCCAACCCGTACCTGCGACTCCCCGACGGGCGGGTGCTGGTGGCCAGCACGCTCTCCAGCGGACAGGTGGGCCTCACCGCCCTGAACTTCGGCGGCAACGGCGCGCTTCCGAACGACAATGCGTCGAGCCAGCTCGAACTCACCAACGAGCTGTCGTGGCTCTCCGGCGGCGGCAAGCACCGCTGGAAGCTCGGCTCGCTGGTCAATCGCTCCGGATTCCGCACCACCGCCGGCTCCAATCGCTCCGGCACGTTCCAGTTCCTCTCCCTCGCCGACCTCGACGCCAACCGGCCCAGCCAGTTCACCCGGTCGTTCGCCCCGGCGCAGCGCACCGGGGGCGCCGTGACGGCCGCGGTTTACCTCGGCGACATCTGGCGACCGAATCGCGCGTTTCAGCTCACCTACGGCTTGCGCGGCGAGGGAAGCGCGATCGACGGGCAACCGCAGTACAACGCGGACGTGGAGACCAAGTTCGGTCTGCGCACCGACCGCATCCCGGCGGACGTCCGTGTCAGTCCACGCATTGGCTTCACGCTCACGCTCGGGTTGCCTCCGGACACCGGGCGGCGTGGCAATCGCCCCGGCGCGCCGGGCGCGGACGCCGGCGGCCAACGTGGCGGTGGCGGCATGCCGGGCCGCGGCGCGGGCGCCGGCGCGGGCGGCGGCGCGATGGGAGGTGGAATGGGCGGGCTGGGCGCCTTGCTCGGGAGTGCAATGGGCGGCAGCGCCCCATTGCCACAGATCCCGCAACCGTGGATCCTGCGCGGCGGCATCGGCGAGTTCCGCGGCCGCGCCCCGACGCAGCTCTTCTCGTCGGCCCTCGACGCGACCGGCCTTCCTGGCGGCGAGACGCAGCTCGTCTGCGTGGGCGGCGCCGTGCCCACGCCCGACTGGACGAATTACCTGAACGATTTCTCGAGCATTCCGACCACCTGCGCCGATGGCTCCGGCCCGTCGGTGCCGCTCAGCCGCTCGCGTCCCAACGTGACGGCCTTCGATGACGGGTTCGCCACGCCGCGCTCCATCCGCGGTTCGCTCGGCGTGTCCAAGCGATTCCTGCAGCGCTACAACGCCAGTGTCGACGCGTCGTATTCGCTGGGGACGAGTCTCTACGGCGTCACCGATCTCAACCTCGCCGCAGCCCCGCGGTTCACGCTGCCGCGCGAGGGAGATCGCCCCGTCTTCGTGCCGGCGACGACCATCGTGCCTGGGTCGGGGGTCACCACGCTCGCCGCGTCGCGCATCCACCCCGAGTATGGCTTTGTCTTCCGCGTGGCGTCGCCGCTCGCGTCGCACACGGCGCAGGTGACGGCGTCGCTCAACGGAAACTCCTTCCGCCAGCTCGTGTGGAACGTGTCGTACACCTTCACGCGCTCCACCGACCAGTCGAGCTTCTCCGGCGGCAACGCCAGCGGCGGATTCTCGTCGGCCACGACCGCGGGCGATCCCAATGTGCTGCGCGTCACGACGAGTGATCTCGAGCGCCGACACGGCATCAATGGCTCGGTCACTTGGCTCGCTCGTCCCTGGCTGGATGTCACCGGCGTGCTGCGCGTCCAGTCGGGACAACCGTACACGCCGCGCGTGGGCGGCGACATCAACGGCGACGGATCGCGCAATGACCGCGCCTTCGTCTTCGACCCTGCCGTCGAGAGCGACACCGCGCTCGCCGCCGGGATGCAGCGCCTCCTCGCCACCGCGCCGGCGTCCGCCCGTGAGTGCCTGCGCTCGCAGGCCGGCCAAGTGGCCGATCGCAACAGCTGCCGCACCCGCTGGTTCACCTCGCTCGATGTGCAGCTCAACCTGCGCCCACAGCTCGGTCCGACGCTCGGCCGCCGCCTGCAGTTGCAGGTGGGACTCGTGAATCCGCTGGCCGGCCTTGATCAGCTCCTGCACGGTCAGGACGGCCTGCGCGGGTGGGGCCAGCCCGTCTTCGCCGACAACACGCTGCTCTACGTGCGCGGCTTCGATCCGTCGGCCAGGGCGTTCCGCTACGTGGTCAACGAACGATTCGGCAGCAACGCGCTCTCGCGCTCGGCGCTGCGCAATCCGTTCCAGATCGCGCTCACCGCGCGCCTGCAGGTGGGAGTGGACCGCCAGCGCCAGCTGCTCGAGGGGATGCTGGCCGCGGGGGCATCCAACCGGCCCGGGCTCGACGTGCGCAACATCGTGCGACGCCTCGCCCCCAATCCCATCCGTCCCATCCTCGACCTCCGCGCGCAAATGAAGCTCACCGCCGCCCAGACCGCGGCGCTCAAGGCGATTGGCGATTCGCTCGACGCGAAGACGTCGGACGTGTCGAAGCGGCTCGAGGCGCAGATGCAGAAGGAAGCCAAGAGCGGCGGGGATGTGCAGACGCTCTTCCCCAAGTTGCAGCCGCTGCTGCAGGAAGCGCGCAACAACTATGTGGACGCCACCAAGTCCATCCAGAAGGTGCTGACCCCGGAGCAGTGGGCGGACGTGCCCGAGTCCGTCAAGAACCCGACGCTGCGCCCCGGTCCAGGCGCGGGCGGACGGCGCCCCGACGGGGCCAGCGGAGCCGCCGGCCCCACCCCAAGCGGCGCGGGCTCCGGGACCAGTGGAGCTGGCGGCGGCCGCCGCATCCCGCCGAGGTAGGAAGCGACGCAGCGTTCTCGCCGCTCGGCAATTGTCCTACAATTCCCCCGGTCCCCTGCACTCCACCCCGCACCCTGCCCCCCGCACCCCACCCTGTTCCCTGTTCTCTGCACCCAATCATGAATCGCCCTGAGGCCTGGTCCCTCGTCTGCGAATGGACGCAGAGTGAATCCCTGCGCAAGCACATGCTCGCCGTGGAGACGGCGATGCGCGCGTACGCGCGCACCCTCGGCGGCGATGAGGAGGCGTGGGCGCTCGCCGGCCTGCTGCACGACTTCGACTACGAGCGCTTGCCGAACGACGCGCACTCGCCCACGGAGGAGCATCCGTCCGCGGGCGTGCGCCACCTGCGTTCGCTCGGCGTGTCGGAGGAGATCTGCGCGGCCATCATGGGCCATGCAGAGTACACCAACACGCCGCGCGAGACCCCGATGGCCAAGGCGTTGTTCGCCGTGGACGAGCTGTGCGGACTGATCACGGCGGCCACGTACGTGCGCCCGAGCAAGAGCATCCTCGACCTCGAGCCCTCGTCGGTGCGAAAGAAGATGAAGGACAAGGCCTTCGCCCGTGGCGTGTCGCGCGAGGACATTTTGCGCGGAGCGCAGGAACTGGGTGTCGAACTTGATCCGCACGTCGCGTTTGTCGTCGAGGCGCTGAAGGAGAACGCGGAAAACCTGGGACTGAAAGGAGTATGAGGGCGGAGTGCGGGGGGTTGGTGCGGAGGGAGGAGTGGAGAGAGGAGAAGGCGTGCGGAGGCCTCGTGCCTCCTTCGCGTGCCTCCACTCCTCCCCCCGCACCAAACCGCCGCACCCCGCACCCCGCCCCCCTCAACGTTCCTCCCCCGTCATCCGTCTATAGAGTGTCCCCCGTGACGAGACGCGATGACTTCCATTGCCCTGCGTCCGGCGTTCCTTGCGCTGCCTGGCCGTATTCGCCGCGTGACGACGCCTGACCGCCCCGACGACGAGAAGGCGCTCGTGCTCTCCGCCCAGCGCGGTGAGCTCGAGGCGTTTTCCGAGTTGGTCCGCCGCCACCAGCGGCGTGCCTACGCCGTGGCGCGCGCCATCGTGACGACGCACGAAGACGCGGAAGACGCCGTGCAGGATGCCTTTCTGCACGCCTATCGCGCGCTTCACCGTTTTCTTCCAGATCAGGCTTTCGGCGCCTGGCTGCATCGCATCGTGGCCAACGCCTCGCTCGACATCACGCGCCGCCGCAAGGTGCGCGACGCCGACGACCTCCCCGAAACCGTGGCCTCGCCGTTCCGCGACCCCGCGGAGAGCGATGAACTGCGCGAACGACTGCGCGACGCGCTTGCGCGCCTGCCTGAGCGGCAACGCGCTGTCATCGTGCTGCACGATGTTGAGGGCTTCAAACATTCCGAGATCGGCAAGCTGCTCGGCATCCCGGAAGGGACGGCCCGCTCCGACCTGCACTATGCCCGGTCGGCGCTGCGCCGCCTTCTCGATCAGCTGCGGAGTTCCCAATGACCAACGACCACAACCTGCGTCTCGTCCCCGATGACGGGGATTCAGAACTCACGGCGGCCCTGCGCCGCCTCTATGCGGCGCCGGACGACGCCGCGTACTGGAGCGCCCTCGAGCGGCGCATCCTGGGTCGCATCGCCAACGGCGACGCGCTCGACACCTGGTGGACCGTCCCCGCGCAGTGGGCGCGGATCGGGCTCATCGCGGCGGGCTTCGCGCTCATCGTCGCCGGGTCGCTCCTGCTGCGCTCGCGCGCCGAGCAGCGGCAGATGGCGTACGAATCGGTGCTCGGGCCGAGCAACGGCGGTCCCACAATCGCCATTCGCGACGCGCAGTCCAAGGAGCAGGCTTCCCTCAACTATATAAACGGTCGGTAGCCGTCCGGCGCCGCCTCCGGCATTCCCATGACGCGAACCAAAGGACTGGCCTTGGCGTTCTATCTCGGTGCGGCCGTGGCCGGCGTGGCCATTGGCATCGCCGCTGACCGCTGGCTGCGCCCCTCACCGGTTACCCGGATGTCAGGGCCGCAGATGCGGGAGTGGTTTGCCGGTGAACTCAAGCTGGACAGCGCACAGCGGGTCGCGGTGGACAGCATCCTCGACGCGCGGGCACACGCGGAGTCGCTGCTGGTGGCCCCCATCCGGCCGCAGCTCGACTCCATCCGGGCCGAGGCGCGGGGGCGCATCTCGGCGCTCCTCACGCCGGAGCAGGTGCGCGTGTATGAACAGATGCAGCGGGACCAGAAAGCCCGCACGCAGGAGAAGAAATAGGACATGAATCGGCTTTTCTCGCTCATCCTCGCCGCACCGCTTACCATCGCCGCCCAGCAGCCGGGCGGCGATGGCGCTCGCCCCATCGGGCTCGATGAGGCGGTGCGGCTCGCCCGGCTCAACGCCCCCGCGGTCGTGCAAGCGCGCAACGCGATCCGCTCGGCGGCGGCCGCCGTGCGCACGCGCTATGGGGCCTTCATTCCCTCGCTCTCGTTTGGCGGCGGCGCGCAGACGCAGCAGGGGCAGCGCTACTCCGTGGATCTCGACTCGATCATCCGGCAGGACGCCCCGTGGCGCGCCAACCACAGCTTCAGCTCAAACTATGACATCTTCTCGGGCGGCCGTCGGTGGTTCGACCTGCAGACCGCCCGTGCCAACGTCGACGCCGCCGAGGCCAGCGAGGTGTCGCAGTCGTTCGCCATCGCCCGCGACGTGAAGCAGCAGTACTTCGCCGTGCTGGCCGCGCGCGAGCAGCAGGGCGCCGCGCGCATCCAGCTCGAGCAGGCGCAGCAGCAGCTTCGCGCCGCCGTCGGCCGGATGGCCGCCGGCGCCGCCACCCGCTCCGACTCGCTCCGCTCGATCATTCAGGTCGGCAACGCGCGGCTCGCCGCCCTCACCGCGGAGAACGCGCTGGCCACGGCCAATGCGAGCCTGTCGCGCCTGATCGGCTCGGCGCAGATCGTGACCGCCGAACCCGGCGACACGGCCGAGGTCCCCGCTCTGTCGCTCACGGAGTCGCAGCTGTACGACATCGTCGAGCAAGGCCCCGCGGTGCAGCAGGCGCGCGCCCAGCTTTTCGCCGCGCAGCAGTCCAAGCGCTCCGCGCTCGCGCCCTACCTGCCCACGTTGTCCCTCGGGCTCTCGCAGGCCTTCACGGCGAGCGCCGACGGCTTCGGCTTCCTCGGCGACGGGCGCAACAAGAACCTCTCGACGTCGCTCCGCGTGAGCTTCCCGCTCTTCAACGGACTCTCGCGCGAGCAGCAGGTGGTCGCGACGCGCGTCGCCGAGGACAACGCGCAGGCCCAGCTGCGCGATGCCCGGCTCAATGCGCGCCAGCAGCTCGTGCAGCAACTCGGCGTCTTCCGCACCGCGCTGGCCCGCGTCGAGATCCAGGCCTCGTCGGTCGCCGCCGGCGAAGAAGACCTCCGCGTTCAGCAGGAGCGCTACAACCTCGGCGCCGGCACGCTGCTCGAACTCATCACCTCGCAGACCACGCTCATCACCGCGCGGCAGGCGCTCATCCAGGCCCGGCTCGACGCGCGCAACGCCAAGGCCCAGCTCGAGGCCCTCGTGGGCCGCGATCTCAAGTGACCCCGACCATGATGACGCCCCCCTTGGAGCACCTCGTGAACCGCCGATTCCTCTTCGCCCTCGCCGCCCTGACGTCGCTTGCCGCCTGCGGCAAGAAGACCGAGAACACGGTGGCCATCCAGACCGCGCCGGTGGTGCGCCGCGACATCGTCGTGGACGCCACCGCCACGGCGACCATCGAGCCCATCAACATTGTCGAGGTCAAGTCCAAGACCGCGTCGGGCCAGATCACCCAGATGACCGTCGAGGTCGGCTCAAATGTCCGGCCGGGCGACCTGATCGTCCAAATTGACACGCGCGACCTCACGAACGCCGCGAACCAAGCGCAGGCCGACTTCGAGGCGGCGCAGGCCAAGCTCAACACGTCCACGGCGCAGAAGAAGCGTTCCGACGACCTGTTCAAGCAGCGCATCATCACGGCGCAGGAGAACGAGACCGCCAACCTCGACTTCGCCAACTCGCAGGCCAGCTTCGTGCGCGCGCGCACGTCGCTCGACCTCGCGCAGCAGCGCCTTGAGGATGCCACGGTGCGCGCTCCGGTGGTCGGCACCGTCATCGAGAAGACCGTCTCGCTCGGCCAAGTCATTCAGGCCGGCACCACCTCGATGGGCGGCGGCTCGACCATCCTCAAGATGGCCGACCTCTCGCGCGTCCGCGCCCGCGCCCTGGTGAATGAAACAGACATTGGCCAGATCGTCGCCGGGCAGGAGGCGACCGTGACCGTGGACGCCTTCCCCGACCGTCCGTTCCGTGGCCGCGTCGAGAAGGTGGAGCCGCAGGCCGTCGTCCAGCAGAACGTCACGATGTTCCCCGTGCTCATCTCGCTGAGCAACGAGGAAGGGCTCCTGAAGCCCGGCATGAATGGCGAAGCGGCGGTCCTCGTGGACCGTCGCACGGACGTGCTCTCTATTCCGAATGACGCCGTGCGCAGCATGCGCGAGGTGCAGACCATCGCGCCGCTGCTGAATCTCGATCCCGACAGCGTCGGCGCACAGCTCCGCGCGAGCATGGGGGCGATGTTCGGCGGCGGTCGTGGTGGCCAGGGTGGCGCGCGCCCCGCGCAGGGCGGGCGTCCCCAGACCAGCAATGGCGCGGTGGACCTGCTCCCGCAGGGCTTCGGTGGTCAGGGCGGCGGCGGCTTCCAGCAGGTCGAGGTCACCGACGCCGACTGCAAGAAGGTCGACGACGCGCTGAAGAAGCAGCCCGCCGTGGCCAAGCAGCTCGACGCGCTGCGCGAGCAGATGCGCAACCCTGATGCCGACCGGCGCGCGCTCTTCACGCAGACGCAGGAGCTCTACACGAAGCTCGGCGTGGACGCCCGCGTGGCCGGCGCGTGCCGGCGCCGCGAAGGTGGCAGCGGCGGCGCGCCCGGTGGTGGCGCGATGGCCGGCGGGGCGCAGGGTGGAAGCCGCCCCGGCGACGCGCAGGCCCGCGGGTCGTCGAGCCGCGGCGATCAGGCCGGGCGTCAGGTCGAGGTGCCGCAGGGCCCTGGCACACGCGCCCGCAGCCGCACCGGACTTGTCTTCGTGCAGAAGGCCGACTCCACGTGGGAACCCCGGATGGTGCGCCTGGGCGTCGCGAACTTCGACCACACCGAAGTGCTCGATGGTCTCAAAGAAGGCGAGCGCGTGGCGCTGCTCTCGGCCGCCGCGATGCAGGCACAGCGACAGGCGGCCAACGACCGCGCCCGTCAGATGATGGGAGGCGGCAGTCCGCTCGGCGGCGGCGCCGCGGGCGGCCGCATGCCGGGCGGCGGTGGCCCCGGCGGCGGTGGCCCAGGTGGCGGTGGCTCCGGCGGCGGTGGTCAGTCGCAGGGTGGCGCATCATCCAGGCCGAGGAACTAGCATGCTCCTCGGCGAGACCTTCATGGTGGCGCTTGGCGCCTTGCGCGCCAACAAGCTGCGCTCCCTGCTCACCATGCTCGGCATCGTGATCGGCGTGGCCGCCGTTATCGCCGTGGTCGCGCTCGGCCACGGGGCGCAGAAGGCAGTCAACGACCGCATCTCGGCGCTGGGCACGACGCTGCTGACCGTCAGCCCCGGCCAGGCCTGGGGAACGGGCGGCGTGCGCACCGGCTTCGGCGGCGCGCGCCTCACGATCGAGGACGCCCACGCGCTCGAGGAACGCGGCGAGAAGATCCTCGCCGTCCAACCCGAGATGTCCGGCAACTTGCAGGTGCAGTACCTCAACAAGAACACCAACACGCAGATCGTCGGCGTCACGTCGAACTTCCCGCAGGTGCGCAAGTACGAACTCGCCGCCGGCCGGTTTTTCACGTCCGCCGAGGACAACTCACGCCAGCGGTTCGCCGTTGTGGGGCCGACGGTTCTCGAGAACCTCGGCCTGCAAACTCCCGAAGCGCTCGTCGGCGAGACGGTGCGCATTCGCGGCATCCTGTTCACCGTCGTTGGCGTCTACAAGTCGAAGGGACAGGCCTCGCCGTTCAACAACCCGGATGACCAGGTCCTGATCCCCATCACGACCGCGCGCTACCGCGTGCTCGGCCAGAATCGCGTGCGCTCCATCAGTGTGCTCTCGCCCTCGGAGAACGACATCCCCGAGACGATGGCCGAGATCCAGAAGATCCTCCGTCGCGAGCACCGCCTGCGCGCGGGCCGCGAGGACGACTTCAACATCCGGTCGCAGGCTGACTTCCTCAACACGCTGGGCGAGACGACGCAGGTCTTCTCGCTGCTGCTCGCCGGCATCGCCACCGTGTCGCTCATCGTCGGCGGCATCGGCATCATGAACATCATGCTCGTCTCGGTCACGGAGCGCACCCGCGAGATCGGGATACGCAAGGCGCTCGGGGCGACGAAGCTGAACATCATGTTCCAGTTCCTCGTGGAGGCCGTGGTCCTCTGCCTCGTCGGCGGCACAATCGGCATTCTGGTTGGCACCGGGGGGGCCACTGCATTCACCAAGCTGATGGGATGGACCACGCAGGTGGACTCCACCGCGGTCGCGCTCGCCTTCGGCTTCTCGGCGGGGGTGGGCGTGGTCTTCGGCGTCTATCCGGCGCGGCGGGCCGCGACCATGGATCCCATCGTCGCGCTCCGGTACGAGTAGCCGCATCGAGTCGCGATTCGGCGGGAAGGGCGCGCGACGCAGCATCTGCGTGGCGCGCCCTTCGTCTTTTTCGGCGACGGCGCGGGGGGGCTGCGTCATACTGGCTCGGCGTCGCGCCTGCCGCCCCATCGGTCTGGCACGGCCCCTTGATATTCGATATATCTTAGCTATATTTAGACATATCTTTTACTGGCATTCGCTTCCTGGAGGGACAGATGCAAGAGACACGGCGGTGTGATCGGCGGGGGGCGGGGCGTGGGTGGGCGGGACTCGACGCCGAGTTCGCGAGCTTCATCGGCCGGATGAGCGGGCGATTCCGCGGCGGCCCCTTCCGCGGCGGTCGGTTCTTCGGACACGGCGACCTCAAGCTGGTCATCCTCTCACTGCTCGACGAGCGTCCGCGCCACGGCTACGACATCATCAAGGCGATCGAGGAGCGGTCGGGCGGGACCTATCAGCCAAGCGCCGGCACGGTGTACCCGACGCTCACGCTGCTGGAGGAAATGGGGTTCGCGCGGTCCACGGCGGACGAAGGCGGCAAGCGGGTGTACGAGATCACCGATGCCGGCCGGGAGCACCTCGCGGCGCACCAGAGCACGGTGGACGACATCTTCTCGCGCGTCGCGCGGGCGGGGGCGGGACTCACCAGCGACGCGATGCAGGAGATGAACCGCGCCTTCGGGCGGCTCGCTCGGGCCACGTATTCGCAGGCGTCGCATCGGCTTGAGGACCACGAGTTCCTCACGGGCGTGGCCAAGATCCTCGACGACGCCGCGGCGGCGATTCACGCGCGGGCCACCCAGAAGTAGGGGATGGCGGCTGGACGTTGACGGCGTCCGCCATATGTTACAACGGGTCGCGCACGAGCGCGGCCCGTTTTTTTTGGGGCGACGGATTCGGGCCCCGAACCACGAGATTCCCTGGGGCGCTGCCCCGCGACAATATGCCGGCTGATTCCAGCAGCCCAACGCCGTCCGCGGATTCCCCGGCGCCAACGGCCCCAGCGAGCGAACCGTCCACCGGCGCCCCTGGCCAGGTCCCGGCGCCGCAGCAAGCGCACCACCACGTCGAGGAACATCCAACCGGCAAGCGGCTGGCCGTGCTGACGCTCGCCGCGCTCGGCGTCGTCTACGGCGACATCGGCACGTCGCCGCTCTACGCGCTGCGCGAGTGCTTCAAGCCGGGGCACGCGCTGCAACCCCTGCCCAGCAATGTCTACGGGGTCGCGTCGCTCATCTTCTGGGCGCTGATGCTCGTAGTGACGGTCAAGTACGTCACCTTCGTCATGCGCGCGGACAACCGCGGCGAGGGCGGCGTGCTGGCCATGCTCTCGCTCATCGTGAGCAAGCAGACAGAGCGACACCGCAGCCGGGCGGTCTTGATTGCCATTGGGCTGTTCGGCGCCGCGCTGCTCTACGGCGACGGCGCGATCACCCCGGCCATCTCGGTGCTCGGCGCGATGGAAGGGCTCGAAATCGTCTCGCCCAAGTTCGCGGTCGCCGTCGTGCCACTCACGGTGGGCATTCTCATCGGGCTGTTTCTTCTGCAGCAGCGCGGCACGGCGGCCGTGGGAGCGCTGTTCGGGCCGATCACACTCACCTGGTTTCTGGTCATCGGTGCACTCGGCCTGTATGAGGTGTGGTACCATCCGCAGATTCTGCTCGCGGTGAATCCGTGGTATGCGGTCAATCTGTTCATGACCGAGAGCCACATGTCCGTGCTGGTGGTGGGCTACGTGGTGCTGGCGGTCACCGGCGCCGAGGCGCTGTACGCCGACATGGGCCACTTCGGCAGGCGCCCCATCCGGATGGCGTGGCTGCTGATTGTGCTGCCCTGCCTCACGCTCAACTACTTTGGCCAGGGCGCACTCCTGCTGCGCGAGCCCGCGGCGGTCGAGAACCCGTTCTACATGCTGGCTCCGCGTGCCCTGCTCTATCCGCTCATCGCGCTGGCGACCGCGGCAGCGATCATCGCGTCGCAGGCGATGATCTCCGGCGCGTTCAGCATCACGCAGCAGTGCGTCCAGCTCGGGTATTCGCCGCGCGTGACCATCAGGCACACGTCGGCGAAGACCGAGGGACAGATCTACATCCCCGAGGTCAACTGGGCGCTGATGGTGGGCTGCCTGCTGATCGTGCTGGCGTTCCGCGGGTCGTCCGAGCTGAGCGCGGCGTACGGCATCGCGGTCACGGGCACGATGCTCGCGACGTCCGTGCTGTTTGGCGTAGTGACCGCGGCGCGCTGGAACTGGCCGCGCTGGCAGGTGGCGCTGCTGGTCGGCGGATTCGTCCTGATGGACGTGGCGTTGTTCGGCTCGAATGTGGCGAAGCTGCTCCACGGCGGCTGGGTGCCCGTGACCATTGCCCTGTTGATCTTCGCTGGCATGACGACGTGGAAGCGCGGACGCGCCATCCTGCGCGAGCGGTTGAAGGAGATCACGATGCCGCTCGACGCCTTCCTCAAGAGCCTGTCGTCCGGCAAGGTCGTGCGCGTCCCGGGCACGGCCGTCTTCATGACGTCGGAGCCGGCGGGCGCGCCGGTGGTGCTGCTGCATCACCTGAAGCACAACAAGGTGCTGCACGAGCAGGTCATCCTGCTCTCGATCCAGACGACCACGGTGCCCGAGGTGCTCCATGCGGAGCGCCTCACGATGGAGCCGCTCGAGCACGGGTTCGTGCGCGCCACGGCCGTGTACGGATTCATGGAGACGCCGGACGTGACCGAGTTGCTGGGGCTGCTGCGCGAGCGCGGCGTCAAGGCGCGCCCCATGGAGACGAGTTACTACCTTGGACGCGAGCTGCTCATTCCCCGGCAGAAGGCGTGGAAGGAAGGCGGGATGTCGATGAGCATCTGGCGCAAGCGGCTGTTCGCGTTCATGTCGAAGAACGCGCTCTCCGCCGCGGCGTTCTTCCAGCTCCCGCCGAACCGTGTAGTCGAGATGGGGACGCAGATCGAGTTCTGAGGGCGAGGGGGACTGCTTCACCACGGAGACACGGAGGGCACGGAGAACGGCAACGGCTTCACCACGGAGACACGGAGGGCACGGAGAGCTGCAACTTCTTGGGTTAACTGCGCTCGCCACCGCAACGTCTGCGTGGCGTGCTGTCGTTAACCCTTGGTATTGCAGTTGCAGTTCTCGGCGTCCTCCGTGTCTCCGTGGTTAAGCAGTTGCAGTTCTCCACATCCTCCGTAGTGAGACAGACCCGCTCGTACCCGGCCCTAGTCCGCGCCGCGTCCCGCAGCACAAATTCGACGCTTCCCAACCTCACCCCGCATCGCCATGCGCCGCTTCCTGATCGCCCTGCTCGCCGGCTGCCTCGCCCTCCCGCTCGCCGCCCAGCGCACCCCCGTAGACTCGCTCCGCGACGACGCGAAGTTCTCGTTCTACGCCAAGGGCCCGTACCGCGCGTCGGTGCCGAAGCCCGACGACCTGCTCGGCTACGGGATCGGCACGTGGCATACGCAGTACGCCTCGCAGGAGCGCGTACTGCTCGCCATCGCCGATGCCGCGAAGGACCGCGTGCGCGTCGAGGAGATGGGACGCACCAACGAGCGGCGGACGATGCGCCTCTACATCGTGTCGTCGCCCGAGAACATCGCGAAGCTCGACCAGATTCGCGCCGACCTGGAGCGCATCGCCGATCCGCGCGGCGCCAGCGCCGCCGAACTGGAGGCCGCCGCGGCGCGAACGCCGGCCGTTGTCTGGTTCAGCGGCTCGGTGCACGGCGACGAGGTGCCGGGCTTCGAGGCCTCGATGGCGCTGCTCTATCACTTCGCCGCCACCGAGGATCCCAAGACGGTCGCCCTGCTCAAGGACGCGCTGGTGATCATCAACCCGTCGTCCAATCCCGACGGGCACGAGCGCTTCGCCGTCTGGTCCAACTCCATCGCCGTCGGCAGCCCCGAACGCATGGCGCTCGAGCAGCAGCGCGGCCAGCCATGGACGATCGCCGGCCGGTACAACCACTACCGGTTCGACATGAACCGCGACCTCATCGCCACCACCCAGCGGGAGGTGCGCAACATCGTCGCCGGCATGCTGCGCTGGCACCCGATGGTCACCGCCGACCTGCACGGCTACACCGCGCAGTACTACATGGCCCCAGCCTCGCGGCCGATCAACACGAACATCAGCGGCTGGCCGAACAAGTGGAACGAGGCGGTGGGCGCCGGCAACGCGCGCGCCTTCGACGAGTTCGGCTGGCTGTACTACGTGCGCGACCAGTTCGACCTGTACTACCCGGGCTACTACGACACGTGGCCGTCGCTCACCGGCGCCACGGGCGCCACGTATGAGACGGACGGCGGCCCCGCCCTGCTGAAGCGCCGTGAGGACGGCACGCTCCTGTCGCTGCGCGACGGGATCGCCAAGCACTTCACCGCGTCGATCGCCACGTTCGAGACCGTGGCGGCGCGCGCGCGCGAGCGCGTGAGGGACTATCTCGCTTTCCGGCAGGGCGCGGTGGCCGACGGCAAGTCCCAGGCGATGAAGCGCGTGGTGCTCGCCCCGGGGAACGACCCGGGGCGTGCCGGCGAACTGGCTGCCGCCCTGCTCCGCGCGGGGGTCGAGGTGCATCGCCTCACCCAGCCGCTGACCAGCGCCAAGGCGCACGCGTACGCCGACGACGCCGTGGGGGCGCGCACGTTCCCCACGGGGTCGCTCATCGTGGATCTCGCCCAGCCGCATGGCCGCGTGGCCAAGGCGGTGCTCGAACCCGACCCGTCGCTCGATCCGGTCTTCGCCAAGTCACAGCTCGACTACTTCAAGCGCAACATTAACCGCGGCAAGAGCGCCGACGGCGAGGGGTACGAGTTCTACGACATCACCGCGTGGGCACTCCCCGTCGCGTTCGGCGTGGAGGCCTGGTGGACGGAGGACGCGGCGCCGATGACGGCGGAGCGCTTGGCGCTGTCGGCAGATCCCGCCATGCACGTCAACGGCGAGAGCCTGCCATTCACCGTGCGCGGCGGCATCGTCGAGGGGGCCGGCGCCAGGTCAGCGTACCTGTGGCGCAACGACCGGGCGGGCGCCTCGCGGCTCGCCGGACAGCTGC
>VHBQ01000049.1 GCA_016871855.1 Gemmatimonadota bacterium
GTCCTGCGGACGCTTTGCGAGCGGATTGAGCGCGGGCTGGGGTAGGGGGACGGGCACTGCTTCACCACGGAGACATCGAGAACAACAACTGCTTCACCACGGAGACACGGAGAACACGGAGCACTGCAACTTCTTGGGTTAACATCGAGCGCCACTCTGCTTTCGCTTGGCGCGTTGTCGTTACCCCAAGTATTTGCAGTGTCTTTCTCCGTGTCCTCCGTGATCTCCTGTGAAGCCGTTGCCGTTCCTCGCCGCTCGCGAGGCCCAGCGGCCCAGCGCTAGAACCGCAACGCCTTGAGATATCCGACCGACGTGCGGATGCTCGCCATCGGATCGGCCGGATTGTCGTGCTCCACGAAGTAGTGCCGGATGCCGGCCGCGCCGCGTGAGGCGAAGATGGCCGCCCAATCAAGTGTGCCAGCACCCACCTCGGTCATCGTCAGCGCCGGCGCGGCCGTGGCGTCCTTCACGTGCACCATCTCGAAGCGTCCCGGGTGCTTCGCGAGGTAGCCCGTCGGATCCTGTCCAGCGCGCACCGCCCAGTAGATGTCCAGCTCAAAGGTCACGAGCGTGGGATCGGTGCCGCGGATCAGCAGGTCAAGCGGCACCTGACCTTCCACCGGTGTGAACTCGGCGGCGTGATTATGGAAGCCGAAGCGTAGGCCAGCCGCCTTGGCGCGCGCTCCCACCGTGTTGAACGTGTCGGCCATGCGCTTCCAGTCGTCCACCGTCTTCAGCGCGCGCATATCGAGCGATGGAACCGTGAGGTACTGAATGCCGATCGCCTGCGCGGCCTCGGCGGTCGCGCCGAAGCGCTCCTGCGCGTCGGGGAGTCCGATGTGCGTGGACGGCGCAGTCAGGGCGAGGTCGGCAAGCATCTGGCGAAGCTCAGCGCCCGGGCGCCCGAAGTAGCCGGCAAACTCCACTTCGCGGTAACCAAGCGCGGCGACAGCCTTGAGCGTGCCAGGCAAGTCCGCCGCCATCGCCGCGCGCACCGTGTAGAGCTGGAGACCGATGCGATCGATCGTGCCTGCCCGCGGAGACATGGCACGCAGGGCGCGAGGGGCGACGCCGGCGGCGGCCAGCGCGGCAAGCGTCTTCAGTACGTCACGGCGACTGGTCATCTGCGGGCTCCGGCGACGGCGCTTCGGCGAGAGCCGCCTGAAGCTGCCGGTGATGGTGGCGGATGTGTTGCACAGCGAACTGCACGACTTCGTAGAGCGGCAGCGCGCCGAGATAGGGATGCACCAACTCGCGGTGCGGCCGGCGTTCGGCGAGCAATCCCAGATCCCGCAGGCACCCCGCGCCAGTGGCGCGGAACAACGCGGCGCCATCCGCCGGTGTCGCGGGCCCCGACACGGGCAGCAACGCGCGCGGCGCGCGCGCCTTCGGAAACGGCGCGCCCGCCAGGAGCCGCGGCTTCACGAACGCGCGCGCGAGAGCGCGCTGCGGAAGGCGCAGCCGAATGCGGAGCGCGTTCTTGCCGCGCGCCTCGCCCGCATACTGGGAGTACGTGCGCGCCAGGTGCTCGGTGATCTCGGCGGGGGACCAGGCCTCAGACGACGGTCGCTGCGACCACCGCGACGGCGACACGTCCCCCACCGTCTGGACGAAATCGCTTGCCGCGGCGTCGTGCAGCGCGAGCAGTCTTGGCCACAGGCGCCGCGTGATGGCCGCATGCAGGCGGCGCCTCCCGTACCACACCGCGGCGATGCCGAGCAGGAGGCCGCCCAGGGAGGCGAGAAACACATCATAGGACGGAGCGCCCGCCAACCCCCACGCGGCAAGCGGCGGCGTGAAGCAGACCGCCACGCCGAACAGCCACAACAGCCGCAGCCCGATCACGCGCCCTAGGAGCGTCGCGAGAATCACTCCGAGAGCCGTCGAGCCGATCGCGAGCTGACCCGCCAGCACGGTCCACTCGATCTCGGTCGAGGCCGCCCGCGACGATGCCTGCTGGAGCGCATTCGCCCCGAGGAACGCCATCGCCCCGAGATACAGGCACTCGCCAATCGGGCGCCCAAACAGCGTCCATTCGCGCAGCGGCGGGATGCGCACACGCGGCCAGCGCATCAGCCGGCCGGCCGCGCGCTCGACAGCTCGGCGGGCGACACCGTCGCCACCGTCACCGGCGCGCCGGTGGTGAGCCGCCGATGGTAATCCACCTGTCCCAGGTGATACGTCAGGTGCACGGCGCAGTGCAGCAGGAACTCCTGCGTATTCACGCGCACGGCGCCGATGGCGAGCGGGAACTCCGAGGCGAGCACCGACTCGGTGAGGTGCGGCACGGCACCGTCCACCGCCGCGAGCGCGGCGTCGAGTTCGCCGAGCAGCTCAACGCGGGAAAGGCCGCGCGCGCTGAACTCGCGCGGCCGGTCGCGTTCGTACGGGATGCCGCCGATCACATGCCCGACAAACAAGCGAAGGTTGCCGGCAAGATGCAGCACCAGCGTGCCGCAGGAGTTGGCGATGCCCGCAGGTGTCGCCCACACCGCGTCATCGGTGGGATACGCCTCGACTTCACGGCGCAGGGCGCGCAAGTCTCGCGAGAGCAGCGCGTGCAGGTGGATGGCTACGGCGGGGGCGGGCATGACGAACTCCGTGGGGTTACTTCAGGAACGCCGGCACTTCGTGAATCAGCGTCTGCACGCTCAGCCACGCCATCGCCAGCGTCACCAGGGCGCCGCCGACGGTGAGCGCCGCTGGATGACGGTACGCGCCGACCACCGACTGGCGGTGCGCGGCCACCAGCATCGTGCCGAGCGAGAGGGGAAGGATCAGTCCGTTCAGCGCGCCGACGAGGATGAGCACCTTCACCGGACGCCCGACGGTGACGAAGATGAGCGTCGAGACGACAATGAACGCGATGACCAGTCGTGCCCAGCGCTCATCGACGCGCGGAAGCAGGCCGCGCAGGAACGACACCGACGTGTAGGCCGAGCCGACCACCGAGGTGATGGCGGCCGACCACATCACCACGCCGAACACCCGAAATCCGGCCTCGCCCGCAGCGTGTCGAAAGACCGACGCCGGCGGGTTCTGTGGGTCAAGCGCCAGTCCTTGAGAAACGACACCCAGCGCCCCGAGGAAGAGCACGACGCGCATTAGCGACGCGATCACGATGGCGCTTGTCGCCGACTGTGTGACGTGCCGCAGCGCGCCCGGGCCCGTGACGCCGGCGTCGAGCAGGCGGTGCGCCCCCGCGAAGGTGATGTACCCGCCGACCGTCCCGCCGACGATGGTGACGATGCTCAGCGGCGCGATGCGCTCGGGGACGACGCTGCGCAGCACGGCCTCGCCGACCGGCGGCGCCGAGGCAATGGCGACGTAGCCGGCGAGCGCCACCATCACGAAACCGAGCGCCACGGTGAACCGGTCCATCGCCCGCCCCACTTCTTTCACCAGGAAGATCGCGATGGCGAGGAGGGCGCTCAGCGCCGCCCCGGCGCGCACGTCCACGCCGAAGACGACGTTCAGTCCAAGTCCCGCGCCGGCGACGTTGCCGACGTTGAACGCGAGTCCACCAAGCACCACGAGAAACGCCAGCGCGTGCCCCAGCCCGGGCACCACGTCGTTGGCGACATCCTGCGCGCGCCGGCCGCTCACGGTGAGCACGCGCCAGATGTTCAGTTGCGCGCCGAGGTCGAACAGCACCGACAGCAGGATGGCGAAGCCGAAGCTCGCCCCCAGTTGCGCGGTGAACGCCGCCGTCTGCGTCAGGAACCCCGGACCGATGGCCGAGGTGGCCATGAGAAACGCGGCGCCGGCGAGAACGCTGCGCGTGGTGCGCTGCGGAGCGTGCACGCGTCGCTTACGGCTGCGCCGGCATCCCCATCGCCGCCCACTCCTCCTTCGACGGCCCCACCATCCCCGGCACCGGCAGTCCCGCCTGCCGCATCAGCACGGTCATCTGGCCGCGATGATGCGTTTGGTGGCTGATGAGAATCGCCAGCGTGAGCCCGCGCGGCCAATCCTCGCCGTACATCGGCACCTTCTCCGACAGCATGGCATCGGTCCACTTCGCCCGCACGGCGGGGACGACCTGGGCAGCGGCCCGCTCGTACTGCGCGGCGATCTCTGCAGCGCGCTTCGGCACGGCCTCCGGCGTCTGCTCGGTCGGTCCGTCAATAGCCAGCGCAGCGTGACCGCCCATCTCAGCGAGCGTGCACGTGATGTGCCACGCGAGGAAGCCGAGGGTGCGGCCGTCGGGTGTCACTCGCTGCGCCAACGACGCATCGGTGAGCGTCCGGAGGATCTTGAGCGTGCTTTCCGTCTCCTGCGTCCAGGCGGCGGAGAAATCGTCGAGTGTGCGAAACATCGGGCCGTGCTCCGTGCGAGTGATGTGAGCCGAATCTACCACGGCCGCGCACATCGAGCGACTCTGCCGACACACCGCGGCATCGCGCGCCGCGCCAATCACCCCTTCAGCTTGCCGGCGTGCTTGGCGCGGAGCTTGGCGAGTTTCGGCGAGATGACGGCGAGGCAGTACGGCTGGAACGGATGCCGGCGATAGTACCGGTCGTGATTGGATTCCGCCGGGTAGAACGTCGCGTCGCGCTCGATTGTCGTGACAACCGGAAGGTCGTACACCCGGTCGCGGTCGAGATCCGCGATGACCGCCTGCGCGTCGGCCTCCTGCTCGGGCGTCAGCGGGAAGATCGCCGAGCGATACTGCGTCCCCACGTCCGGACCTTGGCGGTTCAACTGCGTCGGGTCGTGCACGGTGAAGAAGACCTCGAGCAGGTCGCGATACGCGATGGCCCGCGGATCGTACGTCACCTGCACCACCTCGGCGTGCCCAGTGGTCCCCGCGCAGACCTGCTCGTACGTCGGGTTGGGACGGCGGCCGCCCGCGTAGCCGCTCTTCACGGCGTCGACGCCGCGCAGCTGCTCAAAGGCCGCTTCGAGGCACCAGAAGCAGCCGCCGGCGAGTATCGCCTGGGCAAGATCGTTAGGGGGCGTCGTCATGGGGCAAGCAGGGGGTGCCCCAAATGTGGGGGCCGGACTCCTATTTAGGAAGCGATCGTGTGTCAGTGGTAGTCGTGCGACCGCGCTTCGATGGCCCCTTCGAGCGGCAGGAACTCACGCGCCCGGATGTTGACCACGCGCTGTTCCACCTGCAGGATGCCGCGCACGAGCAGGAGCGGCGTGCGCGAGATGAGCAGCGCCTGCCGCTCGAAAGCCTGCGGCGTCACGACGACATTCACCATCCCCGTCTCGTCCTCGAGCGTCAGGAAGACGAAGCCCTTGGCGGTCCCCGGCCGCTGGCGGCAGATGACGAGACCCGCCATTCCCACTGGCTCGCCGTCGCGCCCCTCCTGAAGCAACTGCCGCGCGGTCGCCAGATCGTTGAGCTTGAGCGTCGCGCGCAGGTGGCGCATCGGGTGGCCGTGCAGCGACACGCCGGTGAGGCGGTAGTCGGCCTCGGTGAGTTCGGGCGCGGTGTAGGCGGGAAGCGCCTTGGGCACGTCCACTTCGGGGAAGAGCGCCAGCGGCCCGCCGCTCCCGCGTTGCGCCTCGAGCACCTTCCATAGCGCCACGCGCCGCCGCCGCGCCATCGGCTCGTCGCGCACAAACGCATCCAGCGCCCCCGACTCGGCGAGTAGACGCAACGCGCGTCGATCAAGCCGCGTGCGCTGCACGAAGTCATCAATGGAACGGAACGCCCCGCCCGCGCGCGCGCGGCCGATCCGGTCGCGGGCGTCGGGGCCGAGGCCACGGATGGAGCGGAGGCCCAAGCGCACAACAGGTGAGACGGTGGACGGCGGACGGTGGACGGTGGATGAGGGCAGTGATCCACCGTCCACCGTCAACCGTCTACCGTCACTCGCCCCCACACCATCAGTTGTGAAAACAACTCCATCCCTCGGCCGCACAATAACCCCATTAACACACACCATCTGATGATCCCATCCGCTCTTCGTGACGTCGGCCCCCAGCACCTTCACGCCGTGACGCTTGGCGTCCTCGACGAGCGTCCCTTCGCTGTAGAACCCCATCGGTTGCGCGTTGAGGATCGCGCACAGGTATTCGGCGGGGTAATAGTGCCGCAGGTACGCGCTCGCGTAGACGATCAGCGCGAAGCTCGCCGCGTGGCTTTCGGGGAAGCCGTAATCGGCGAAGGCGTTGATCTGGTTGTAAATGCGGAGCGCAACGTCGTCGGGGATGCCGTTGGCTTTCATTCCCTCGATCATCTTCTGGCAGATGGCGGCCATGCGCTCGTGGCTGCGCTTGTGTCCCATCGCCTTGCGCAGAACATCGGCTTCGCCGGGCGTGAACCCCGCGGCGACGATGGCCACCTGCATCCCCTGCTCCTGGAAGAGCGGCACGCCGAGCGTGCGCTTGAGCACCGGCTCGAGCGACGGATGCGGATAGGTGACCTCTTCCTCGCCAGCGCGGCGCCGCAGATAGGGATGCACCATCTCGCCCTGAATAGGCCCCGGGCGAATGAGCGCCACCTCGACGACGAGGTCGTAGAAGGAGCGCGGCTTGAGGCGGGGCAGGGTGTTCATCTGCGCGCGGCTCTCCACCTGAAAGACGCCCACCGTGTCGGCGTTGCAGAGGTCGTCGTAGACGGCCTGGTCGCGCAGGTCGAGCTGGGACAGCTCAATGGTCACGCCGCGCGTAGCGCGCACGTACTTGATGCAGTCCTGAAGCAACGTGAGCATGCCGAGGCCGAGCAGGTCGATCTTCACGAGGCCGACGGGGTCGAGGTCGTCCTTTTCCCACTGGATGACGGTGCGCCCGTCCATCGCGGCGGGTTCGATGGGGACGATGGTGCGCAGGGGCTGCTCGGTGAGCACGAATCCGCCGACGTGGATGCCGCGGTGGCGCGGGGCTTCGGCGAGCTGTTCGACGATGTCAGCCAAGGTATGGGCGCGGGCTGATGTCCCGGTGCACGTCGTGACTGTGGCGGACGGCGATATCCCGTCGCGCGAGGCTCTCGGACCGCTGCGCGGTCCTGCGGCCGCCTCGCTCGACGGGACATCGCCGCCCGCCACCTCCACCGTCCGCCGTCCACCGTCCACCGTCGCCGGCGGAACACCGGCACCATCCACCGTCACCATCCTGTGTGCCTCTCTCTCCTCCCGCATCCGCTGATACGCCTGCGTGCCGGGCATGAACTGCATCCCCAGCCGGTCCGCGACGCTCGACACCGCCGCGCGCTTGTGGTAGTTGGCCGGCCCCATCACATCCGCGATTTCCGGCGCGAAGGGATCGGCGGCGGATGCAGAGGCGGAGGGCGATGTCCCTCTCGCCGATGCGGCCGCAGGACCGCGCAGCGGTCCGAGAGCATCGGTGGGAGGGACATCGCCCTCCGCCGACCCGCGCAGCGGTCCGAGAGCCTCGCGCACAGGACCCTCTGCCGATTGCCTCAGCGCCTCTGCCGTCCGCCGCGCCGAAAAGCGATCTGCGACAAGCGCCAACTCGTCCGCCTGCTGCGGCGCGTACCCCAGCACGCGCGCCGCGTCGCGCACCGCGCTCCGCCCCCGCCACGTGATGTGCTCACACACCATCGCCGCATGCTCGCGCCCGTACGTGTCGTACACGTACTGCAGCACCCGCTCGCGATCACGGTGCGCGAAGTCAATGTCGATGTCCGGCGCCTCGCTGCGCTCCTCGCTGAGAAACCGTTCGAAGAGCAACTCGAGCTTGATGGGATCCACCGCCGTGATCCCCAGGCAGTAACAGACGGCGCTGTTGGCCGCCGAGCCGCGCCCCTGGCACAGGATCCCCTCGCGGCGCGCGAAGCGCACGATGTCCCAGACGATCAGGAAATAGCCGGCGAGCCCGAGCTTCGCGATCAGCGCGAGTTCGTGCTCGAGCTGCTTGTCGTGCCGCGCCGTGCGACGCCACCCCCAGCGCTCCTCCGCGCCGTGTTCCACGAGACGCGCCAAGTACTCGTCTTCGCTGATGCCCGGCGGAAGCGTGAAGTGCGGCAGGCGCGGCTTGAGATCCTGCAGGCGAAACGCGCACCGCTCGGCGATGGCCAGTGTCTGCTTTAGCCCCGAGTCATCGTCCTGCCAGCGACGGCGCATCTGCGCGTAGCCCTTGAGGTACCACTCGCCGTTCGGGCGGAGCCGCGTCCCCATCGACGCCAGCGTCTCGCCGTGGCGCAGCGCGCAGAGCACGTCATGCGCGAGGCGCTGCGTGGCGCGCGCATAGTGCACGTCGTTGGTGACCACCCACGGCACGTCGAGCGCGCGGGCCACGGCGATGAGCTCGCGCGCGAGCGCGCGCTCGTCGGGGAGCGCGTGGTCCCACACCTCCACCGACACACGGCGCCCGAAGATATCGAGCAATGTGGCGAGCGCCTCGCACGCCGCGTCATGCCCGCGGCGCAGCAGCGCCTGCGGCACCGCGCCGCGCGCGCATCCGGTGAGCGCGTACAACCCATCAGCGTGCCGCGCGAGCGTATCGAGCGAGACGTGCGGGGTCCCGCGCGGGTTGTCCATTCGCGCGCGGGTGATGAGCGACGAGAGGTTGGCGTAGCCATCGCGCGATTCGGCGAGGAGCACCAAGTGGAAGAGCGCCGAGGCAGGCGTTCCTTCCGGCGATGCTCTCGGACCGCCGCGTGCACCGATGGAGGAGACCGATGGTCCTCTCGGCGATGCTCTCGGACCGCTGCGCGGTCCTGCGGCCGCATCGCCGAGAGGACCATCGGCCTCCTCCACGCGACCATCGGCTCCCTCCACCGTCCACTGTCCACCGTCCACCGTCTGCTCGACGGTGAGCTCAACACCAATTATCCCCGCAATCCCCGCCCCCTTCGCCGCCGTCGCGAACCGCACCGCGCCGCCCAGGTCGTCGTGGTCCGTGAGCGCGAGCGCCGGCAACCCAAGCTCCACCGCCCGCTCGACCAAGCGCTCGGGATCCGACGCGCCATCGAGCAGCGAAAACGTGGAGTGGCAGTGAAGCTCGGCGTACATAGCCAGGTGCAGGGAACAGGGGGCAGGGAACTGCACGGGGCTCGCGCGCCGGACCGGGCGAGTATCTAATGAAAGGATACCGAATAAACACCGAAACGACAAGAGCGGAAACCCCCGTGCCAAGGCGGTGCGCGCTGCACGGGTGATGAGCATCTTCCCGGAGCCACCATGACCTACATCGCCGTCGTCACCACCATTGATTCGCGCGACCGCGCGCTGGCCATCGCCCACGCGCTGGTCGAACGCAAACTCGCTGCCTGCGTCCAGCTCTCCGACATCGAGAGCGTCTACCGCTGGAACGGCACCGTGCAGCAGGACCGCGAGATCCGCGTACTCTGCAAGACGACCACCGCGCGATACACCGACGTCGAAGCGACCATCAAGGAACTGCACACGTACGACGTGCCGGCGATCCACGCGATCGCGTTTGATCAGGTGGAGCGCGCCTACGGCACGTGGATCGAAGCAGAGACGACGCCGTCCTGACCGTCGGCTTGCGCGGGCCACAGTTGTTGGCGACGTTCGGCGTCCGTCCACGCCCACCCGGAGCCCCCCGATGACAACGGACCGCCTGCCTCGCCTGCTCGGTCCCATCAGCGCCGCGCTGTTCACCGTCGGCTGGACCATCGGCAGCGCCGTCTTTCGCGTGCCAGGACAGGTGGCGAGCGGCGCGGGCTCGATCAGCGCGAGCCTGATGCTCTGGATCGGCGGCGGCGTGGTCGCGCTCTGTGGCGCGTACTGCTACGCCGAACTCTCCGTGCGACTGCCGCGCTCGGGCTCCGAGTACGTCTATACGTACACCGCGTACGGCCCCTTCCTCGGCTTCCTCATCGCGTGGGCCACGCTGTTCGGGGCGCCGATGGCCGTCGCTGCCGTCGCGCGCGCCTTCGCCGACTACTTCTCCGTCATCTGGCCGCTCGGCGAAATGCCGCGTCGTCTGCTCGCCGCATCGGTGATCGCGATGCTCGGCGGAATCGCCGCGCTCTCCACTCTCACCAGCACGCGCATCGCCGGTCTCGCTGGCGTCGGCAAGCTGCTCGCGCTCCTCGCGCTCGCGCTCACCGCGCTGCTCTTCACGGGCACGCACCCCGTGGCCGCGCCGCCGCCGCCGAGTGTTGGCGGGCTCGCCGCCCTGGGTCCGGCCTTCGTGGCCATTCTGTGGGCGTACGACGGCTATGCCTCCGTCGCCGGTCTCGCCGGCGAAGTGCGCACGCCGCAGCGCACCCTCCCCATCGGCCTCCTGCTCGGCCTCGGCTTCATCGCCACGGCATACGTCGGCACGAACATCGCGTACTTCCATGTGCTCGGCTTCAATGGTGTGGCCACGTCTGAAACGGTGGCCGCCCAGACGCTGGGCGCCGCCATCGGTCCGCGTGCCGCGCAGGTGATCGCCGTCCTGGTGATGTGCTCCACGCTCGGCACCGTCGCCGCGCAGTGCATCGGGCAATCGCGATACTACCTCGCCCCGGCGGAAGACGGGCTCTTCCCCAGATGGCTCGCGCGCGTCTGGCCGCGCACGCAGACGCCGGGCAACGCGGTGCTGGCGATGACGGTCGTCGCCATGGCCTTCGTGCTCTCTGGTGGCTACTCCGCCATCATCGGCGCCTACGCGCTCGTCTGGTATCCGTTCCTCGCCGTCGCGCTGTTCGGCACGGTGATCCTGCGTCGGCGGAACGGCGTGCCCACGGGCTTCTCGATGCCACTCTATCCGCTTCCGCTCATTGTGTTCATCGCGGGCATCGCCGCGATGTGCGTGGCCAGCGTGGCCGCCGATCCCAAGGCGTTGCTCGTGGCGCTGTTCGTTCCCGCCACCGGCAGCGTCGTCTACGCGGCTGGTCGTCGCCTTTCGAGGCCTGCGAGCGGTCGGTAGCTTGCAAGCATGACGCAAACGTCCCGGCCGGTCACCACCGTACTCATGTTGGCCCTCTCGCTGATCGCCCCGGCGGTTGGCCGAGCGCAAGACGCTGCTGCGTCGAGGGCTGTCACGGTGCCGACGCTCGTCGCGGCAACCGATTTCAGCTACGTCTCGTTCTCCGGCGCCACCGATCCCTGGCGCCTGGCTTCCGCTTCGCTGTCGCGGCGAAGCGCCGCGGGCTCGCTCATCGCCCTCGATGAAGTGACGTTCCGCCGCTACAACCACCGTCGCGACCTGTGGCGGCTCTTCTTCTTCGCGCTCGTCGAAGGACTCGGCTATCGCCAGCTCACGGTGGTCTTTCGCCTGCACGCGTTCTGGAAGGTGATGCGGGGCGACACCGGGTGGGGGGTGATGCAGCGGGAAGGGTTTGCGAAGGGGGCTAAGTGACGGTAGACGGTTGACGGTAGACGGTGGATGAGTGGCGGGATCCACCGTCCACCGTCTACCGTCCATTCAGTCATACCACCCCTGCAATCTCCATCCCTGTGCGTCCCGGTAGAGCAAAAACTCCTGCTCCAGCTCCTCGCTCTCACAGCGCCAGTAGTCACGCGCGAACGGCGAGTCGGTCCACCATTCGCCCGAGAGCCGCTCGGGCCCGCGCGCGCGGGCGATGGGGATGCGGCGGTGGTGCCAGTTTAGCGCGCGAGGCTCTCCTTGTGGGGAGGCAACCACGGTTACCGGCTCGGGGGACTCGAGCAAACGGAGAGTGACGGTAGACGGTGGACGGTTGACGGTGGAGGGTGGGTGAGTGGCTGTTTCCACCGTCCACCGTCCACCGTCCACCGTCTCCAGCCCCAACCATAATCCCTCCCTTTCGGGGCAATACCCATCTTTCGCCACCGGCCTAACCACGCCCCGCGCCCCCAGCGTCGACCGCAACCGCTCAAACGCCGCCTCGGCGGCTGCGGGGTCGCGCCAGGCGGGGGCGAGGAGGTCGCCTTGTTCGGCGCCGAGTGGGGCCACCGCGGTGATCGAGACCGTCACGGCGCAGACCGGCGCGGTGAGTGTCCACGTGTCGAGCAGGGCGCGGCATCGTTCGAACCACGGCGCCACGCGGGCGATGGCGCGCGGGACGCGCACTTCGCGGGTGACCGTGTGCGGCATGCCGCCCGATGGCAGCGCGCCGCGTCCGTCGTCGAGGGTGAGGGTGATGCTCACCGCGGCGGCGGCGCGCCCGTCGCGAATGAGATCGGCCATCAACCGCTCGAGCGCGCCGCGCACGAGAAACAACACCGGCTCGGCGCTGGTGGTGCTCAGCGCCAGTTCCGCATGCGCCTGCCGTGACGGCCCGACGTGCGCGAGCACCGGGCGACGTGGATCAATCCCCTGCGCAAGCCGCCACGCCGAGAGCCCCGCCGCCCCCCATCGCCGTTCCACATCACCCCCCGAGAGCGCAGTCAGCGCCCCGCACGTGCCGAGCCCCAAAGCAACAAGCGCTTCGCGCACTTCAGCGTCCATCGGAATGAGCGAGAGCGGCAGCGACGCGAGGTAAGCAGCGTCGTCGCCAGATGGGACAATGCCCCTCGTCCCCGCATTTCTGCCATCTGCCATCCGCCATCTGCCATCAGCCGGCCATGTAGCTGCACGTGCGGCGACACAAGAGTCCGCAATCCCAACACGCGCGCTAGGGTGCCACACTCTCGCCATCCGCTGCAGCGTCTCGGCGAGCGCGCTCTCCCCACCCAGCGCCTCGAATCCCGTGGCGCCCACCCACCACGTCCCCGGCAGTCCCGCGGCCGGCGCCACCTGAGGGCTGGCTGAGAGAAAGGCCGCGCTGGTGCGCGCGACTTCGCGGCTCACGCAGAGCTCGTCCCAGTCGCGCACTTCGAGGGTAGCGCATCGGCCGCGCGCGGCGGCGACGGTCATTCCTGCGCGAACGTGCAATCGTGCGGCGGCGGCGCTGACGGTGCGCAGGCGTTGGCCATCGCGCAGGGCGAGGGGGCGGTTATCCCAGTGCGACGTCGCCGCGGCGGATGGCGCGTTCGCCGGCTCCGCCGGCGCGGGCGCCGCGTTTGTTCCGATCGCGTCGAGCCACACCGCGCCGATCGGGAATCTGGGGATTCTCACGCACGCCACGCGCAGCGTGCCGGGATTCGTCGGCGGCACAGGGCACCTCCACTCGCGCTGGGGGGCCGCCCTTTTCCACGGAGATCAGCAGGCGGCGCGGACTCATCGGCGCCGGGGCCGGGGGCGACGCAGGGGCACGGACCTGTCCCTCCAGTCGCGCCGTGAGGTCAAGCGGCTCGGTCGTTCGTTTGGCGCGCGCGCGTTGCACGCGCAGTTGCAGGGCGCCGGCGACGCCGGCGTGCTGGTTGTCGGGGGCGAGCAGCACGAAGGCCGCGTCGCTGGCGCGGGCGAGTCGCACCAGGCGCACGGCGATCTCGCGCGAAAGGGCCGGCGCGCCGTCGAGGATCACCAACCCGAACGCGCCGCTGCGCAGCAGCACGTCGGCGCACCAGGCGCCGCGCTGCGGGGTGTCGGGGCGGACGACCCAGAGCGAGTCGTGCGCGCCGAGTGCGGCCCAGTCGCGCGCGGCGAGTGTGCGTGAGGCGTCGATGTAGGCCACCCACCATCCCGCGTGCAGGGTGGTGGCCACCAATTGGCGGGCGATGGTGGTGCGTCCGCTGCCGGGGGTGCCGGCGATCTCGGTGAGCCGTCCGCGCGGGAGTCCGTGGTCGGGGAGCACGGCATCGAGCGCCGCGAAGCCCGTGGGGAGCCCGGGCAGGGCAGGGCGCGTGCCTTCGACGAGCTCGGCGAGCTGTTGGCGGAGTGCGGCGAGGGACACGGGGTTCTGCTCGGCGGATGGGATTTGTAATTACCGAATAAATACCGAAGATGCAAGGGGCGCAAAATGCAATGCTGTAAGTCGTTGATTTGATATGAGATGGATCAGTTACCGACGACGGACATCGGCGCCGGAGTACGCTGGTCGGTGCTTGTTGGAGCGGTGCGACGAGGCGCTGGAGTTCCCACTCACGCTAAGATGACCAGATTTGCGGCAGAGAGCGTCAGGATTGGCCGATGGAACCGCAGCCTCGAAGAACTGGCGCACTCATCTTGAGCGCTGGATATTCGCCAGAGTAGTGACGCTAAGTGACTTCGTTTCACAGCATAACAGTCATGGCGATGGAGTGAATCGCCCCGGGATTCCCGGAGACTCCGATCCTTGGGAGATTTGGAGTCATGCGACGTTCATCGAAGTATTCCCCCGAAGTGCAGGAGCGGGCCGTCCGGATGGTGTTCGAGCACACCGCGGAGCATTCCTCGCAGTGGGCGACGATCACGTCCATCGCGGCCAAGATCGGCTGTAATCCCGAGACCCTGCGATCCTGGGTGCGGCAGGCGGAGCGGGATACAGGCCAGCGGCCGGGCCTGACCACCGAGGAGCGCGAGCGGCTCAAGCAGTTGGAGCGGGAAAACCGCGAGCTGCGGCGGGCCAATGAGATCCTGAAGAAGGCGTCGGCCTATTTCGCACAGGCGGAGCTCGACCGCCGACCGACGTGATGGTGTCGTTCATCGACGCGCACCGAAGCGCGTATGGAGTCGAGCCGATCTGCGCGGTGCTGCCGATTGCTCCGTCGACCTATTACGAGCAGCAGGCGCGCCAGCGCGATCCCACGCGCCTGCCCGCCCGGGCTCGGCGTGATGCCGCCCTACGTCCGGTCATTCGTCAGGCGTGGGAGACCTCGCGCCGCCGCTACGGGGCCAAGAAGGTGTGGAAGGATCTCCAGCGGGCGGGCGAGACCGTGGCGCGCTGTACCGTCGTGCGGCTGTACAAGGCGCTGGGGCTGCGCGGCATCGTCCGCGGGCGCCGACGGCTCACGACGATTCCCGACGTGCTGGCCGCCCCGCTGCCGGACTTGGTGCATCGCAACTTCACCGCGACGCGCCCGAACCAGTTGTGGGTGAGCGATCTCACGTATGTCGCGACGTGGCGCGGCTTCGTGTACGTCGCGTTTGTCACGGATGCCTTTTCGCGCCGCATCGTCGGCTGGCGGGCGACGACCACGCTGCGCACCGATCTCGCGCTCGACGCGCTGGAGCAGGCGCTGTATGACCGCGACCTCGATGGCCCGCTCGTGCATCACAGCGACCGCGGCTCGCAATACCTCGCCATCCGCTACACCGCCCGCCTGCTCGCCGCCGGCATCGACTCCTCCGTGGGCAGTCGCGGCGATGCCTTTGACAACGCGCTCGCGGAAACGATCAACGGCGTACAAGGCCGAAGTCATCTACCATCTCGGTCCGTGGCGGGGGCTGGAGGACGTCGAGTATGCGACGCTGGAATGGGTGGCCTGGTACAACAGCACCCGCCTGATGGAACCGCTGGGCTACTTGCCGCCGGCGGAGTACGAAGTGCAGTATCACCGTGCTCAGGCCGACGAACCGGCCGGGGTACTCAACTGAAGGAGTCTCCGGAAAAGCCGGGGCGATTCACCCGCTCAACCCCGTGTCCATGGCATCGGTCGGAATTCCCGGCTTCACCGCCGCCGGCAACCTCTGGCTGTGGCTCCCACAGGCGCGGCTGACGCTGGAATCAGCGGGCAAACTCCGCGTGGGTGCGTCCGGCGCCGTGCTGGCGCCGATGAGCGGCGATGCGGCGGGGCTCTTCGACACGGACGTGGACCTGGCCGAGCGAACGAAGCGGCCGTTCGTGGAAGGACGCGCACACATCGCGTGGGGCCGCGACGAGATGGCAGGGTCGATTGGCGCGAGCGCGCACGGGGGCTGGCTCGCACGCCCGAACTCGACGAACCAGCGCGAGGCATTTGCATTCGCCGCTGACGCGCTGATACCCATCACCTCGCACCTCGAACTTCGCGGCGAGTGGTATCGCGGCGACGGGATGCGCGCTCTGGGTGGGGGCGCCATTGGGCAACTGCTGGGCACCGACGGTGAGCCGGTGCATAGCATGGGCTACTGGGGTCAGCTGAACGTCAACCTGACACCGCGCGTCACGCTCGGAGCGGGGTATGGCAACGACGATCCCGACGACGACTTCGTGGGCGCGCGCGGGCGCCTGCGGAACGTCGTATCGGAAGTGCATCTCCACCTGCGGCCCGCGGGTCCGCTTGTCCTCGGCTTCGAATACCGGCAGATGCGGACGACGTACGCCTCCGGGCCGCTCTCCAATGACCACTTGAACATCGCGGTCGGCTTCGTCTTCTAGCACGCCACGCTGGCCGCGGTCAGCCAGGGACGCGCGGGGCGCTCACGGTTCCCTGACGATGTCCTTCCGCAGCGAGTTCACGATCGCGACCAGCTCGTTGCGCTCGCGGCCGTGAATCTTGAACGCATCGAGCGACTCGAGGATGTGGCCAACGAATGTGTTCCAGACCGCTGGCGTGATCTCCATCTCGGCGTGCGTGGTCTTCATATCCTTGCCGGGATAGAAGCAGGGCCCGCCGGCCGCCGCACAAAGCTGGTCCACGAGGTGCTGGCGGATCCGCTGGAGGTCCGCGGTCTCGAGCCCCTTGAAGAAGGGCATCACCACAGGGTCCTTCAGTTCGCGCGCCAGGATATCGTCGGTGACCGCCGCGACGGCATCATAGCCGCCGAGTCGGACATACAGCGACGCCGAGGCGGGTGGGCTCCGGTGCCCAAAGGTGGCGCAGGCCTGCGCCGTGACAAGCAGTAGGGCAATGGCCGTCAGCCGTCTTCCACCCAGGCGCGCGACAGAAGTGTGCATGATGTGTGAACCCTCGCGGTGGTCGTCTCAATAGGAAACGCGCGCCCCCACAGCACGCGCGCCCGTACAACTGGCTGTGCGGATCATAGTGTGCCAGCGCGTCGAGAGACAAGTTCGGCGTGAAGTACTGGCGGCATGAAGGGAGCCCAAGCCGGCGCTCGCTGTTGCACGTCTGATCGGCTATGCTTCCGCTGCTGAACACCGCCGCCCACTGGCAAGGTGTGGGGCAACTTTCTCCGATGCGCTAGTCGACCCGGCAGTTCATGACCCCCGCGCAACCCACCCTCCTCACCCACCGCCTCGTCCTGCGTCCCTTCGCGCCTGACGATGCGAGCGACGTTCAGCGCCTTGCCGGCGAGCGCGCCGTCGCCGACACGACCCTCGCCATTCCGCATCCGTATCCGGACGGCGGCGCCGAGCAGTGGATCGCCACCCACGCGCCAGGCTTCGCTGAGGGCAAGCTCGCGATATTCGCCATCACCGCCCGCGCCGATGGCGCATTGCTCGGCGGAGTCGGACTCACCATCAATGCCGACCACGCGAAGGCGGAACTGGGCTATTGGATCGCGGTCCCGCACTGGGGACACGGCTACGCCACCGAAGCGGCCCGCGCCGTGCTCGACTTCGGCTTCCGCACGCTGCACCTGCACCGCATCCACGCCTGCCATTTCGTTCGCAATCCGGCCTCGGGACGTGTGATGCAGAAGGCTGGGATGCGCCTCGAAGGCGTTCAGCGCCACGCCGTGCGCAAATGGGACGCGTTCGAGGACCTCGCCTTCTACGCGGCGCTTGATACGGACTAGCTCAGCTGCCTGAGGGGCAGGCGCGGCGGCGCGCGGGCGCGAGCTCAGTCTGTCCCGGTGCTTAGTACTCGAACTCCATGCGCACCTTGTGGGTCTTCCCCTGGGTGTCCCAGACGTTTGAGATTCCCTGGTAGGTGAGCAGCCGCTTGGTCGCCGTGTCGTACGTCAACTGGATGGGGTCCACGAACAGGCGCAGGAACGCCTGGTCAATGTCCATCTTCAGGACAACGGCGGGCTGCTGCCGCTGCCTCGTCTCGCGCACCTTGTAGACGCGGAACTTGAAGTAGTCGAGCTGGCTGGGCGCCACGAAGTTGAACGTGAGCACCTCGCCCTTCATCAGCGCGTTCCAGTTCCGTTCGACGAAGAAGTTGAACCCGGCGTCCACCACGGCCGGCTCGGGCACCTTCAGCAGCTTCTCCCGATACGGCTTATCGGCCGCGCCGCCATTGAAGACCTTGATCCGGTCCCCGACGAGTTCAGCGCCCTCGGCGTAGCCGCTCCTGAGGTCCTCGATGCGGAAGCTCGGCGTCAGCGTGCTCTTCTCGAACTCGACCTGGCGGCGGACAATGGTCTTTCCCTCGACGTCGCGATAGGTGAAGTGCCACGTCCCGAGCCGGTCCGGCGCATCGAGCTGCTTCCGCTCTTCGACGTAGACCAGCTTGCGGGTCGCGAGATCATATGCCGATGTCGTCAGCGAAGTGACGATCGGGTCGTTGCCGGTCACAGTACTCCCTGACGCGATGGTGGCTCCGAGCAGGATCGACCACATAGGCGCGTTCTCGATGAGATCCCGAAGGGCCAGTTCAGCGGACGACCGTGAACTCGGTCACGAGCTCTGTGCGGTCCCGCTGCGGGGCGGCGATGAGGACGACGGGGGGCAGTCGCATAACCGGCTTAACGGCGACCGCCCCCTCGGGCGTTCCCGGCGCTTGGCGCCCGGCGCCCGGCGCTCGGCGCCCCGCGATCGGCGCCCGCGGCGCTTAGGGCGTCGCCTGGAAGGGAGCCAGCGCTCCCCTCCGTTCCTTCAGCCAAGCGGCCAGCTCCTTCTTGATCGCCGCCCCCATCGCTTCCTGCTTGGCGGGATCCTGCAGCAGCGCGCGGCTCACGCCGTTGTCGCCAATCTCGAGCAGCACCCGGTACGGCGCC
>VHBQ01000050.1 GCA_016871855.1 Gemmatimonadota bacterium
TGTTGCGCGAGGCGACGGGCCGCCTCCGCCTGCAACTGAGCCGCGCGCTGCCAGACGAGCCGGGCCTGCGTCTCGCTCAGCAGGTGCCCGGTGGACGGGGTGTTCGCCTCGACGAGGGCGAGCGCGGCGTCGAGCCCCTTCTGCAGCGCGTCGGCCAACGCCTCGCCGTTCGGCCATCGATCGCCCGGCCGCTTGGCGAGGCAGCGGTCAATGATCTCGGCGAGTGGTGTCGGGACGTCGGGCGCGATGTCTTGCAGGCGGGGGGCCGGCGCGGTCATGTGCTGCACGAGCACCGCCGGCGACGCGTCGCCGTCGAACGGCAGCCGGCCGGCGAGCATCAGGAAGCCGACCACGCCGAGCGCGTAGAGATCAACGCGGCCGTCTATCGCGCCGCCGGCGATCTGCTCGGGAGGCATGTAGTGCGCCGTCCCGACCACGTGCCCCTCGGCGGTGAGTCCGGGGTTGCTCTCGACGCGTGCGATGCCGAAGTCGGTGACCATCGCGCGGCCGCTGCCGCGTTCGACCAGAATGTTCTCGGCTTTCACGTCGCGGTGGATGACGCCGCGCGCATGCGCGTAGGCGAGCGCCCACGCGGTCTCGCGGAGCAGGCGCACCGATTCGTCGAGGGGAAGCGGCCCGCGTCCACGCACGCGCTGGGCGACCGACTCGCCCTCGACGTAGCCCATCGCGAAGTAGGCGAACCCGGCCGCCTCATCGGCGCGGAAGACCGGGACGATGTTCGGATGCGAGAGCTTGGCGGCGGTGCGGGCCTCGCGGAGGAAGCGCTCGCTCAGCGCGTCGTCGGCGGCGAGGTGTGCGGGGAGGACCTTGATGGCCACCTCGCGGTCGAGCCGGATGTCGCGCGCCAGGAAGACCACGCCCATGCCGCCGCGGCCCAGTTCGCGCAGCAGCGTGAAGTGGGGCGCGATGGCCCGCGCGAAGCCGGCGTACGACGGGTCGGGGGCGAAGGTCACGCGTCGAAGATAATGAATGGATGCGGCGGCGGTGGTCGGAGCGCTCGGTGGCGCTCAGGAGGCGCTATATCGCCTTGAACGCCTCAAACGGCTGCGTGCACGCATGGCACACCCACAGCGACTTGCACGACGTCGAGCCGAACTCGCTGCGCAGCGTCGTGCGATCGGATTTGCAGAATGGGCAACGGAGTGTCGCGGTGGCGCGCCGCAGGGGCACGAGCTCCTCGCTCTCGGCGCGCGCGCCCGGCGGCGCGATGCCGTACGCTTCGAGCTTGGCTTTCGCCGACTCGGGGATCCAGTCGGTGGTCCACGCGGGCGCGTAGACGAACCGCACCTCCACACGCGGGACGCCGCGCGCCACGAGTGCGTCGCGGATTGCGTCCTCCATGACCTTCATCGCCGGGCAGCCGCTGTAGGTGGGCGTGAGGCTCACGA
Source organism: Gemmatimonadota bacterium (assembly GCA_016871855.1). GTDB lineage: Bacteria > Gemmatimonadota > Gemmatimonadetes > Gemmatimonadales > Gemmatimonadaceae > PNKL01. The sequence goes on from VHBQ01000050.1 coordinate 1,410, forward strand.
GCACGCTCCCGTCGTCGCGCACCTCGGCATCGCGCACGACGCCAAGCTCGACGACCGACAACACGGGGACCTCGGGGTCCATCACCTCTTCGAGCCAGGCAAAGACCTGCTCGCGAGTTACCACTGCGCCCCCGGATGCGCCCGCGCCACGCTCTGCATCTCGGCCAGCAGGTGCCCCAGATGCTCGGTGTGAACGCCAACGCGCCCGCCGCGCTGCATCCACGCGGTCTCGGGCACCGTAAGCGTGGCGCGGCGCAGCACGTCGTCTACCTGCGCGCGCCACGGCCCCTCGAGCGCGCTAACGTCGGCGACGAGACCGTCGGCCACCAGCTCCGCCTCGTCCGTCGGCTGCATGAACAGCTCGCCGGTGTACGGCCAGAGTTGGTCCACCGCGGCCTGCGCGCGCCGATGGCTCTCCTCCGTGCCGTCGCCCAGCCGGATGACCCACTCGCCGGCGTGGCGCACGTGGTATTTGCTCTCCTTCAGCGCCTTGGCGGCGATGCCGGCCACGGTGGCGTCCTTCGACGACGACAGCGCCTGCCACTGCAGCACGCTGAACAGCCCGTGGAAAAAATGCCGCGCGATCGTCACGCCGAAGTCGCCCTTGGGCAGCTCGCAAAGCAGCGCGTTGCGGTACTCCATCGCGTCGCGAGAGAAGGCGAGCGCGTCCTGGTCTCGCCCGGCGCCTTCGACTTCGCCGGCGTACTGCAGCAGCAGGTTCGCCTGGCCGATGAGATCGAGCGAGATGTTCGCGAGCGCGATGTCCTCTTCGAGAATCGGTGCGTGCCCGCACCACTCGCTCGTGCGATGCCCGAGCACGAGGCGGTCGTCGCCGAGCCGCAACAGCGCAGGGAACAGGGCGGGGGAGGCCATCAAAAGACCTTCACGCCCTTGGGCACCTTGTAGAACTGCGGATGCCGGTACGCCTTGTCGTGCGCGGGATCGAAGAACGGCCCCATGTCCTCCGGCGTCGACCCTGTGATGGCCGCGCTCGGCACGACCCACAGGTTCACCGCTTCATTGCGCCGCGCGTATACGTCGCGCGCGTTCTGCAGCGCATGCTCGGCGGAGGTGGCGTGGAGGGAGCCGGCGTGCTGGTGGGGGGCGCCGTCGGTGCCCTGTGTGAATACCTCCCAAAGTGGCCAGGAGGTCTCGGCGTCTGCATACATTGACGGTAGACGGTGGACGGTGGACGGTGGATGGGAGACGGTGGATGCCGCCGTTACTGTTGTCTCTCTGTTGTCTCTCTGTTGTTTCTCTGTTGTTTCTCTGCGTACGCCATCGCCGCGTCGCGCACCCAGCGCCCTTCGTCATGGGCCTTCCGGCGTGCGCCGAGGCGTTCGCTGTTGCACGGCCCATGCCCCTTCACCACCCGCCAGAACTCATCCCAATCAATCGGGCCGGTGATCCAGTCGCCGCTCGCTTCGTCGTATCGCAAGTCGGGGTCTGGCACGGTGAGGTCGATCGCCTTCACCTGCGCAATGGTCAGGTTCACAAACCGCTGGCGCAGCTCGTCGTTGCTCTTGCGCTTCACGCCCCACTTCTTGAGCTCGTCGCTGTTCGGCGAGTCGGCGTCGTGCGGGCCGAACATCATCAGCGACGGCCACCACCAGCGGTTCAGCGACTCCTGCGCCATCGCCTTCTGCGCCGGCGTGCCGCGCGCAAGCGTCACCATGAACTCGTAGCCCTGCTTCTTGTGGAAGTTCTCTTCCTTGCAGATGCGCACCATCGCCCGCGCGTACGGCCCGTATGACGCCTTGGCGAGCATCGTCTGGTTCACGATCGCCGCGCCGTCCACCAGCCAGCCGATGGCGCCTATATCGGCCCACGACAACGTGGGATAGTTGAAGATGCTGGAGTACTTGGCCTTGCCGTCGAGGAGCTGCTGCACGAGCTCCTGGCGGTCCACGCCGAGCGTCTCGGTGCCGCAGTAGATGTACAGTCCGTGCCCGCCCTCGTCCTGCACCTTGGCAAGCAGGATCATCTTGCGGCGCAAACTGGGCGCGCGGGTGATCCAGTTCCCCTCCGGCAGCATCCCGACGACCTCGGAGTGCGCGTGCTGCGACATCATCCGGATGAGCTGGGACCGGTAGCGCTCCGGCATCCAGTCCTTGGGCTCGATGGACTCGTCGGCGGCGATGCGCGCCTCGAAGGCGGCGAGCCGCGCGGCGTCGTCGGCGACTGGCGTCTGGGTGGTCATCCGGGGGCCTCCAGCGATGCGGGCAGCCGGCCCCCGCTTCCGCCGCGGGCGGCGCCGACTGCGTATCTTGGGGTGCAACGCACCAAGCTACTGCCCGCGTTCCCCTTTCGGTATCAGGCCCGCTCCGCCATGATGACCACTTCCATGTTCTCCGCCGACGGCTCCGTGGACCTCCGTGTGACCGATGGCGTTGCGACCGTCCGTTTCGGCCATCCAAAGAGCAACAGCCTGCCGGGGCGCCTGCTGCGCTCCCTGGCCGCCACCGTGGCCCGGGCCGGCGAACGCGACGACGTGCGAGTGCTCGTGCTGCGCAGCGAAGGGCAGGGGGCGTTTTGCGCCGGCGCGTCGTTCGACGAGCTCGCCGCCCTCGACAACAAAGAGGACGGCAAGGAGTTCTTCCTTGGCTTCGCCCGCGTGATTCTCGCGATGGTCGAGGCGCCCGTTCCGGTGGTCACAGCGGTGCAGGGGAAGGTCACTGGAGGCGGCGTGGGCCTCGTCGCCTCCTCCGACTACGTCGTCGCGGTGGAGCAGGCCGCGCTCAAGCTGAGCGAACTCGCCGTCGGCATCGGCCCGTTCGTTGTGGGACCGGTCATCGAGCGCAAAGTCGGCGTGGCCGCGTTCGGGGCGATGGCCCTCGACGCCGACTGGCGCGACGCCGCGTGGGCGACGCGGCACGGGCTCTATACGCAGGTAGTGCCCGACGCGGCGGCGCTGGATGCGGCCGTCGCCGCGCGCGCCGCCCAGCTTGCCGCCGCGAACCCAGACGCGGTGCGTGCCATCAAGCGCGTGCTCTGGGAGGGAACGGACGACTGGGGCAAGCTGCTCGAGCGGCGCGCCGAAACATCCGGCGAACTCGTCCTCGGCGAGTTCACCCGGGCGGCGATCCAGCGCTTCAAAGCGCGCTAGCGCCCTCCGCGGTTTCCGCCGTTTCTGCGGCGAAGCCGTTCCAAGAGCACCAGGCCAACGACAACGGCCTTGCCACGGAACACGCGGAAACACGCGGATGACGTGGAGCATACTCGGGGGATCCCCCAAGAAGGATCTGCGTGCATCCGCGGCAATCCGCGTCATCTGCGTCAAAGCAGTTTCAAGAGTCACCTGGCCAAAGACATCGGCCTTCGTCTCTGTCCCTACTGCCCCGCGCCGAACCGCGGATTCCGCCGGTGCGAGAAGATGAGCGACGTCTCCATGTGCGCCACCTCCTGGCGCGTCGCGAACGCCGAGAGCGCGAACTCTCGCAGGTGCTCCGCGTCGCGCACCGCAACGTGCACCAGATAGTCGTTTGCGCCCGCCACGTGAAAAACGCCGCGCACTTCGGCGAGCGTGCCGAGGTGCCGCTCAAATGCCGCGATCGCCGGGCGCGCATGCTTCTCGAGCCGGATGGCGATGAACGCCTCCAGCGTCACGCCGTAGACCCTCGGGTCCACCTCGGCGTGATAGCCGAGCAGTGCTCCCGTCTGCTCCAAGCGCCGCACGCGCGCGAGGCAGCTGGACGGGGCGAGCCCCACCTTCGCCGCGAGCTCCTTGTTCGTCATCCGCGCATCGTGCTGCAGGTAGGCGAGAATGGCGCGATCGATTCGGTCAATGAGCGCCGGATCAGGGTGAATCCGAATGTTATTCGGCAAAGCTCCGCCTATTCAAGAGATAGTGCTAATATAGCACCAGACCTCAGAATATGGAGCTGATGATGGACAAGGCCTTCGCGACCCGCACCGTCCACGCCGGACGCCACGATTTCGTGAAGCTGGGCGTGCACGCCCCGCCCATCGACTTCAGCTCGACGTATCCGACTCCCGATCTCGACGTCGCCGCGCGGTCGTTCGACTCGCTCGTCGCCGGCGATGAGCCGGAAGGGACGTTCATCTATCAGCGGCTCTTCAACCCGACCACCGATCGGTTCGAGCGTGCGCTCGCCGAGTTGGAGGGGGCGGAAGACGCGGCGGCCTTCGCCTCCGGAATGGCGGCGCTCTCCGCGGTCCTGCTGGCCGCGAAGTCTCGCGGTTCGCACGTCGTGGCGGTGCGTCCGATCTACGGCACCGCGGATCACCTGCTTTCCTCGGGGTTGCTCGGGCTGACGGTCACGTGGACGACGCAGGATGAGATCGCCGCGGCCATCCGTCCGGACACAGCGCTGGTGGTGATCGAGACGCCGGCGAATCCGACGCTGGAACTCGTGGATATCGCGAGTGTGGTGCGGCAGGCTGGCACCGTCCCGGTGCTGGTGGACTCAACCTTCGCCACCCCGGTGCTGCAGCAGCCGCTCGCGCTCGGCGCGACCTTCGTCCTGCACTCGGCCACGAAGTTCTTGGGCGGGCACGGTGACGTGCTGGCCGGCGTGGTCGCCGGCCCGCACGCGTTCATTCGTGACGTGAAGCACGTGCGCGCCGCCACCGGCGGTCTGCTACACCCGCTCGCGTCGTTCCTCCTGCATCGCGGGCTCCCGACGCTCGCCGTGCGCGTGGAGAAGGCCCAGGACGCGGCGACGGAACTGGCCGTGCGGCTCGCGGACGACCGTCGCGTACGCAATGTGCGCTTCCCATCGCTTCCCGGCTGCGATCCGCGCGGCCTGCTCGATCGCCAGATGCGCGGCCCTGGCAGCGTGATGAGCTTCGAACTGTGCAGCGAGGATCCGGCCGTGATGCGCGACTTTCTGGGCGCGCTCGAGATCATCACGCCGGCGGTGAGCCTCGGCTCCACCGACTCGCTTATCCAGCCGCCCGCGGCGCTCACGCACCGCGTGGTGGATGAGCACGCGCGCGAAGAAGTGGGGATCAGCCGCGGACTGCTCCGCCTGAGCGTCGGACTGGAGGACGTGCGCGACCTGTGGCGCGACTTGGATCACGCACTCGCCGAGGTGGCGTCGCGGCTTGAGATGCGCGAGCACGCGGAAGTGACTGCCCGGTAGCGCGTCCCCTGCGCGGCGCGACCGCGCACGTGCGCAAGGGCGGACGACGGCGCCGCACCGATGGACATTCGGTGCGGCGCCGGTCTAACTTCTCCTGTCCCCCCTCAGACGCGCCTGACCGCGCGGGAGTCGGCTGCCCAACGGGCGGCGGCAGTTCATCCTGCGTATCGGTGGGCCACGACGACGAGCTTCGACATGGTGGCGGCACTTCCCCTGGTCATTCAGGGAGGGATGGGCATTGCGGTTTCCAACTGGCGCCTCGCGCGGGCTGTCTCGTCGCGCGGCCAGTTGGGCATCGTCTCAGGCACCGCCCTCGACTCGGTCTTCGTGCGGCGCCTGCAGGACGGCGATCCGTGCGGCGCGGTGCGCCGCGCCCTTGCCCATTTCCCGAACCGCGAGGACGCGGCGGAGATCCTGCGCCGCTATTTCAAGCCCAACGGACGCGCGCCCGGCGAACCCTACGCGCTGCTCCCGATGTACCGGCAGGCGGTGAGCGCGTTTCGCGAGCGCGTGACGATCGCGGCCAACTTCGTGGAGGTGTGGCTCGCGAAGGAAGGGCATCAGGGACGCGTCGGCATCAACTTGCTCACGAAGGTGCAGATGCCGACGATGGCATCGCTCTACGGCGCGATGCTCGCCGGCGTGGATGTCGTGGTCATGGGCGCCGGCATTCCCCGCGAGATACCCGGCGCCCTCGACGCGCTCGCCGTGCATGCGCCGGCGACGCTGAAGTTCGACGTCGACGGACAGCCGGCCGACGCACCGGCCGTGTTGACGTTCGATCCGCGGGCGCACGGCTTCGTGCACGCCCCGCTCCGCCGCCCCGATTTCTATGCGATCGTCGCCGCGCACACGCTGGCGGCGAATCTCGCGCGCAAGGCCAACGGGCGGGTGGACGGCTTCATCGTCGAGGGGCCAACAGCGGGTGGCCACAACGCGCCACCGCGCGGTGCGTTGCAGCTCAACGCGAGTGGCGAGCCGGTGTATGGTCCGCGCGACGTCGTGGATCTTGCCGCGATGCGCGCGCTCGGCCTTCCGTTCTGGCTGGCGGGCGGCGAGGGGACGCCGGAAGGACTCGCCGCGGCGCGCCGCGAAGGGGCGGCGGGGATCCAGGTGGGCACGGCGTTCGCGTTTTCCGACGAGTCGGGGTTCACGCCGGACATCAAGCGGCAGGTGCTCACCGCAGTGGCGGCGGGCACCATCGCGGTGCGAACCGATCCGCGCGCGTCGCCCACAGGGTTCCCGTTCAAGATCATCGAGATGGAGGGGCTCGCCCAGCAGGACGACAGCCGCCAGCGATTGTGCGACCTGGGCTATCTGCGCACGGCGGCGGCGCGGGACGACGGCCGACTGGATTACCGTTGTTCGGCCGCGCCCGTGCGCGAGTTCACGAACTCGGGCGGAGTTGAGGCTGAGACCGCGGGGCGGCGGTGTCTCTGCAATGGCCTCATGGCTGCCGCCGGGATGGCGCAGCCGACGGAAACGGGCCTCGAACTGCCCGTGGTCACCAGCGGTGACGGGGTGCGCGCGCTTGGAGCCATCGCGCGCGGACGCCTGTCGTACACGGCGGCCGACGTCCTGAGCTATCTCGGCGTAGGGGCGAGCACGCCCGCCTGACCGCGGCTACTCGTGCCGCAGCGCCTCGATGGGGTCGAGGCGCGCGGCGCGCAACGCGGGGAGCATGCCGAAGGCGACGCCGGTGATGGCGCTGCCGATCAACGCGGCCGCCACGGCGCTCAGCGGCACCTCGGCGGGGACCGGCGTCGCCGCCCGCACCGCCGCGGCCATCGCCCAGCCGAGCACGAGCCCGATGGACGCGCCAAGCGTCGTGAGCGTCGCCGCCTCGACGAGGAACTGCCAGAGGATCGTCCCCCGCGTCGCACCCAGCGCCTTGCGCACGCCGATCTCGCGGGTGCGCTCGGTCACCGAGATCATCATGATCGCCACCACGCCGACGCCACCGACGAGCAGGCCGACGGCGGAAAGCGCGATGCCCACGAGGAAGATCGCGCCGAAGAGCTTGTCGAACGTCTCCATCAGCCGGTCGTTGGTCACGAGCGCGAAGTTGTTGACCTGCGAGGGGCGCAGGCCGCGCATCGCGCGCAGTGTGGCCGTGACGTCGTCCATCGCCTCAGTTTGCGGCACGCCGGCGCGCGGCTTCACAAGCATGATGGCGTTCCGGTCCCACAGGCCGAGCGACAGTTTGGCAGTGTGGTACGGGATGATGGCCCGCGGCTTGTCGGGGCCGCGCCCGTCGAGCGACTTGAGGAAGCCAGCAGTCGTGTGGTACACACCGATCACCGTGAACGACACGTTGTCAATCAGGATCGCCTTGCCGATCGGGTCGGAGTCGCCGAAGAGCTGGGCCTTGAGCGAGTCGTTGACGATGGCGACGCGCGCGCCGGCCTGCGCCTCGATGGCGGTGAAGTTGCGTCCCGGGGAGATGTCGCCGCGGTCGATCTCCATCCACGTCGCCGACATCGCGTCGTAGCCGACGTTGGGGAGGGCGCGGTCGCGGTAGCGGAACGTCGCGTCGGAGACCCACATGTCGGTGGCGGATGCGACGGTCGACAGGCGACGGATGGCGGCGCGCTCGGCGGCGCTGATGCTCGGGTTGCGCCGGTCGGTGCAGGTGTCGTCGGTCGGCGAGCAGCCGGAGAGGCGGATGTCGCGGCGGCGCAGCTGGAACGTCGTGGCGCCGGTGGCGTCCACGTCCTCCTTGAAGCTCTTCTCGATGCCGTGCGTCGCCGCGGCCATCGCCACCACGACGAGCACGCCGATGGCGATGCCCGAGATGGTCAGGAAGGCGCGCACGCGATTGGCCCGAATCGCGTCAAAGGCGAGCCGAATGCCTTCGCCCAGCAGGAACAGCCGTTCGCCGAGGGGCATCCGTTACTCCTGCCTGAGAGCGGCGATGGGGTCGAGGCGCGCGGCGCGGCTCGCCGGGTAGACGCCGGCGACGATGCCGACACCCGCGCCGACGACGAGCGCGGCGGCGATGGCCCATGGCGCCACGGCGGCGGGGAGCGGCGACACGGCGGCCACGACCTGCGCCAGCGCGAAGCCAAGCGCGATGCCGATGGCGGCGCCGATGACCGAGAGCGTGGCGGCCTCGACGAGGAACTGCGAGAGGATGTCGCGTCGTCGAGCGCCCAGCGCCTTGCGGATGCCGATCTCACGGGTGCGCTCGGCGACGGCCACGAGCATGATGTTCATGATGACCATCGCGCCGACGACGAGCCCGATCGCGGGGAGCGCGGTGCCGAAGACGATCAGCTTGGACTTGATGCCGTCGAAAAACGACAGCGCCTGGTCCTGGGTCTCAAAGGAGAAGTTGTCGGCCTGACCCGGGCGCAGACGGCGGAAGCCCCGCATCGCCTCGCGGGCGTCCTCCATGGTCGCGTCCATGTCCTCGCGCGTCGTGGTCTGGACGATGAGCCCGCCGATGTCGCCGCGCGGGTTCGTGACGCGCGAGAGGGGCGAGCGGTACGGCGCGATGAAGAGGCGGTCGAGCGAGAAGCCGAAGACGGTCCCCTGCTTCTGCAGGGTGCCGATGACCCGGTAGGGGATGCCGCCCACGCGAATCTCGCGGCCGATGGGGTCGAGCCCCTCAAAGAAGGCCTCCACCACCTCGGCGCCGATCACGACCACCGGGAGTCCGAGGTCGGCCTCCTGCGGGGTGAAGAAGCGCCCCTGGGCCAGGTCGTACTTCTTGATGCGGAAGTAGTCGGGTTCGGTGGCGACCGTCTGCAGGAACTTGGGCTTGGCGTTGGGGACGAAGGCGTTGGCGAAGGTGACGTTCTCAATCGCGCTGCGCGTTCCCGGGGGGAGGACACCGCGCACGACGGCCACATCGGCGTCGTAAACCCGCGGGCGGCGCTGAAACTCGCGCCACTGTTCCTCGGTGACGCCGCCCACCTGCACAAACGGGCGGCGGCGGAACGTGAAGGTGTTGACGCCAAGCAGGCGCGCCGCGAAATCCTCCTCGACGTACCGGCTCATCCCCTCGACGATGGACACGACGGTGATCAGGAACATCACGCCGATCATCACGCCGGCGAGCGTGAAGAAGCTCTTGAGCTTCTGCACGCGCAGGGTCGCAAGGGCAAGCCGAACGGATTCGACGAAGGTCACGTGTGGTGGGACGTGCGGGGGGAGACGGACGCCAGACCGCGATTAACGTGCGAGGCGGCGCGAGCGGTTCCCAAAGCTAACGAGGCGGACGGCGCGGGGGCGCGGGGGCGCGGGGGCGCGGCCGCACAGAAGCGCCCAGTCTGGCCCAACGGCGCGGGCCACCCTGCGTTAGTTTATGGGGGAAGGCGTGCGCCTTCCCCGGCGCGCGGCGCGGTGCGTAACCGGTGAGTTGGGGAGCCGATGGCCTTCGAATGGACCGAAGCGATGTCGACGGGCGTGGAAGCGCTCGACAACGAGCATCGGACGCTCATCGCGTGGGTGAACCGGCTGGAGGAGGCGACCGCCGCCGGGCGGGCCGAAGGCGAACTGCTGCGGGTTCTGGCCTTCCTCGGCACGTATGCCAAGCAGCATTTCGCTCACGAGGAGGCGTGCTTCCTGAGCCACCAGTGCCCGCACTCGGCGGCCAACCGAACGGCGCACGAGGCGTTCGTGGCGACGTTCACGCGCATCAAGGCCGACTGCGAGGCGCGCGGCGTGACGGAGGCCAAGGCGCGCGAACTGCACGCATTCCGCGGGGACTGGCTGGTCAGCCATATCCTCAACGTCGACACAGCGCTGAAGCCCTGCGTCAAGTAGCCCCGGGCGGTTGACGACACGCGCGGCCGGGCCAACGCCCGGCCGCGCGCGGGTGTAGGAGGGGTGGGTCCCCAGAAACGTTCGCGCGCGCAGGCGCGTACAATACGACGGCGGGCGTAAACCGTGTCTGCGCCTGCGGGTTCTAATGAGTGGTCACGTCCTGCCCGCTTCCGTTCATCCACGCCGTTCCCGACGTTATGCGAATTCCGTTGTTGGCTCGCGTCACTCTCGCGCTGTTCGCGGCCGCTGCCTTCTGTGCCCCTTCCGGTGCCTCCGCGCAAGCGGTGGACGTGATCCGTGGGCGCGTGATCGGTGAGGACTCGATCCCGATCGCCGGTGCCCGTGTGCAGGCCACCTCGCTCAGCGGCAACGTCACGCGCCGCGCCCTATCCGACAACAACGGCCGCTTCACGATCACGTTCCCCAATGGGGACGGCGACTACATGATGACGGTGCAGGCCATCGGCTTCTCGATGAAGCGCTTCCAGGTCAAGCGGACCGCGGACCAGGAGATCCTCATCGCCGATGCCAAGCTGTCGCGGGCGATGACGGAACTCGAGGCGGTGCGCGTGACACCGGGCGAGCGAACGCGCGCGAACCGCGACGACCGGCAGCCGGACATCTCCGGCAGCGAGCGCAATGTCACGGCGGGCAATGTCGCCGCCAGCGATGCCGGCAACTTGGCGGCGATGGCCGCCTCGCTCCCCGGCGTGACGCTCGTGCCCGGCACCTCGGGCGACGCCTCCGGCTTCTCGGTGCTCGGGCTGACGCCTGATCAGAACGCGACCACGCTGAACGGCGGCTCGTTTGGCGGCGCCGACGTGCCGCGCGACGCCGGCGTGTCGAGCTCGCTGTCCACCAGCCCGTATGACGTGTCGCGCGGCGGGTTCAGCGGGGCGCAGTTCAACATCCGGTCGCCGTCGGGGAACAACTTTCCGACGCGCACGAACTCGTTCAACCTCGACGCGCCGTTCCTGCAGTGGACCGACAAGGCGGCGCGGGCGCTGGGGCAGGAGTACACGAACCTCTCGCTCGGCGGCCTCCTGTCGGGGCCGGTGAAGATCGACGAGATGTTCTACAACGTCTCGTACCAGCTGGGGCGCCGGTCCAACGACCTGCAGACCCTGCTCAACACCTCGCCCACGGGGCTGGTGACCAGCGGCGTCAGTCCCGATTCGGCATCGCGGCTCATCGACATCCTGAAGGCGAAGGGGATTCCGCTCTCGCCGCGCGGCGCGCTCAGCAGCCGGCACACGGACAACGGCTCGATCCTGGCCACGCTCAACCTCGCGCCAATGGGATCGCGCACCGGCGCGGCGTACGCGCTGACCTTCAACGGGTCGGCGAACCGGAGCGCGCCGGTCGGCGGCTCGATCAACGAGTTGCCCGCGCACAGCGGCGAGCGCACGAACTACAACGGCGGCGCGCAGCTGCGCCACTCGGCGTACTTCGAGTCCGGCCTCTTTTCGGGGTTCCTGACCGAGACGAACATCACCGTCTCCGGCGCGCGCAGCGCGGGCGACCCGTACTACGACATGCCGAGCGGGACGGTGCGCATCAACTCGACGCTGCCCGACGGCACCACGGGCGTGCGGGCCGTGCAGTTCGGCGGCAGCACCTTCCTCGACAACTCCTCGCGCAACTCGAGCGTCGGGGCGATCAACACGCTCTCGTGGTTCTCGAAGAACAACAAGCACCGGCTCAAGCTGACCTCCGAACTGCGGCGCGACGCGTTCAGCCAGGACCAGACGACGAACCAGCTGGGCTCGTTCAGCTACCTCTCGCTGGGCGACCTCGCGGCGGGACGGGCGGCCTCATTCTCGCGGCAGCTGTCGCCGCGCGTGCGGAGCGGGGCGCAGACGGTCGGGGCCATCGCGCTCGGCGACGCGTGGCGCAAGAGCAACGACCTGCAGATCCAGTACGGCGTGCGCGTGGATGCCAACGCGTTCAGCGCCGGACCGACGGAGAACCCGGAGATCGAGCGGCTCTTTGGCGCGCGCAACAGCGAGACACCCGATCGCGTGTACGTGAGTCCGCGCCTCGGCTTCTCGTGGCAGTACGGTCAGGGGGCGCAGATCCCCGGTTTTGAGGGTGCGATTCGCGGTCCGCGCGCCGTGGTGCGCGGCGGCGTCGGCGTCTTCCAGAACCTCCCGCAGTCCACCCTGCTGGGCTCCGCCCTCGACAACACCGGTCTCGTGTCGGGGGTGCAGCAGCTCAGCTGCGTGGGGGGCACCGTGCCGACGCAGTCGTGGAGCACGTGGGCGAACGACCCGTCCTCCATCCCAGCGGCCTGCGCCGACGGCTCGGTGACGTCGCCGTTCACGAACGTCTCGCCGAACGTCACGTTCTTCGCCAAGGACTGGCAGTCCACCCGCAGCGTACGCGGCAACCTTCAGTGGAACGGCCCGGTGGCCAAGGGTCGGTACACGGCGACGGTGGACCTGACGTTCTCCGCGAACCTCAACCAGCCCGCCAACTACGATCTCAACTTCGCGGGCGTGCAGCGCTTCGCGCTGGCCAGCGAGGGCGGGCGCCCGATGTTTGCGCCGGTCACGAGCATCGACCCGACCACCGGCATCACCGGGCCGCGCGCCTCGCGCCTGCACCCCGAGTACAACGCCGTGAACGAGTCGCGCGCCGACCTCCGTTCGGAATCGAAGCAGCTCTCAGTCCGCCTGATGCCGATGACGTTCAGTTCACGGCTCGGCTGGAACCTCTCGTATGTGTACGGCGACGTCCGCGAGCAGTACCGCGGCTTCCAGAGCACGGTGGGCGATCCGCGCGCGGTCGCGTGGTCGCGCTCGGCGATGGCGTCGCGCCACCAGGTGCAGTACTCGCTGAACTACAACTTCCTTGACGCCGTGCGCGTCAACTGGAACGGCAACCTGCGCGCCGGCTCCTACTACACACCCGGCATCGGCGGCGACGTGAACGGCGACGGCCTGTACAACGACCGCGCGTTCATTCCCGATCCGGCGACCACCGCCGATCCCGCGCTTGCCTCGGCCATGCAGTCGCTGCTGAAGTCGGCGACCGGCGGAGCGAAGCGGTGCCTCGAGTCCCAGCTGGGCCAGCTCGCCAGCCGCAACAGCTGCCAGGGGCCGTGGACGCACACCGCGTTCCTCAGTGTGTCGTTCAACCCGATCAAGCTGCGTCTCCCGCAGCGGGCAAACATCCAGTTTCAGGTGAGCAATCCCATCGGCGCCGCCGACCTGCTGCTGCACGGCGAGAACAACCTCCGGGGCTGGGGCCAGACCATCCAGCCCGAGGCGACGCTGCTCTACGTGCGCGGCTTCAATCCGGTGACCCAGCGGTACACGTACGAGGTGAACCAGCGCTTCGGCTCGACGAAGCCGTCGCAGAACACGATCCGCCAGCCAGTGACGGTGACCGCGCTGATGCGCTTCGACCTCGGCCCGGCGCGCGAACGCACGCTGCTCACGCAGCAGCTCGACCGCGGCCGGCGGCTGGCCGGCCAGAAGGCGAGCGAGGCATCGCTGAACGCGATGTACGGCGCCGGGGGCGTGACGATCAACCCGATGGCGATGATCCTGCGCCAGACGGACAGCCTGCGCCTGACCTCGGCGCAGGGCGACAGCCTGGCGACGATCAACCGGGCCTACCTCATCACGCTGAATCGCCTGTGGGCGCCGGTGATCAAGGAGCTCGCCGGGCTCAGCGACAACTTCAGCCACGATCAGGCATACGCGCTCTACAAGAAGACGCGCGAGGCGTCGGTGGATGAGCTGCTCAAGGTGGCGCCGCGCGTGAAGCGCGTGCTCACCAAGGAGCAGCAGCGCAAGCTGCCGTCGCTCGTGGCCGCGCACCTCGATCCGTGGTACCTGCAGTCCATCCGCTCGGCGACGGTCGGCGGCACCGGCGGCGGCCCGTTCATGTTCATGGGCGGCGGTCCCGGCGGTCCGATGGTCCAGACGATCATGATCTCACGCTAATGCCCTCCCATCTCCCTCCTCGTCCTCCCTACATGTCCCCAATCCTGCGTGCTCTCCTCGGCGTCGCGGTGGCCGCCGCGCCGCTCGCGGCCCAACAGCTTCCCCCCGTCCGTCCGCTCGGTCCGGTGGTGAAGGTCTCGCCCACGGACCTGCTGGGCTCCGTCTCCGCCGTGCGCCCGCTGCCCGGCGGCGGCGCGCTGGTGAACGACCTCACGCGACGTCAGCTCATCGTGCTCGACACCGCCTTCAACAAGGCGTCGGTCATCGCCGACACGACCCCGGCGACCGCCAACAGCTACAGCAGCCGCGTGGCCGGGCTCATTCAGTATCGCGGCGACTCGTCGCTGTTCGTGGACCCGCAGTCGCTCTCCATGCTGGTGATCGACGGCAAGGGCGAGGTGGTGCGCGTGATGGCCGTGCCGCGCCCGCAGGACGCCAACTTCATGATTGGCGGACCGTTCGGCACGCCGGGCGTGGACCCGCAGGGGCGCATCGTCTACCGCGGCTTCCTGATGCCCAATATGCGCGGGATGAACATGGGCGGACCGCCGCAGCCGGGGCAGCCGTTCCGCGCGCCACAGATGGCGGACACGGCGCCGGTGTATCGCGTGAACCTGCAGACGCGCGCCCTCGACACGGCCGCGTTCTTCAAGATTCCGAGCACCAACGTCAGCATGACGCAGGACGACCGTGGCGCCATGCGCATCACGATGCAGACGAACCCGATGCCGACCGTCGATGATTGGGCGCTGCTCCCCGACGGCCGCATCGCCGTGGTGCGCGGCAAGGACTACCACGTGGACTGGCTGGGCGTTGACGGCACGTGGACCTCCACGCCGAAAATTCCGTACAACTGGGAGCGGCTCGACGACGACGCGAAGGAGAAGTTCATCGACTCAATGAAGGTGGAGCTGGAGAAGCAGCGCGAGAACATGAACCGTGCCATGCAGGCGGGCGTCAACAATGCCGGCGCGGCGATGGCCGGAGCGGCGGGCGGCCAGCCGATGCGCGTCGAGATGCGCTTCGAGGCGGCCGGCGGTGGCGGCGGGCGCCCGCAGCAGGGCGTGCAGCAGATCAGCGCGCCAACCGTGAACGTCGTGAGCGCGAAGGAACTTCCCGACTATCGCCCGGCCTTCCGCCAGGGCGCGTTGCGCGCGGACCTTGACGGAAACCTCTGGGTGCGCACGACGCAGCCCAGCGATGCCGGCCCGGTCTACGACGTCATCAACGACAAGGGCGAGCTGATTGACCGCGTGAAGGTCCCCTTCGGGCGGGTGATCTCAGGCTTCGGGCCTGGCGTCGTGTACATGGGGGTGCAGGACGAGAAGGGAGCACGATTGGAGATGGCACGCATGAAGTGACGATTTGGGATTTGGACCGAGGATTGCGAATACGGATTACGACTGAGGACCGCGATCGGCGATTGCTTCATCGCCAGTCGCGGTCCTCAATCGTTGTCCTTCATCGAAATCCGAAGTCCAAGTCCTCAATCAACTCAGCGAGGCGTTTGCGTCTCCACCGGCATCTCCGCCCGCGCTGACCACTCCTGATACGACCCATCGTACAGCAGCACACGGTGCCCGAGCGTACGTGCGGCGAGGAGCATTGCCGTCGCCTGCTGGCCGGTGTGGCAGTAGCCGATGATGAGGTCGTTGGCGCCGATCCCCGCGTCGGCGAAGAGGCGGGCGAGCTCGGCGCGCGGCTTCAGCCGCAGCTGCTCATCGTACAGGCGCATCCACGGCACACTCTTCGCGCTCGGGATGTGGCCGGCGCGGTGCGGCGCCTGCGCCGTCCCGCCACGGCGGGCGCCGGTGTAGAACTCGGCGTCGCGCGCGTCCACGATGGACACGCCGCGCTTGCCGATGGCCCGGCGAACCGCGTCGGCGTCCACCACGAAGTCCCTGAGGCGAAGCGCCGAGAGGGAGCCGGTTCGCGCGGCCGCAAACGCGGCCGTGGTCGGACGTCCTTCCGCTTCCCAGGCGGGCAGGCCGCCGTCGAGCATCACCGCGCGATCGCCAAGCCCCGCATAGAACAGCGTGAACAGGATGCGCGTCGTCGGGAAGACCATGTCCTCGCCGAAGTACACGACCACGCGCGAGCCGTCCGAGATCCCCAGTGCGGCGAGGCGAGAGCGCAGGGTGTCGGGGCTGGGCATCTCGACCGAGAGGCGCCGAGCCGTGTCCGCGACGTTGACGTTCATCACGCTCGTCAGCCGCGCGCCCGGGAGGTGCGCGGCGGCGTAGTCGGCGGGGGTGCCCACGTGGAGCAGGGTCAGCGAGGAGTCGCTCAGGCGGCGCGCGAGGTCGGCCGGCGTGATGAGCAGTGCGGTGCGGGGATCTGACGCGGCGGGAGCGAGCGCGCGGCGCCCGGCGGGCGAGCACGCGGCCAGCGTGGCGAGCAGGAGCAAACTGAGCAGTCGGCGCATGATGGGATCCGGAGGAGTCTCGCGCAGTCTATGCGGAGATCGGGTAGCCCCACAAGTCGGGGGGCGATAGGATTGCATGTCGCTGAACGCGCCAGCGGCGGGCCGCGTAGACACCCAGACCCCGGGTGTGGCCCCCGACCACCCGCGCCACCTTCTCTCTCACGACCTCGCCATGCGACGCCTGCTCCTCGCTGCCGGTCTGCTCGCGTTCACCGCCGCCGCCGGCGCGGCGCAATCGAAGTCCGCCTCGAAGATCGTCTGGCCAGATGAAGGCCCGGCCACCTGGGCGCCGCGCGCGACCGAGCGCGCCATCACCGCCAACGACCTGCGCACGCGGCTCTACGGCATTGCCGACGACTCCATGCGCGGTCGCCGCATCGGCGAGGCGGGGAATTACAGGACGACCGAGTACATCGCGCGCGAGTTCAAGCGGCTGGGGCTGAAGCCCGCGGGCGATGACGGCACCTACTTCCAGGTGCTGCCGTTTGGGCCGCTGGGCTATGACAGCACGGCATCCACGCTCGCGATCAGCGGTGAGGTGCTGGCCCGCGGCCGCGAGTGGATCCCATCCGCGCCGAATGCGATGACCGGGATCAATGGCCGCGTGGCGCTCACGAACGTCGCGACGGTCTTTGCCGGCCGCTATGGCGACACGACCACGTTCGACGCCGCACTCGTGCGCGGCAAGGTGGCGGTCTTTCTTGCCCCGCCGTCCACGAGCGGCGCCCCGGGGCGTCCGGCGGCCCCGGTGCTGCGCTGCGATTCGCTCCCTGACCGCTTCGGCGCGCAGGC
>VHBQ01000051.1 GCA_016871855.1 Gemmatimonadota bacterium
AGCCGCGGCGCGCGGCGCGGCGCTGGGCGCGGCCATCGTCGTGGGCATGGCCTGCGCCTCCCCGGGCGCGCCGCCGGGCGGCCCGGAGGATCGCAACGCTCCCGTCATCCTGAAGGTCACGCCAGACTCCGGCGCGCGGAACGTGAAGGAGCGCAGCGTCACCGTGCGCTTCAACGAGGTGGTCAGCGAGCGGCCGCGCAGCGGGCCGGACCTCGGCGCGGTGGTCGTGCTCTCCCCGAGCGACGGCAAGGCCCGCGTGCAGTGGCATCGCAGCGCGATCACCGTGCGGCCGCGTGAGGGATTCCGTGCGAACACCGCCTACTCGGTGACGCTGATGCCCGGCATCGCCGACCTGAGCGGGAACGCGATCGTACGCGAGCGCACCTTCGTTTTCTCCACCGGCGGGAGCATCCCGGCGGGCGTGATCCGCGGCGCGGTCTTCGACTGGACGACGCTGAAGCCCGCGGGCGGCGCGCTCGTAGACGCCCGCGTTGGGGCAGACACGACGTTTCGCTGGATCGCCCGCTCCGACAGCGCTGGCTGGTTCGCGATTCCACTGCTCCCCGAGGGCTCGTACACCCTGCGGGCCATCCTCGACGCCAACGCCAACGGCCGGCTGGATGCCCGCGAACTGTGGGACTCGATCACGGTGAACGTGCGCGACTCGCTGCGCACCGACCTCTACGGCTTCGTGCACGACACCATCGGCCCGCGCGTGGTGGGTGCCGACGTGCGCGACTCGCTCACGCTTCGGCTCGGCTTCGACCGTCCACTCGCGCTGTCCCCGCTGCTCCTGGCGTCCCAAGTGACGGTCAAGGCCGCCGACTCCAGCGAGGTGCGCGTGCGGGCGGTGCTGCGCGTGGCGACGTACGATTCGCTCACCAAGGCGCGCGAGCAGGTGGCACGCGACTCCGCGCAGCGCGCCGACACCAGCGCGGCCGGACGCACGAGGCGCGCCCGCGCCGATTCGCTGCGCATCATCGCTGAGCGCGATTCGATCGAGCGAGCCCGCGTGGAGGCCCGGCGGGCCGCGCGCGACACGGTGCCCAAGCGACCGCCGCCGGTGCCCGCGCGGGCGATCATCACCGCCGATTTCGTCGCCGTGCTCGAGGCGCCGCTCGCCCCCGGGAACTACCGCGTTTCGGTGCGCGACGCGATGAGCGCGTCGGGAATCCGCCGCACGAGCGAGCGCCCGTTCACGCGCGCGAAGCCAGCAGAGAAGAAGCCCGACGACGAGGCCAAGTCGGCCGCCGCCAAGCCATCGGCCGCCAGGCCGCCGGCCGACTCGGCGGCGAAGAAACCCGCGGCCAACCCGCCCACCAAACCGCCGCCGCCATGACCGATCCGCGACGCGCCCTCCCCTCGGTGCACGCACTCCTCGAGCTCGACGAGGTGCGCGCCCTTGGTGATCGCGTGCCGCACGCCGTCGTCGCCGGAGCGGCGCGCGCCGCCATCGCCGCGGCGCGCGACGAGCCCGGGGGTGCCCCGCACGGCGACGCCGCGTGGGCGGCGGCGGTGGTCGCGCACGTCGAGCGCCATGAGCGCCCCACGCTCCAGCCGGTGCTCAACGCCACGGGCGTGGTGCTGCACACCAACCTCGGCCGCGCGCCGCTGGCCGCGGCGGCGCTCGACGCAATCGCGGAGGCGGCGCGCGGCTTCTCGTCGCTCGAATACGACCTCGCCGCCGGCGCACGCGGATCGCGCCACGTGCACTGCGCGTCGTTGCTGCGCGAACTCACCGGCGCGGAGGACGCGCTGGTGGTGAACAACTGCGCCGCCGCGCTTGTGCTCGCGCTCAACACGGTGGCCGATGGGCGCGAGGCCATCGTCTCACGCGGCGAGCTCGTCGAAATCGGCGGCTCGTTCCGCGTCCCCGACATCATGGCGAAGAGCGGCGCGCGACTCGTCGAGGTCGGGACGACGAATCGCACGCACGCCGAGGACTATCGCCGCGCGTGCGGCCCGCGCACGGGCGCGCTCGTCACGGTGCACCGCAGCAACTTCGCGCTGGACGGCTTTGTGGCGGCGGTGCGACCGCGCGATCTGGCCGTCCTCGCGGAAGAAGCCGGTGTGCCCCTGCTTTACGACTTCGGCAGCGGGTTGATGCTCGACCTCGCCCCGTGGGGGCTGCGCGGCGAGCTGACTGCCCGCGACGCGGTGGCGTCGGGGGCCGGGCTCGTGATGATGTCCGGCGACAAGCTGCTCGGCGGGCCGCAGGCTGGGATCATCCTCGGGCGCGCAGCGCACGTGGAGGCGCTGCGCCGCAATCCGCTGGCCCGCGCCCTGCGCGTGGACAAGCTCACGCTGGCCGCACTGCACGCCACGCTCACGCTGTATCGGGAGCCCGCGCGCGCCGTGTGCGAGATCCCGGCACTCGCCATGCTCACAACGCCCGAGGCGCAGGTGCGCCGACGCGCCGAGGCGATGGTGGGCAGCCTGTCGTCGGCGGGGATCGCCGCGCGCGCGGCCGCGTGCGAAGCGACGGTCGGCGGCGGGGCCTTCCCCACGGCGCGCATCCCGTCGCACGCCGTGGTGCTGGACGGCGATGCCGTCACCTTGGAGCGCCGACTGCGGCTTGGCGCCACGCCCGTGGTCGGCCGCGTCGCGGACGGCGCGCTCTGGCTCGACCTGCGCGCGATCACCGCGGCCGACGACGCGCGCGTGGTGGATGCGGTGCGGGAGGCGGTCGCGTGACCGGCCCCGAGCGCGCGGACCACTCGGAAGGCCTGCCCGAGACGCCGGCCCAGCGACGCACGAGCCGCGCCCTCCGCCGTCCAGCGGCGTTCCTCGACCGTGACGGCACGCTCGTGGTGGACAAGCACTACCTGCGCGATCCCGCCAACCTTGAGTTGCTCCCCGACGTGGCGAACGCCGTGCGCGCGTTCAACTACGCGCTGATGCCCGTGATCATCGTCTCGAACCAGTCGGGGATCGCCCGCGGGCTTCTTACCGACGACGACTATCGGGCGCAGCGGGCGCGGCTCGACGACCTGCTGGAAGAGCGCGGCGCATTCGTGGACGACCACTATCACTGTCCGCACTACCCGGAGATCACTGGGGTATGCGAGTGCCGCAAGCCCGGCATCGGTATGTACGAACAGGCGATCGTGGAGCACCAGATCGACGCGCCCGCGTCGGTGTTCATCGGCGACCGGCTGCGGGATCTGCTCCCGGCCAAGCGCTATGGCGGCCGCGGCATTCTGGTCCCCTCCGCCAGCACGCCGGCCGAGGACGTGGCAGCGGCAACGTCGTCCGGATTCGAGGTCACGGCCACACTCGTGGATGCCGCGGCGCTCGTGCTGGGCATCCCGCAACATCCGGAGAGCTGAGATGCGAAACCTCGCGGTCCTCGCGTCGGGTGGCGGCAGCAACCTGCAGGCGATCCTCGATCATCTCGCGACGCTCGGCGCCGACGCCCCGGCCCGGGTGGCGCTGGTCGTCAGCGACCGTGCCGGCGCATTTGCGCTCGAGCGGGCGCGCGCGCGCGGCATCCCCGCCGTGCACCTGCCTCGCACGGCGCCGGCCGATGCGCTGGAGCAGACGCTGGTTGAGCATGAGGCCCACCTCGTGGCCCTCGCCGGATACCTGCGTCTCATTCCCGCGGGCGTGGTACGGCGCTGGGCGGGGAGCATCCTCAACATTCACCCCGCGCTCCTTCCCGCCTTTGGCGGGCACGGGATGTACGGGCACCACGTACACGACGCCGTGCTGGCCGCCGGCGCGCGCCTCTCTGGAGCCACCGTCCACTTCGTGAACGAGCAGTTCGACCGCGGCGCGATCATCGCGCAGTGGCCCGTGCCCGTGCGCCAGGACGACACCGCCGATACGCTCGCCCAACGCGTGCTGCGCGTGGAGCACCGACTCTACCCGTGGTGCGTGGAAGCCGTCGCGCGCGGAGCAGTGCGACTCGGCGAGGACGGCAAAGTTCAGGGCGCCGTGCCCTATGACTTTCCGCGCTTCGGCGTGGAGGGCCCGCGCCATCCGTTCGTGCCCGACCCGTAGGAGCCAATCGCGGTCCTGAAGTAGTCGATCGCCTATCGCGGTCCTTGATCGAAGTCCTCAATCGCAATCCTCGGTCCATTTCCCAATTCCTCCAATGCCACTCGCGCTTCTGAGCGTTTCAGACAAATCCGGCGTCGTCGATTTCGCCCGCGGCCTCGTCGCCCGCGACTTCGGGCTCGTCTCCACCGGCGGCACCGCCAAGGCCCTCCGTGATGCCGGCCTCGCTGTGCGCGACATCAGCGAGGTGACCGGCTTTCCCGAGATGCTCGACGGCCGCGTGAAGACGCTGCACCCCGTCGTGCACGGCGGCCTGCTCGCCCGGCGCGACCTGCCCGAGCACATGGCCGTCATCGCGGAGCACGGCATCGCCCCCATCGACGTTGTCGTCGTGAACCTCTATCCGTTCCGCGAGACGGCGGCGAAGCCCAACGTCGCACCGGAGGACGTGATCGAGCAGATCGACATCGGCGGCCCGTCGATGCTTCGCTCGGCGGCGAAGAACTTCGCCGCCGTCACGGTCGTGGTGGATCCCGGGGACTACAGCCGTGTGCTCGACGCCCTATCCGCTGGCGTCGACCAGCTCGCTCTGCGCCGCGAACTCGCCGGCAAGGTGTACGCCCACACCGCCGCGTACGACAGCGCCATTGCCGCCTGGTTCGCGCAGCAGGCCGGAGACCGTTTCCCGCCGCGGATGGCGCTCGCCTTCGAGCGCAAGCAATCGCTGCGCTACGGCGAGAACCCGCACCAGCTGGCCGCGTTCTACGTGGACGCGCCGGGGACCGGGTTGGCCGCGCTCGTGCAAAAGGGGGGCAAGGAACTCTCGTTCAACAATTTCCTCGACCTCGAGGGAGCGATGCTCGCCGTCGATCCGTTCGCCGGCGAGACCGCGTGCGCGATCGTGAAGCACACGACGCCCTGCGGCCTGGCGACCGGCGCCACGGCGCTCGAGGCGTACCAGAAGGCGCTGGCGTGCGACCCGGTATCCGCCTTCGGCTCGGTGATCGCCTTCACCGTCCCCGTCGACGCGGCGGCCGCGCAGGCCATCTCGTCGCTCTTCGTAGAGTGCATCGTCGCGCCGTCGTTCTCTCCCGAGGCCGTGGACATCCTCGGCGCGAAGAAGAACTTGCGCGTCCTCGAGGGGCGCGCGACGGAGCGCGTGGGCGCCCTCGACGTCAAGCGCGTGCGCGGCGGAGTGCTGGTGCAGGAGAAGGCGCCCGCCGTCCTCGACGACCGGGCGTGGAAGGTGGTGACCAAGCGCGCGCCGACGCCGGAGGAGCACCGCGACCTGCTCTTCGCGTGGCGCGCGGTGGCGAGCGTCAAGTCCAACGCCATCGTGCTCGCGCGCGATGGAGCGACGATCGGCATCGGCGCCGGCCAGATGTCACGCGTGGACGCGGCCTTCCTCGCCGCGCACAAGGCCAACGGCGCCGGGCACTCGACGGCCGGGGCGGCGCTTGGGTCCGACGCGTTCTTCCCGTTCCGCGACAGCATTGACCACGCCGCCACCGCCGGCGTCCGCGCCATCGTCCAGCCCGGCGGCTCCGTGCGCGACAACGAAGTGATCGCGGCGGCGGATGAGCATGGGATTACGATGGTGTTCACCGGACAGCGGTTGTTTAGACACTAACCCCAGGTACAGGGAGCAGGGAGCAGAGTGGGGTGCAGGATACGGGGAACAGAGTGGAGTGCAGGGGTAGAGGAAGGGGCGGTTTCTCCGCACCCCACTCCGCACCCTTCCCCCGCACCCCACTCCGCACCCTTCCCCCGCACCCCACTCTGCCCCCTTCCCCCTGCACCCCACTCTGTTCCCTTCCCCTGCACCCCACTCTGTTCCCTTCCCCCTGCACCCCACTCTGCACCCTTCCCCCTGCACCCCACTCTGCTCCCTGCTCCCTGCACCGTATATTGAAGGGTTACCCCGTCTCCTCCCCCTGATCTGACTCCGATGGCGTCTTCCGCCCTGAGCCCGACTCTCGACACCCGCCCGTCGTACCTGGCCGCCGCCATCGCCGGCGTGATGGTGTTCCTGCTCTACCTCATCACCCTCTCCCCCGAGACGGCGATGTGGGATACGAGCGAGTACATCGCGGCGGCGTACACCCTCGGCATCCCGCACCCGCCCGGGAACCCGTTCTTCGTCCTCATCGGCCGGGTCGCCTCCATCCTGCCCATCGCGCCGACCGTGGCGATGCGCGTCAACCTCCTCGCCGCCATCTCGAGTTCCGTGGCCGCGGCGATGTGGTTCCTGATCACCGAGCGCGTCCTCGTCGGCTGGTTCGAGCAGCGCTGGCAGCGCATCGCCGGCGGCGCGCTCGCCGTGCTGATCGGCGCGACCGCGTTCACGGTCTGGTCGCAGTCGGTCGTCAACGAGAAGGTCTACACCATCTCGCTCGCTGGCATGGCCATCACCGCCTGGCTCACGGTGCGCTGGTGCGACGACCCGGACGGACCGGCGGCGGACCGCCTGCTCGTCCTCATTGCGTACATCTGCGGCCTCGGGTACGCCAACCACATGGCCGGCCTGATGGCCGCGCCAGCGGTTGGGCTCTCGGTGCTCATTCGCCGCCCGCGCACGCTGCTGCGCTGGCGCCTGCTGCTGGCCTGCGCCGGCGCGCTCGTCCTCGGCGGCACGCCGTTCGCCACACAGCCCATTCGCGCCGCGCACAACCCGCCCATCAACGAAGGCGACCCCACCGCGTGCCGCGACGGCCTGAAGCTGTCGTGCACGTTCTCCAAGGGGACGTACGACGCCTTCATGTACAACTTCAACCGCGGCCAGTACGGCAAGCCCGAGCTTTCCGAGCGGCAGGCGCCGTTCGGGGCGCAGATCGGGATGTGGTGGCTGTATTTCCGCTGGCAGTGGATCCGCGACTTTGACGGCGTGCGGCCGGGCCTGCAGGGATCGCTGGCCGCCATCTTCCTCGTGCTTGGCATCCTCGGCGGCTGGGTCCACTACCGACGCGACCCTCGAAGTTTCGCGTTCTTCGGGCCGCTGATGTTCACGCTGACGCTGCTCCTCATTTACTACATGAACTTCAAGTACGGGTATTCGCAGGCGCCCGAACTTGGGGAGAGCGTCCCCCGCGAAGTGCGCGACCGCGACTACTTCTACCTGTGGAGTTTCTCGGCGTGGGCCGTCTGGGCCGCGCTTGGCCTCACCTTCGTGTGGGAGTCGCTCGCCGCGATCGTCGGCAGCAAGAAGGTGCAAGTGGGCACGGAGACCCTGGAGCTTCCCACCACCCGCGGGTGGACGCTCACTTCTCCGGTCCTGCTCCTCGCGTTCGTCCCGCTCTTCGGCAACTGGGAGGCAGCGTCGCGTCGCGGGGAGACCGACACCGGCGACTTCGCCATTGACCTCCTGAACGGCGTCGAACCGTATGGCGTGCTCGTGACCGTCGGCGACAACGACACCTTCCCGCTCTGGTACGCGCAGGAGGTGCTCGGCGTGCGCAAGGACGTGCTCGTCGCGAACACGTCTCTGCTGAACACCGACTGGTATACGCGGCAACTGCTGCGCCGCCCCGTCTTTGACTACGATTCGTTGGCGGGCCCCAAGGCGTACCGCGGCAAGGCGTGGACCAAGCCGTCAGGGCCGCCGTTCAACATGACGCTGGCCGAGGCGGACGGTGTGCCGCTCGGCCAGGAGCTCACCCAGCCACAGCTCTTCGTCGCCGGGAACATCCGGGCCATCATCCAGCCGCGGTTCCTCGCGCGGGCCGACATCTTCGTGCTGAAGATGATCCAGGATGGCAAGCGGTCGATGTTCTTCAGCCGCACGTCGGGCGGCTATCCGTTCGAGCTCGGCCTCGGCAACTACGTCCTCACGCAGGGACTGACCCGCAAGCTGCTCACCGACACCATCGTCGGCAGCAAGGACGTCGTTCAGCTGCAGGGCGAAGGGTGGGTGGATATCAACCGGATGAAGGCGATCGCCGCCGAGTTCCGCGCCCCCGAGAGCATCGCCCGCAAGAACAAGTGGGTGGATCGCGCGTCGGTGGGGATTCCGTACCTGTACGTCTCGACGAACTACGTGCTCGCCGAGGCGCTCAGCATTCAGGGCGACCGCGCGGCATCGGAGAAGGCGTTCGCCGAGGCGATGAAGGTCGCGCGGGCGACCGGCCTCGCCGACCTCTTTGCCGGAGCGGAGCCAGCGCCGCCACCCCCGATCGTCTCGGGCGACTCGACGCGCAAGACGACGGTGCCGGTCAGGCCGTAGCCGCGCTCAGGATTTCCTTGGCCGCCGTGTACGATGCGTGCACGGCGGCCAGGTGCGTTTTGGCCCCCGCGGCGTCGCCCTTCTTGCTGGCCTGCTCCACGGCGAGGCAGGCGTCGGCGAGGACAGTCAATCCCAGCTGTCGCGAGCTGCCTTTGAGCGTGTGGGCTGCCTCGGCGGCCGCGACGAAGTCAGAGGCGGCGAGCGCCGCGTCCAGGGCGCCGAGACGGCCGGCCGAGTGCTCCACGAAGACCGTAACCATCTGCCGCACCAACCCGTCGCCACCAAGCGCCCGCAGGCCATCGAGCGCAACACGCACCTCAGTGAGTACCGCGAGTTTGACGCGACAACCGCTGGGTACACGTCCTTGTTCCCGCGCACCGTAGCGCTCCGAAAGACGCCGGGCGATCTTGAAGGCCGGTCGCGGTCGTGGCGGCGGCCCGTTGGGCAGGTGGCAGAGTGGTTTAATGCACCGGTCTTGAAAACCGGCGTTCCTGCAAGGGAACCGGGGGTTCGAATCCCTCCCTGCCCGTACGGCAGAGAAACACGGAGTGGCACAGACAAGCACGGAGCACCACGGATTCATTCCGTGGCACTCCGTGCCCCTCTGTGCCATTCCGTGTTTCTCAGTGTTTCTCTCAACACCCGCCCCCCATCGTCCGTTGTTCAGTCACCGCCCCCTCTCCATCATCCGGGGAACTCCATGCTTCGACTGACGCGCGCTGCGCGCTCGTTCCTGGCCGCTTCAATCGTCTTCACGGCCGGTTGCTCCTTCTTGAATCCGCGTCCCCAATCCGCCCCGGCGCCGACTCCAGAGCCGGCGGCGCAGGCGGGGGGACGCGCGACGGGGGGCGGCGCCGCCGGGCAGGCCGGTGGCTTCGCGCGCGGCCACGTCGGCCCGATGGACTCGGTGCGCGCCCGCCAGCTCTACGTGAGCAACGATCCGGCGGACCATCCGCGCGCCAACTACGAGCGCGACATGCAGGCGAAGGCGCGCACCGACAGCATTTACGCGGCGCGGTTCGCCGGCGTCGCGGAGTTCCGCAAGGTTCGCTACAAGAGCTCGGCCGACGGGATGGAGATTCCCGCGTACCTCTTCGCGCCCACCAACAAGCGCGGAGCCAAGGGGCACGCCGCGATGGTCTGGGTACATGGTGGCGTTCACGGCGACTGGGGCACGACGATGCTCCCCTTCGTCAAGGAAGCCGTCGAGCGCGGCTACGTCATCATCGCCCCGGATTACCGCGGGAGCACCGGCTACGGCGAGGCCTTTCACCGGGCCATCGACTACGGCGGCAAGGAAGTGGACGACGTGCTCTCCGCGCTCGACTTCCTGCGCACGCTCGGCTACGTCGACATGGACCGCATCGGGATGATGGGATGGAGCCACGGCGGCTACATCACCATCCTGAACGCCACCAAGACGGGGACGCCGCTGAAGGCCGCGGCCGGCATCGTGCCGGTCACAAATCTGCTCTTCCGTCTCTCCCTCAAGGGACCTTCGTACCAGCGCAGCTTCGCCACGCAGGAGTCGTTGCGCGGCCTTCCATTTGAGAAGGTCGACGAGTACTTGAAGCGCTCGCCGCTGTACCACATCGAGAACCTGAACATCCCACTGCTCGTCCACGTCTCGACGAACGACCTTGACGTCAACTACGTCGAGGACCAGCAGATCGTCTGGAAGCTGCGTGCCCTGAAGCCCGAGCTGTCCGAGACCAAGATCTACGTCGATCCGCCCGGTTGGGGTGGCTCGGTGGGGCACTCGTTCAACCGGCGCGTCGATCCCGTGACGCTCGAGCGCGTGGACACGCCGGAGCAGATCGACTCATGGAACCGCAAGTGGGCGTTCTTCGACTGGTGGCTACGTCCGTACGAGGACCGGAGCAAGCCGGCGCCGGCTGTGCGCGTGAACCCGTAACGGGAGCGCCTGACTCCACGCGCACTTTACAGTCCCCGCCCACCGGCTCATCTTTCTTATTCTGCGCGCTCCGCGCGCTGGAGACGTGGCCGAGAGGCTGAAGGCGACGGTTTGCTAAACCGTTATACGGGCTTAAACCTGTATCGAGGGTTCGAATCCCTCCGTCTCCGCTGAGCGGGCCTGCTGGGGAAGCCCCCGGGGGAACCGCGTGTGGTGCTGGGATCTGAGTGGACGGAGAGTGACGGTGGACGGTTGACGGCCGACGGTTGATGCTCTTCCACCGTCCACCGTCCACTGTCCACCGTCCAAGTTTTTCCACCGTCCACCGTCCACCGTCCACCGTCAGTGTCCCCACCACGCCTCCGCTTCGCCCCCTCCCCCACCGGCTACCTCCACGTCGGCGGCGCGCGCACGGCGCTCTTCAACTGGCTCTATGCGCGCCGGCACGGCGGGCAGTTCCTGCTCCGCGTCGAAGACACCGACAAGGCGCGCAGCACCGAGGAGTCCACGCGGGCGATCTTCGAGGGGCTGCACTGGCTGGGCCTCGACTGGGACGAGGACGTGGTGTACCAGGGCGCGAACGTCGCCCGGCATCGCGCTGACGCCGAGCGGCTGGTCGCCAACGATCACGCCTATCGCTGCTTCTGCACCGCCTTCGAACTCGACGCCCGCCGCAAGCAGGCCGAGGCGACCGAAGGGGCGTTCAAGTACGACCGGCGCTGCGATCAGCTTGACCGCGCCGAGGTAGCGCGTCGCGTCGCAGCCGGCGAGCCGAATGTGATCCGGTTCCGTGTGCCGGAGGGACGGAGTACGGAGTGGAACGATCTCGTGCACGGCGCGATTTCTTTCCCCAACAAGGACATCGAGGACTTCATCATCCTCCGCTCCGACGGCACGCCGATCTACAACATGGCGGTGACGAGCGACGATATCGCGATGGGCATCACGCTCGTGATGCGCGGCGACGACCACATCTCCAACACGCCCAAGCAGATCATGCTGTACGAGGCGCTGGGCGCCGCGCTCCCGCAGTTCGCGCACCTGCCGATGATCCACGGCACCGACGGCAAGAAGCTCTCCAAGCGCCACGGCGCCACCGCGGTGGCCGACTGGCAGCACGAGGGCATCCTGCCGCAGGCGATGGTGAACTTCCTCGCCCTCCTCGGCTGGTCACCGGGCGGCGAGTTCAACGAGGTGATGGGCATCGAGGAGCTCATCGCCGCGTTCAGCGCGGACGGGCTGCTCAAGAAGGCGTCGATCTTCGACACGAAGAAGCTGGAGTGGATGAACGGCCAGCACCTGGTGCGCATGCCGCTGGCCGAGCTCGGTCCGCTCGTCGCCCGCAAAATGGCGGCGGCCGGACTCGCGACGGAGGAGGACCTGGCCGCACGGCAGGCCTGGTACCACGCGCTGCTGGAACTCCTGCGCGTACGCTCGCGCACCGTCGATGACATCGTGCGGCAGGCGCGCCCGTACCTGGTGGAGACGGTGACATATGACGAGCACGCCGCGGCCAAGGCGTGGAAGGACGCCGCCGAGGCGCGCGCGCTGCTCGCCGCCGCCCACGATACGCTGGCGACAGGCGCGTGGGAGCCCGCCGCCATCGAGGCGGCACTCAAGGGGCTCGCCGAGGCGCGCGGGATCGCCGCCGGCAAGCTCTTCGGCCCGATGCGGGTGGCGCTGACGGGCGAGGCCAACAGTCCGGGGATGATTGACGTATTGGGTGTACTGGGCCGGGAGGCCGCGCTTGCGCGGCTGACGGCCGCACTCAACGACATCGATCGCCGGACTGGCCTGTCCTAACGACATGCGCGCGCCGCTTACACCCGTCGAAGAGCACGTCTATCAGTATCTGCTCGACCACCTGGCCGAGCATACGTTTCAGCCGAGCGTGCGCGACATCGGCCGGCACTGTCGCATTGCCTCCACGAAGAGCGTCACCGACCTTCTCGCGTCCCTCGAGACCAAGGGGTACATCGAGCGGCAGCCCGGGCGCTCGCGTGGCGTGAAGCTGTTGGGCCACACCGGCCCATCGGGGGTCATTCCGGTGCCGACAGTTCGTCTGGCTGCCGGACAGCGCGCGCCCGAGGCGGACGGGTTCCTCTCTCTCGACCGTTCCCTCGTGCCGAGCGCGGAGTGTTTCCTGGTGCGCGTGGAGTCCGACGACGCGCACGCGCTTGGGACCCGCGCCGGCGACTTGGCGCTGGTGCATCCCGTGGCGCGTTCGCGCGAAGGCGAACCGGTAGTGGTGCGAGTTGGCGCCGCGGCGAAAGTGCGAACCATGGTGCGCCGGGGACAGGCCGTGCTGCTCCACACGGGGAATGGGTCCGCCCCCACGGAACTCGGCCCCCACGACGACTACGCCGTGCTCGGGGTGCTGGCTGGGGTCATCCGGCCGCCGTCGCCCTCCGTGGACGCGACGGAGACCGTCGTTCAGGCCTAGGGCTTCACCGGCGCTGGCGGCGCCTCGCCCTTTGCCTTCTCCGCCGCCTCGCGGCGCTCACGATCCTTGCGCTCGCGCAGGGCCTTTACCGCCGCCCTGAAGTCATCGTCGCGCGCCGCGCGCGCCGCCTGCTCCTGAATCTGGCGGGTCATCTCGTTCATCGTGCGCTGGCGCTCGAGTTGGATCGGGTTGGCCTGCACATTGAGCGGCAGCAGCGCGAGCACCGCGGTGGGAATGGAGAACTTGCCTAGGCGAATGAACTGCTGATCCACGCCGTACTTCCGCCCCTTGCTGTCCGTCCACGTCCAGTCCCCCGGGGCACGCGCGGGAGGCAACGCCGCTAGCGAGTCGTTCAGCACGCGGATCTTCTCCGCGAGCAAGTCGTGCAGCGAATCGGCGCGCGTCTGCGGCACGCGCATTGGCGCGGCGACCACCGGTCCAGACGGAATCCACAGGCGGGGGTCCGTGTAGCTGGGGCGGATGCCGCGCGTGGGCCCGCCCTCGCCGATGCGTTCGCCCGTGCCGCCCTCCGGGGCGGCCACCGGCGCGGCCGGGGCAGCGGGAACGGCCGACGGAACCGCAGTCGGTGCGACAAGCGTGGGCGTCTCCGCAGGCCGTCCGCGATCGGGGCGGTCGTCGCCCCCCGCGCGCGCCGCGCGCGGCGCTCCCCCCTGTGGGGCGCGCGGCAAGGCGATGAATCCGATGCGCTCCACCACCACCGGCTGACCGCGTTCGCTGAACAGTTCGATCAGCACGCTCGGCACCGTCAGCACGCGCACCAGCACCACCCCGACCACCACGTGCAGGATGATCGAGACGGCGACGGCCGGCGTGCTGCGCGGCTGCCGAGGAATCACGCCTCGGCTTCCACCGGGTTGCGGACCGTGCTGTAGCCGACCAGCTCGACCTCCACCACATCGCCCGCCGCGAGCGGCGCGATGCCCGACGGCGTCCCCGTGGCGACCACATCGCCCGGCTCGAGCGTCATCACGTGCGAGATGTAGGAGAGCAGTTCGGGAATCGAGAAGGCCATCTCCGACGAGTTCCCCCGCTGCTTCTCCACGCCGTTCACACGCGTGACGACGGTGATGTCATCGAGCGGCGGGACGCCCTCCCAGATCGGACCGATGGGGCAGAACGTGTCGAACCCCTTGGCGCGGGTCCACTGGCCGTCGCTCTTCTGCAGGTCGCGCGCCGTGACGTCGTTGAGCGCCACGAGCCCGCGAATGCCGGCCACGCACTGTTCACGCGTCGCCTTGCGCAGGCGCGCGCCGATCACGATGCCGATCTCCCCCTCGAAATCCACGCGCTGCGACGCCTTTGGCATCACGATCGCGTCACCGACGGCGATCACCGCCGACGGGGGCTTGAGGAAGAGCAGCGGGGCCGACGGCACGTCGTTGCCAAGCTCCTTGGCGTGCTCGCGGTAGTTCCGCCCCACGCAGACGATCTTGCCGGGTCTGGTCATGTGCCGAAATGTACCCCGCGCGACGGGGAAAGGTGCAGTTACGGCTCGTGTTCGCCGTGCGCCGCGCGCCCGTTGGCGTAGAAGTCGCGCAGGGTCTCGCGCAGCGATGCCCACGGCGCCACGGCGCGCCGGGCGGGGGGGAGTCCCTCGAGGAGGTGCGCGCCATAGCCTTTCCGCAGGACGCGCGGATCGCAGAGCACGACCGCGCCGCGGTCGGCCGTGGAGCGCACGAGGCGCCCGAACCCCTGCTTGAGGCGCAGGGCGGCGTGCGGGATCATGTACTCCATGAAGCTGTCGCCGCCCGTCTTCTCGATGGCCTCGCACTGCGCGGCGGTCACCGGCTCCGACGGCACGCGGAAGGGAATGCGCGCGAGCAGCAGCCCGTGCAGCGCGCGGCCGGGGACGTCCACGCCCTCCCAGAACGACGACGTGCCAACGAGCACCGCGTTGCCGTGCTCGCGGAAGCGGCGCAGCAACTGGTCGCGGGGCGCCTCGCCGTGGACGAGCAGCGGCCAGCGCGACTCGACATCAAGCGCGCGCAGCGTCGCGGCGGCCTCGCGGACATCGCGATGGCTCGTGAACAGCAGAAAGACGCCGCCGTCGGCGACCTCGACGAGATCGTGCGCGGCGGCCAGCACCTGCCCGAAGTGGGCGCGCCCGTCCGTGTTGGGCGCGACGAAGTCGCTGGGCACGGCAAGCACGGCCTGCGTGCGGAAGTCGAACGGCGAGGCGAACTGGCGCGTCACCGGCTCGGTGCGATCGTCGTCGAGCCCGAGGCGGCGGGCGATGAAGGTGAATCCGTCGGCGGTGGCGAGCGTCGCGCTGGTCACCACCGCGGTGTCCAGCCGCACGAAGAGATCCTCGCGCAGGATGGGGGCGAGGTCGAGCGGCACGGAGGCGGCGCCGACGTTCCCATCGCCGGGACGCCGTTCGAGCCAGCGCACCAGTTGATCGGCGTCGCGACCAGCCCGCAGCGCGCCGCGCAGCGCGTCGCCGGCATTCTGCAGCCGGCGGGAGACACCGCGAATCTCGCCCAGCAGCGGCGCAAGCTCCTCGGCGCGCGACGGCTCCGTCTCGAGGCGGCTGCCGACCGTGCGCAAGCCATCCTCGAGCAGGGCCAGTTCGCGCAGGAGGTCGTCGAGGGCGGGGCCGAGCCCCTGATGCCAGATCGGATCGTCGTCGAATGCGTCGGTGAGCCGCACCTGCGGTTCGCTGCGCGCGGCGAGCCACGCGTCGAGCAAGTCGCAGACGACCTGCGCCTTGTCGCGCGCCGCGCGAGTGCCGTCCACCAGGCGAACGCGCACGAGGTCAAGCGACGCAACGCTCAGCAGGTCGGTGGCGCGGGCGAGTTTGCGCTCCAGCGCGGGGAGGAGCCCCTTCCCCTTCCGCTCGAGCCGCGCGAAGAGCCGTTGCAGGCCGCGCCGTGACACGGTGTGCCCGAGGTGGGCGGCCGCCGCGTCCTCGAGGTGATGCCCCTCGTCCACGACGAGTCGCGTGAACGGCGGCAGGACGGCGGCCTCGCTCCAGTTGCCGCTCGCGCGCCGAACGGCGACGTCGGCCATCAGCAGGTGGTGGTTCACCACCACCACGTCGGCCTCGGCGGCGCGCCGGCGCGCGGCAAAGACGAAGCAGCGCTCGAAATACGGACAGCGCATCCGCGTGCACAGGTCGCCCTCGGCGGCCACTTCGTCCCACAGCTCGCCGCGCGGCGCCGTCGGCAGGTCGGAGAGCGAGCCGTCGCGCGTGGTCGCCGCCCACGCCGTCAGGGCGTCGAGTTCGTCGGCCAGGGTCTCCTCGAACAGCGACGCACCTTCGGCGCGTGCGGTCTCCAGTCGCTGGAGACACAGGTAGTTGTGCCACCCCTTGAGCAGGGCGAATCGCACCGGCTGGTCATCGAGCGACTCGGCGAGAATCGGCAGATCCTTGCCGACCAGCTGTTCCTGCAGGGTGATAGTGTTGGTCGAGACGACGGTGCGTTCGCCGTTCGCCGCGGCCCAGCGCAGCGCGGGCACCAAGTACGCCAGCGACTTGCCGACGCCCGTGCCCGCTTCGAGCAGACCGATGCCGCCCTTGGTGTAGAGGCCGGCGATGGTCGCCGCCATGTCGCGCTGGGTGGGGCGATCCTCGAAACGCCCGAGGTGCGCGGCCACCGGTCCGTGCGCGTCGAGCAGGTCGGCGACATCGGCGGCATCGAGCGGCCGCTCCGGATCGGTGCGTGGCACTTCAACGACGACGTAGAGCCGCGTGGCGTCGTTGTCCACGATGGCAAACCCCACGCCGTCATCGTGCAGGCGCGCGGCAACCTCGAGATCCGCGTCGGACGGCTCCAGCACGCCCGAGGGGTGATTGTGCACGAGCACTTCGCCGCGCCGCGCGAAACCGGGCAGCGCGAGCACACTGCGGGAATCACCGCGCGCCACCGTCCGCGCCGACTGGAGCATCCCCGCGTCGTCCATCGTGCCCACGAAGCAGACCTCGCGCCCGCCCGCCATGTGAATGGCCGCGCGAATCGCGCCGGCCACGCGTGGGGCGATGCGCGACTCGCCGTGAGTCGAATTCCCTCTGTTCCCTGTTTCCTGCACCCGTCTCACGTCTTGTGCGGCTTCTTCTTCGCCGCCGGGAACAAGACGTTGTTCAGGATGAGCCGGTAGCCCGGCGAGTTGGGATGCAGGGCGAGGTCGGTGGGCGGCGCGCCGATGCTGTGCTGGGGATCCTCGGGATCGTGGCCGCCCAGATACGTCCAGGCGCCCTTCCCCAGGTCGCCGTGCACGTACTTCACCCACGGCGCCCCCTCCTCGTACGCCAGCACGGTGACCGACGGGCGGAGGACGCGGCGAGAGAACGACGTCGTGACGCCGTAGAAATCGGGGATGACACTGCGATGTCCCTGCACCAGCATCGTCGCCACCGGATCGAGCTTGGCGGAGAAGGCGAAGAGCTGGAACGTGCCGAGCGGCTGCCGGCGCGCCGGGACGTTCACCTGATGTCCGTCGATGTCGCTCATCGCGTTCACGCCCGCGGCCATCTCAAGGTGCGCCTTGCCGATCGCCATGCCGTTGGCCCAGTCCATCTTGGTATCGGCGTCCGGGTCGATCGGCGTGCCGTCGGAGTACGGCGCCGCGATGTCGACCCCCTGCGACGCCAGTGCGATCTCGAGCGTCTCGGTCGCGCCGCACATAGCAAAAAGGAAGCCGCCGCGTTCCACAAAGGCGCGAACCTTCGCCGCCACCGCCTTCTTCAACGACGGAACCGTGGCATGGCCGTGCCGGCGCGCCGTGGCGAGGTCGCGCTCGCGTTGCTCGATGAACCACGGCGCGTCGCGGTAGCTCAAGTACAGCTTGTTCAGCTGCCCCGTGAAATCCTCGTGGAACAGGTGGATCCAGTCGTACTGCGCGAGATCCTGCCCGAGGATCTCGTCGTCCCAGACGCGGGTGTACGGAATGCCGGCGTAGCGCAGGGCGAGCGTCACGGCGTCGTCCCACGGCGGCGAGTTCGGCGGCGCGTAGACGGCGATGCGCGGCGCCTTCTCGAGCGGCACCGCGTCGGCGTTGCCGTCGGCGATCTCCGTGCGCATGGCGTTGACCGCCGCGTCGGAGACGGCCTCGAAGGTGACCCCGTCAATCGCGGCACGACGACGCAGGAACGGCACATCAGGGAGCAGGAACGCCCCGCCGCGGTAGTTGATGAGCCATTCGGCGCGCACGCCCTCGGTGAGCGCGTGGAACGCGACGCCGTACGCCTTGAGATGATTGGCCTGCGCGTCGTCCATCGGCACGAGCAGCTGCTGCGCCGACGCACGCGCGGCGAGAAGCAGGGTGCAGAATGTGACTAGACGCAGCGATTTCAGCATTGGCCCTCGGAGAGTTCTACGGCCTTGCCGCGGATTTCGCGGATGAACGCGGATGAGCGCGGATACCGCTTGGAGCACCTCCTCAAAGGTAATCCGCGCCATCCGCGAAAATCAGCGCAAACTGCGGCCAGTCAGTTGCCGTGCATCGCCGCGCGTAGCCTAGCGCGGCGCCAGCCGCAGTCGGTCGAGCGCCGCGCGCGCCTGCGGCACGAGCGCGCTGTCCGGCCAAGTGAGGATCAGGTGCTCATAGCGCGCCGTCGCCGCGGCGCGATCGCCCGCCCGCTCGAGCGCCCGCGCCCACTCGAGGTCGGCGTCGGGCGCCTCGGGAGACGCGGCGAACTCGCCCACGAGCCGCCGCCAGAGCGCGAGCGC
>VHBQ01000052.1 GCA_016871855.1 Gemmatimonadota bacterium
GAGGATCAGTATGAACTTGCCCTGCGTGACGAGGTAGGTCTTGCACGTCTCGTAGATCAGCTCCGAGATGTCGCGCATCGCCTTGTGGACCGGGAGGTTCCTCAGCTGCGTGTAGATCATCAGGCCGAAGAGGAGGCCGGCGGCACAGAAGAGAAGGCCGAGGGCGAGCAAGCTGTACCCGTTGAGCCCGCCAATGAATGTGACGCTCGTCATGTCGGGGAGGACGAGGTTGGCCTCGCCGCCCGGCTTGTGCTCAACGGGCCCCTGCGCCGCAAGCGGCAGGGCAATGACGAAAAGGGCGGCCAGAGCCGCGAGCACACGGAACCGCCGGGCGGACGTCACACGCGCCATCAGGTCGTGAGCGAGCCAGCTACGCATCAGGGGTCTCCAGGGGTGGTTCGCTGCGGGAGGGGCCGGAGCCAAGCAACGGGTTCCGGGCAAACGTAGGAATATAGCCCAGTGGTGCTGGGAACAGGGAACAGAGTGGGGTGCTGGGGGCAGGGTTCGGAGTGGGGCGCGGGGGACCGGGGGGAGGGGGGCTCCCCAGCACCCTGCACTTCACCCTGCTCCCCTCCCCTGCACCCCACTCTGCTCCCTGCTCCCTGCACTTCGCCAGTGCTAGCCCACACGAAAGAGCTCAAGCGCCCGCCCGTACCGGCCCGTGAGCGTCTTCTGCAACCCCCGGTTGGCGGCCGAACTCAGCGTCGAATCACCGGCGAGCAAGCGCTCGGCGGCCGCGCGGGCCATCTCGCTCAGCTCCTCGTCGCGCACGGGGTCGGCGATCCTGAACGTCGGCAATCCGCTCTGCTGCTTGCCGAACAGGTCGCCCATGCCGCGCAAGCGTAGATCGGCGCGCGCGATCTCGAAGCCGTCCTCGGTGTCGACGACGTGCCGCAGCCGCTCGCGGCTCTCCGCCCCTTGATCGCCGAGCAGGATGCAGAACGATTCCTCTGCCCCTCGACCCACCCGCCCGCGCAGTTGGTGCAACTGCGACAGTCCGAAGCGCTCGGGGTGCTCGATCACCATCACCGTGGCGTTGGGGACGTCGATGCCCACCTCGATGACCGTGGTGCTCACCAGCAGGTCGAGCTCGCCATCGCGGAAGGACCGCATGATGGCGTCTTTCTCGTCGCCGGAGAGCCGCCCGTGCAGCAGCGCCACGCGGCGGTGCGCGAACGGCCCGCTGGCCAGCGCTTCGTACGCGGTGGTCGCCGCCTTCAGCGCGATCTTGTCCGACTCCTCGATGATCGGATAGACGAGATACGCCTGTCGCCCGGCAGCGAGCTGCCCCTCGACGAATTCGAAGACCTTGTCGCGCGCGCTCTCGCCGCGCAGGGCCGTGGTGATCGGCTGGCGGCCGGGCGGGCGCTCGTCGAGCACGCTCACGTCGAGGTCGCCGTACAGCGTGAGCGCGAGCGACCGCGGAATGGGCGTGGCCGACATCAACAGCACGTCGGGGGCGCCGCCCTTCTCGCCGAGCGTCGCGCGCTGTTCCACGCCGAAGCGGTGCTGTTCGTCGATCACCGCCAATCCCAGGTTGGCGAACATCGTCCCTTCCTGCACGAGCGCGTGCGTGCCGACCGCCAGCACCGGCCCCGCCTCGGCGAGTCGCGCCGCAGCCGCCCTGCGCGCCTTGGCCGTCATCGAGCCGGTGACAAGCACCGGCTCGACGCCGAGCGGCGCGAGCAGGCGGCTGAACGTGCGGAAGTGCTGCTCGGCAAGCAGTTCGGTGGGCGCCATCACTGCCGCCTGATAGCCGTTCTCGAGCGCGAGGCAGCAGGCGAAGAGCGCGACGATCGTCTTGCCGCTCCCCACGTCGCCCTGCAGGAGGCGATGCATGCGTTGGGGGCTGGTCATGTCGGCGACGATCTCGCGCGTCGCGCGCACCTGCGCGCCGGTGAGTTCCCACGGCAGGGACGACTTGAGCTTTGACGTCAGCTCGCGCCGGTTGGTGAACGCGATACCCCGCCGCGCCTGCCGCGCGATGGCGTTCGCGCGGCGCTGGAGCAGGTGCACACAGAGCAGTTCGTCATACGCCAGACGGTTGCGCCCGCTGATCGCTTCGGCGACGCTCGCTGGGCGGTGCACGCGGCGCAGGGCGTCCTGAATGCCCGGGAGTCCCGTCGCGTGGAGCAGATCAGCAGGGAGATACTCGTCGACCGCCGGGACCAGTGCGTCGAGGTGCTTGTCGATGATCGAACGGATCATCTTGAACGACAGCCCCTCGGTGGCCGGATAGACCGCGAGCACGCGCCCCTCGGCGGTGCCGCTGTCATCGGCGCCAAGGTTGACCCACTCGCGCGGCATCAGCTGGCGGCCATGGTAGAAACGCACGGTGCCACTCAGCAAAAGCACATCGCCCTTGTTGATGGAGCGGTCAAGGAACGGCTGGCCGGGCCACGACACCTCGATGAATCCGCTGGTGTCCTGCACCACGGCCTGGAAGATGCGCAGCCCCTTCCGCGTCGGGAGCACGCCCTTGCTGATCACCGTGCCGATGACGGTGGCGTCCTCGCCGATGCGCAGCGCGTTGATCGCGCGCACGGTCGAGGCGTCCTCGTAGCGATGCGGAATGTGCAGCAGCAGGTCGCGCGCATTGAGCACGCCGAGCCGCCGGAACGCCTCGGCGCGCCGCTCCCCCACCCCCTTCAGGAAGGTGATGGGGGTGTCGAGGATGCGGGTGGGTGGGCGGCTGGCTGGCGTCACCCCTCCACCAGATCCCGCGCGAACGCCGCCGCGTCGAAGGGCAGCAGGTCGGCGGCCTGCTCGCCCACGCCGACAAACTTGATCGGCACGTTGATCGCCTCGTGCACGGCCACCACCACGCCGCCGCGCGCGGTGCCGTCGAGCTTGGTGACCACGAGCCCAGTGAGCGGCACCGACTCGGCGAACGACTTGGCCTGCTGCACGGCGTTCTGCCCGATGGCGCCGTCGAGGACGAGCAGGGCCTCGTGCGGCGCGCCCGGGAGGCGCTTGGCGATCACACGCACAACTTTGCGGAGCTCTTCCATGAGCCCTTCGCTGGTGTGCAGGCGGCCGGCGGTGTCCACGATCACCACGTCCACGCCGCGCGTGACGGCGGCGTCGATGGCGGTGAACGCCACCGCGGCGGGGTCGCCGCCGGACTGCGCGCCGATGAAGTCGCTGCCGCTGCGTTCGGCCCACACCTTGAGCTGGTCAATCGCTCCGGCGCGGAACGTGTCGCCGGCGGCGACCATCACGCGCTTCCCCTCGCCGCGCAGGCGCGTCGCCAGCTTGCCGATGAACGTCGTCTTGCCAGCGCCGTTGACGCCGAGCACGAGCACCACGGCGGGCTTGTCGGCCGGAAGAACGAAGGCCGGATCACTGTTCCCCGCCTGGAGCGACGTGAGGATGCCCGCCTCCAACGCGCCGAGGAACTCCGCCTCGGTCTTGAGCGCGCCGCGCTTGGCTTGCCGCTCCACGTCGGCCACCAGGCGCATGGTCACGGGGACACCGAAGTCGGCCTCGAGCAGGAGCGTCTCAAGCTGTTCGATGGACCCCGCGCTCACGCCGCCGCGCGCGAGCACGGCCACGTCGAGCAGCGCGACATCCTTTAGGCGCTGCCACAACGAACGCTTGGGTTTAAACAGGGGCATCGAACCGATTGAGGACTTGGATGACGGATTGCGATTGAGGATCGCGATTTCGGATTCCGATGGGGATAAAGCTACGCGACGGGGCGAGGGGGACAAACTCCGCCGCCGTCGGCCGCCATCGCATCGGTGAATGGGGCGTGCCACGCGCCCGTCTCGACCGCGCGACTGCGGCCACTACGTACGGGCTTCCCTCGCCCGCGTTTCGCAGTTGCCCCGACTTTCTGCCCTCCGATGAGGGCTAGGTTCCAGCCATGGCCAAAGCGACATCTTCTCCACCACTTTCGACGGCTGACGCGGCGGGCCGGTGGAGCGCCGCACTCGCCTGGCTCGACGGCCGCTTCGGCAAGCGCGCCGATCGCCACGTCCGCGCGCGAGTCGTCGTGCAGGCGATCTTCGCCGTCACGTGCCTCGTGCTCGGCGTGCAGTTCGCCCGTTGGGTGCGTGCGGCGCAGGCAGGCGCGCTTCCCCTCCCCGACCGCCCCGCGGGCGTCGAGGCCTTCCTGCCGATCAGCGGACTGATGGGCCTGCTCGATTGGTTCTACCAGGGCAGTCTCAACGTCATTCACCCGGCGGCGACGGTGCTCGTGCTCATCGCCATTGCGCTGGCCCTGCTGCTGCGGAAGTCGTTCTGCTCGTGGATCTGCCCCATCGGCTTCCTGTCGGACTGGCTCGGCAAGCTGGGACGCATGGCCTTCGGCCGGAACTTCAAGCCGTGGAAGTGGCTCGACATCCCGCTGCGCGGCCTGAAGTACCTGCTGATGGCGTTCTTCGTCGTGTCCATCCTGACGATGGGTCGCGAGGCGCTGACGGAGTTCCTCACGTCACCGTACAACAAGGTGGCCGACGTGAAGATGGGGCTGTTCTTCACGCAGATGAGCACCGTGGGGCTGAGCGTGATGGCGGTGCTCGTCATCGGCTCGGTCTTCATCCAGGGGTTGTGGTGCCGCTACCTGTGCCCCTACGGCGCGCTGCTCGGCCTGTTCTCGTGGGCTTCGCCGTCACGCATTCGCCGAGATCCCGCGACGTGCGTCGACTGCGGCCTGTGCGACAAGGCCTGCCCGTCGCGCCTGCCGGTGGCGACAAAGCTGCGCATCATCAGCGCCGACTGCACCGGGTGCATGGACTGCGTCGCGTCGTGTCCGGTGAAGGGGGCGCTGGAAATGAGGGTTGGCCGACGCACGGTCACGCCCGTCACGTATGCCGCGGCGGTGCTGGCGCTCTTCCTCGCCAGCTACGTGGGCGCGCGCGCCGCCGGCGCGTGGGACAGCGGCGTCAGCGACCGGGAGTACGTGGAGCGGATCCAGAACATCAAGTCGAGTGAGTACGGGCACCCGGGGATGCAGAACGACTGAGGACTTGGACCGAGGATTGCGACTTCGGATTGCGAAAGAGGATTGCGATTGACGATCGAGGCGGCGCGTCCGCCCAATCGTAAGTCGCAATCCTCGATCGCATTCCTACGTCGCAATCCTCGGTCCAAATCCTCAATCGCCGTCTACGCCAGCATCCCCGCCAAACTCGCGCTCATAAACGCCGCCAGGTTGCCCGCGATCATCGCGCGCAGTCCGAGCGCGGCGAGGTCCTTTCGCCGCTCGGGGGCCAGGCCGCCGATGCCGCCAATCTGGATGGCGATGGACGAGAAGTTGGCGAAGCCGAGCAGCGCATACGTCAGGATGAGCGCGCTGCGTGGTTGGAGCACCTGATTGGCGCCGAGGTCGCCGGCGAACTGCGCGTACGCCACGAACTCGTTGAGCGTCGCCTTGATGCCGATGAGGCTCCCGACGTACGCGGTGTCGGCCCACGGCACGCCCATCACCCACGCGAGCGGGCGCAGGACGAAGCCGAGGATCATCTGCAGGCTCAGGCCGTCGACGCCCACAAACGTACCGACCCAGCCGAGCATCGCGTTGAGCAAGGCCACCAGCGCGATGAAGGCCATGAGCATGGCACCGACGTTGAGGGCGAGTTGGACGCCCTGCCCCGCGCCGTTGGCCGCTGCCTCGATGACGCTGCCGTCGGTGGTCACTGCCGCCTGACGCCGCGGCATCCACCAACGACGCTTGGTGTCCGGCTCCGGCGCCCCCTCGGCGGCGACGTGAATGCCTCCCTTCGTCACCGGTTCCTCGGTTTCTGGCAGAATCATCTTCGAGAGGAAGAGCCCGGCGGGCGCATTCATCACGCTGGCGGCCAGCAGGTGCGCGGCGATCCCTGGCAGCATCCCGGAGAGCATTCCCACGTAGGCGGCCAGCACACCACCGGCGACCGTCGCGAAGCCGCCCACCATCACCGTGTTGAGCTCAGACATCGTCATCTTGCCGACGAACGGCTTGATGAGGAGCGGCGCCTCGGTCTGGCCGAGGAAGATGTTCCCCGACGCCGACAGCGTCTCCGCCCCCGACGTCCCCAGGGTGCGTTGCATCACCCAGGCGAGTGAGTTGACGATGAGCTGCATCACGCCCAGGTAGTACAGCACCGACATCAACGCCGAGAAGAAGATGATGGTCGGCAGGACGTTGAAGGCGAAGAACGCTCCGGTCTGCGCCACCATCCCCGCCGCGGCGCCCTCGCCGGCGACAGGAACGGTATGCTGCACGAGATTCCCGAAGACGAAGCGCGCCCCCTGCTCCTGGAAGCCGAGGAGGGCCGTAATCAGGTCGCCAATCCGCTGAAAGACCACACGGCCGGCGTCAGTCTTGAGGACGAGAACGCCGAACAGCGCCTGCAGGGCAATGCCCGATCCGACGAGCTTCCAGTTGATGGCCTTGCGATTGCGCGACATCAGCCAGGCAATGACGAGCATCGTGGCCATGCCGATGAGGCCGATCAGGCGCTCGCCGAGGGGAATCTGCAGCCCGCTCTTGGCGGCCTCAAAGCGTTCGGCGGCGGTTTGCGCTTGGAGCAGGAAATGAATGGCGACGCTGCCCATCGGGGGAGGTCCTCGGGTGCGGAGAGAAACACAGAATAGCACAGAATGGCACGGAAGACCACAGAGAAACACGGGTAAACACGGAGTGGCACGCGGTACCACCGAGCGGCACGGCAGGCACGGAAGGGTGGGACAGGCATCTACCGCACTCTTCCGCTGCGAGGCATCTTCGGCGCGTCAACGCCGCCGTCTGGTCGCCCGTACCACGGGCAACCTTCCCTCCCTGAGGATTGCGTCTATGCGCTCGCTTCTCCTGCTGCTGGCCGCGTCAACGTCCCTTCTTGCGCAGGGTGCTCCGCCCGCTGGCGCGCGCGGCGCCCGCGGGACCGCTGGTGAGCCGCCCGCTGCCGCGACGGGCACAGGAACTGGCGCCGCGGCGGCGGCACCCGCCGCCCGTCAGGACTCCGCCGCGGTGCGCGCCGCCAACACGGCCCGCCGCGCCGACGAAGAGGCGCCGGCGGTGACCAAGCACACGCTGAAGGGCGTCGCTGATTTCCGCTACACGGCCACGACCGGGATGATGCCCATCCGCAACGACCAGAGCGGCGAGACCGAAGGGAACATCTTCTACGTGGCCTACACCAAGGACGGCGCCAACCCGGCGACGCGCCCGGTGACGTTTGTCTTCAATGGCGGCCCGGGGTCGTCCACCGTCTGGCTGCACATGGGCGCGTTCGGCCCGAAGATGGTGAAGCTCAACGCCGACGGCACCAACCCGCCGCCGCCGGCGAGCTACGTGGACAACGAGCACACGCTTCTCGACCAGACCGACCTGGTCTTCCTCGACCCGGTGGGCACCGGCTATAGCCGCGCCACCTCCGTCGCCAACGGCCCGAAGTTCTGGGGGCTCGACGAGGACATGCGCTCGGTGGCCGAGTTCATCCGGATGTACCTCTCGCGCAACCTGCGGTGGCCGAGCCCCAAGTTCATCGCCGGGGAGAGCTACGGCACCACGCGCGCGGCACACCTGAGCGGGTACCTCACCGATACCGGCATCTCCCTCAACGGCGTGATGCTCATCAGCGCGGTGCTGAACTTCGAGAACTCCCGCCCGCACCGCGGCAACGACATCGCCTACGTGGGCTTCTTCCCGTCGTTCGCGCTGACAGCGTACTACCATAAGAAGGCCGCCCCTGAGCTTCAGCGGCTGCCGATCGGGGAGTTCGCGCGGCAGGCCGAGCAGTTCGCGAGCGGCGAATATGCCGCCGCCCTGATGAAGGGCGCCGCGCTGACCGCCGCCGAGCGCGAGGCGATGGTCACCAAGGTCGCGCGCTTCACGGGAATGCCCGAGCAGGTGGTGAGCGACGGCGACCTGCGGCTGGAGCTTGGCCGCTTCAGCACCGAGCTGCTGCGCACCCAGCGCCGGATGAGCGGCCGCCTCGACAGCCGCTTCACCGCGTACATGCAGGATCCGCTCGCTGGGCGCACGACCTTTGACCCGAGCGACGCGTCCATC
The DNA here is from genome assembly GCA_016871855.1 of Gemmatimonadota bacterium. Classification (GTDB taxonomy): domain Bacteria; phylum Gemmatimonadota; class Gemmatimonadetes; order Gemmatimonadales; family Gemmatimonadaceae; genus PNKL01. The sequence continues at coordinate 8,000 of VHBQ01000052.1, forward strand.
CGCGAGACCTTCACGCCGGTGCTCAACGACTACGTGCGGCGCGAGCTGAACTACAAGAACGACAACATCTACTACATCCTCGGCGGCGGCATTGGGCGCTGGCGGTACGAGGAAGGCGCGTACCCCAACGTGGTGCCGAGCATCGAGCGCGCGTGGGCCAAGAACCCCGACATGCACGTCTACTTCGCGATGGGCTACTACGACATGGCCACGCCGTACTGGGCGGTGCAGTACACCATCGACCACATGATTCTGGATCCGGCCGTGCGGCAGTCGCGCATCCACGTGAGCCATTTCGAGGCCGGGCACATGATGTACATCGAGGCGGCGTCGATGAAGAAGATGCGCGCGGACCTGCGCGCGTTCATCGACGCGGCGGTGCCGGGGCGGTAGCGAAGGGCGCTACAGCAGGCCCTCGAGCACGACCATCACGCCAGCCGCCGCCGACGTGGTGAGCACGACGGCGCGCGTCTGGCGTTTGTCTAGGCGCGCGGCCGTCCACGCGGAGAGCGCGAACCCGAGGAGCACCCCGGGGAGGAGCAGTGCGGCCAGCCGCACGTCGGCCCAGCCGAAGCGCCCCACGACGTAGAGGCCGATCAGCGAGAGCAGCACGCCCAGCGAGAAGAAGGCGGCGAGGGTGCCGCGCAGTCGCCCGCCCTCCTCGTGCTGGTACAGCAGCGCCATCGGCGGCCCGCCGATCGAGGTGATGGTGCCCATCACGCCGGCGAGCGCCCCCGCGCCGAAGAGACTGCCGCGTCCCACGCGCACCCGCGGGCCGACCAGGGTCAACGCCACGGCGAGCAGCATCAGGAGCCCCATCGTGAACTGCAGGCGCGATTCGGGAAGCACCTTGAGCACGACGACCGCCAACCCGGTGCCAAGCACGCGGCCGGGCACCGACCAACTCAGGTCGGCGATGCGCACGTGCTTCCACTCGCGCACGGTGACCAGAAGCGTCAGGAGCAGAGCGTCCAGCAGGATCGGCGCCGGGACGAGCCGCGGATCTATGAGGATCAGGATGGGCGCGCCCACGACGCCGAGCCCGAATCCCACCGAGCCCTGCACCGCCGACCCCACCGCCACGACGAGCGTGGCGAACAGCCATTCGAGAGGAGTCACGAGGGGAAGATACTAGACAAGCGCGGAGACGCACAGAAAAGCACGGATGGCGCGCCTCGCCCTCCGTGCCTCTCTTGACTGCGTCTGTTGTCTCTCTGTTGTCTCTCTGTTGTTTCTCTGTTGTTTCTCTGTCTCTCTACCATCCCGCTGCTCTCGCATCCCACACCTGCGGCCGCGGGTCATTGAGCAGCTCGAGCAGTTCGTCCCACGCCACCTCGAGGTGTCCGAGCGCGTTCACGCTCATCTCTTCCCCGAGCGTGAATTGCTCGCCGCGCACGCCGAGGACCCAGGCGGGAGGCGGCGCCGACCCGGTGATCTCGTGCACGACGTGCAGCACCGCCTCGGGCGACAGTTCGTGCGTGGTGTAGGACGTGTCGCGCTGCTCCTTGGTGCGCCGCAGGCAGAACGGCGCGTGGGCCGACGCGTCGGCGTCCACGAACAGGACGAGGTCGGCGTCCACGAGGTCGAGCGCGTGCTCCACCTGCAGCTGGAAGTCCTCCACCACCCGCACGTCCAGGTCGGGGCGCTCGACGATCCACTGCCGCACGCGCGTCAGCAGGGCTGGCCCCAGCGCGTCGTCTCCACGGCTGGGGTTGCCATACCCGAGCAGGACGACGTGCGCCGACATCAGTCGCGTGCGTCCTTGACCATCTTGTCCACCACCGTCCCCTCGGCGTCCACAAGTTCGACGACGAGCGGCATCTTCCCCAGCGCGTGCGTCGCGCACGAGAGGCACGGGTCGTACGCCCGCACGGCCACCTCGATGTGGTTGAGCAGTCCCTCCGTGAGCTTGTTGCCGTCGAGGTACGTGGCCGCGACGTTGCGCACGGCCTCGTTCATCGCCTGGTTGTTGTTGGTCGTGCTCACAATCAGGTTCGCGCGCACGATCATGTCGTTCTCGTCCACCTTGTAGTGGTGGAAGAGCGTGCCGCGCGGCGCCTCGATCACGCCCACGCCCTCGAGCGCGGGCTCGCCGCGCGTCACGAGGTCGGTGCCGAGGATGTCCGGGTCGTCGAGCAGGCGCTCGATCCCCTCGGCGGCGTGCAGCATCTCGATCATCCGCGCCCAGTGGTAGGCGAGCGTCGCGTGCTGCATCCCGCCGCCCGCCGCCTCGCGGAAGACCTGCCGCTCGTGCTCGGCGAAGACGGTGTCGAGCCCGTCGCAGTTGTTCAGCCGGGCCAGCGGCCCCACCCGATACCATCCCTCCTCGTCGCCGAGGTTGATGATGAACGGGAACTTCATGTACGACCAGGATTTCACTTCCTCGTGGATGTAGCGGTTGTAGCGCGTGCAATCCACGTGGTCGAAGATGGTCGCTCCCTGCGCGTCGCGGGCGCGCAACCCGCCGTCGTAGAAGTCGAGCATGCCGTTGGCGCGCACGAGGCTCAGGAAGTTCGACGGGAAGACGCCGAAGATGGGGGCGTGCTCGCTCTTCTCGAGCACGTCGCGGCACAGCCGCACGGCCTCCTGGCTCCAGCGGATCATCTGCGTGGTCTCGCGGCGCAGCGTGTCGCGCTCCTCAACGGTCAACGCCTTGTTCATCCCACCGGGGATGCAGGCGGTGCCGTGGATGCGCTTGCCGGCGACGGCCTTAATGACCTGCTGCCCGAACTTGCGCAGCATCACGCCGTGGACCGCGAGGTCGGTATGTTCGCCGATGACGCCAATGATGTTGCGTCGCTCTACCTCGGAGTCGAAGCCGAAGAGCAGGTCGGGGCTGGCGAGGTGGAAGAAATGGAGCGCGTGCGACTGGAGCATCTGCCCCTTATGCAGCAGGCGGCGCAGCTTCTCAGCCGTGGGGGTGAGTTGGCGCACCCCAACGAGCATGTCCACCGCCTTGCCGGCGGCGAGGTGATGGCTCACCGGGCAGATGCCGCACAGGCGCTGCACGAGGACGGGGACCTCCCAGTACGGGCGGCCCTGAATGAACTTCTCGAATCCCCGGAACTCGACGATGTGCAGGCGCGCCTGGTGCACGCGATTCTGCTCGTCGAGCAGGAGGGTCACCTTGCCATGCCCTTCGACGCGGGTGATGGGCTCAATGGCGACGCGGCGCAGGGAGCGGGGATGGGCGGCGGTTTCCAATAGGCGGGTCACGGGAGGCTCCGGTCAGTCGTACTTCAGGAGGGCGGGCGGTAGGTGCGGGTCGCGCCCCGCCACCAGCGCACTGAGGACGTGCCACAGCGCATCCGCCGACGGCGGACAGCCGGGCACGCGATAGTCGATGTGCACCACCTCGTGCAGGGGGCGCACCTTGTCGAGGAGCAGCGGGAGTTCGGGATCGTCGGGGATGTGCGCGTTCTCCACGCCCACGCCCCGGATGTACGACTCCTCGAGGCAAGCCTTCAGCGAGAGGCTATTCCGCATGGACGGAATGCCGCCGGTGATCGCGCACTCTCCCACCGACACGAGCACCCGGCAGTGCTCACGGAAGTGGTGGAGGAGGTGCACGTTTTCGACGTTGCACACCCCGCCCTCGATGAGCCCAATGTCCACCATCCCCCTGATTTCCTTGATGTCGTTGATCGGGCTGCGATCGAACTCGGCCAGATCGAGCAGGGCGATGATGCGCTCGTCAATGTCGAGCAGCGACATATGACAGCCGAAGCAGCCGGCCAGGGAGCAGGTGGCGATCTTGCGCTTCTTAGCCATGGAGCGCCTCCTCGCGGGCCTGGAACTCGGCGACGCTGTCCTCGTTGATCGGGCGCAGATCGTACCGGCGCCGTCCAATGGGCACCATGTACGCCTCGCCCTTCATCATCAGCGCCCCCACCGGGCAGTGCTGCACGGCCTCATCGGTGCGAGCGACCTTGCTGTCGGCGAGCAGACCGGACGGCGAGTCCACCACGATGGTGGTGCCGATCCCCCGGTCCGTCATCGCAAAGACGCTCTTCTTGTCCACGTCCCGGCTGATGCGCAGGCAGAGCCCGCACAGGATGCAGCGGTCTCGGTCAAAGATGATGTCCGGATGCGACGAGTCCACTTCGCGGCGCGGGAAGAACTGCGGGAACTGGTTGTCCTGCAGGCCGAGCGCGTACGCAGTGGCCTGCAGTCGGCAGTTGCCGCTCTTCTCGCACGCGGGGCAGTAGTGATTCCCCTCGGCGAAGAGCATCTCGGTGAGCGTGCGCCGCATCTCGTTCAACTCGGGCGTGTCGCTCTTCACGTCCTGCCCGGCCACTGCCGGCTGGGTGCACGAGGCGAAGGGGCGGCCGTTGACGATGACCGTGCACAGGCGGCAGCTGCTGTGCGGCTCGAAGTCCGGGTTGTGGCAGAGGTGCGGGATGTAGACGCCGGCGGCCATCGCGGCGTCGAACACCGTCTGCCCTTCGCGGAAGGGGATCTCCTTCCCGTCGAGGCGGAAGGTCTTCTTGGTTTCGGAGCTGATCACGGGGTCCTCACAGGTGCGCCAGGGCGTCGTCGCGGCCGGTGAGCTCGCGAGCTTGGTGCAGGGCGGCGTCGAGATCGAACGCCGGCACGAAGTCGGTGGTCACCAGTCGTTTGTCCCAATCGCCGCGGAACTTGAGCAGGCTGTCAATCAGGTGATTCGGCACCGTCTGGCCGAGGCCGCAGTGCGCGGTGCTCTTGAGGAGCTGGCAGATGCGCTCGATCTCCTGCACATCCACGGGGCTGCCCTTCCCCGCGGCGACCTTCTCAACCAGCTGCGACAGCAGGCTGGTCCCCACGCGGCACGGCGTGCACAGTCCGCAGCTCTCGTGGCGGAAGAACTGCGTGAAGTTGCGGACGGCGTCGAACATGTCGCGCTGGGGACCGAAGATCATGCACGTGCCGACCGTGGAGAGGTCCTCGTAGGCGAGGATGCGGTCGAACTCGAGGCGCGAGATGGTGATGCCCGACGGCCCGCTGATCTGCACCGCCTGTGCGTCGAGGCCGCCGCAGTCGCGCAGCAGTTCGCGCACGCTGACGCCAAACGGGTACTCGTAGATCCCGGGGCGTTCGCAGTCGCCGGAGACGCAGAAGAGCTTGGTCCCCGCCGAGTGCTGCGTGCCGTGGCCGGCGAACCAGGCGCCCCCCTTGAGGGCGACCATCGCCGCGTCGGCGAACGTCTCGACGTTGTTCACGACGGTCGGGCGGCGGTTGAGGCCGGCGACCACGGGCAGGGGCCAGCGCTTGCGCGGCTTGGCGCGGCGCCCCTCGACGCTCTCGATGAGCGCCGTTTCCATCCCGGCGATGTACGCGCCGGCACCCCAGTGGATGTCAATGTCGAAGGCGAAGCCGGTGCCGAGGATGTTGCGGCCGAGCAGGTTGTCGGTCCGACGCCGTTCAAGCACCGCCTCGAGGTGCGGCTTCAGGTACCAGTACTCCTGCCGGATGTAGAGGACGCCGCGCGAGGAGCCGACCACGTACCCGCAGATGGTCATCCCCTCGAACACGAGGTCGGCGTACGTGGTGAGAAGCACGCGGTCCTTGAACGTCCCCGGCTCACCCTCGTCGGCGTTGCAGACGACGTAGCGCTCAGGCGCGGAGATGTCGCGGCAGGTCTCCCACTTGATGGCCGCCTTGAAGCCGGCGCCGCCGCGGCCGCGCAGGTCAGAGCGATAAAGCTCCTTGAGCGTTTCGTCGGCACCGCGCCGCCAGGCGAGGCCGCTCGACGGATCCACCGCCTCTTCGAAGTGGATTTCCTTGAGCGCCTCGTCGTCGCCGCGTTTCATCGCCGCCTTGAGCGCCGCGCCCGGTTCGACGGGGCGCCGGAACATCACGTCGGACCGGCGGAAGTTGTCCTCGACGAGGAAGAACTCGCGCGGCCACTCCGGGAGCGGCGTGCGCTTGTTGATCAGCTCGGCGAAGACGTCCATCCGCTGGCGCGTGAGGCGCGTGACGGCGAGGCCGTTCACGATGCCCGCCGGCCCCTGGTCGCACATCCCCGTGCACGAGGTGAAATGCACGCTGGCGCGCCCGTCGGCGCGCGTCTCACCCAGCTTCACGCCCAGACGGTTGCAGAGGTAGGTGGCCAGCCCCGTGCTCCCCTGCATCCGGTCGGTGATGTTGTCGCTGATGTAGACGACGTACTCGCCGAGGTAGCGGTCGCTGAGGAAAGAGTAGAAGCCGACGACCCCGCGCACGTGAGCGCGGGTGACCCGCAGGTGCTCGGCGACCAGTTCGACCGCCGCGTCAGGGATGTAGTGATAGGCGTGCTGCACTTCGATCAGGATCTGCAGCAGCTCGCCGGGATCGCGTTCGTGCGTCTCGAGGATCGCGTGAACCGCGTCCATGGCAGGGGGCACTTCTTCGCGCCACATGGGGCACTCCGTTGCCGATGATCGTGGGCGCCCCGCGGGGCGCTTGTACGGACAAGCTAGGCGGCGCGTTGGCGCGGAAGCATCGGGCGTGCCCTCAACTTGCGTGAGCAAGGCCAGCACGGCATCGCCGTGGCTCCCCGACACACCTGTTTGCGCCCGTGGCGCGGTGCGCGACGCCGTCTCATACTCAGGTGTCAGCCGGGGCACGGGCTCTCGCGCCCGCAAACCCCCTACGGTATGCCTTGATGCCCCTTACATCTATTAGAAGCGCTGTGGTGGCTTTCACGGCGCTTGTGGGGCTCGCGGGCGGCAACTGATACGAGGTAATCCTTGATGACTCTCACATCGGGTTCTCGCGCCGCGCTTGGTGCGCTGGCGCTCGCGTGCGCCTCCCCAGTTGCCTGCGCTCAGAGCGCACCGACCGCCTCGCCGGCGCGTCAGGACCTGCCCCTCGATTACGCCATCGGCGCCGACCTGTCGTTTCTCGCGCAGGCCGAATCGCGTGGTGTGCAGTTCCGTGATTCGGGGGTCGTGAAGCCGGGGCTGCAGCTCTTCCGCGATCACGGCTACAACTGGATCCGCCTTCGCGTCTTCCACACGGTGGTGAACAGTCCATGGCCTTTGCCGAACGACCTGCCGTACACGCTCGCGCTCGCGAAGTCGGCGAAGGCGCTTGGCTACAAGTTCCTGCTCGACTTCCACTACTCCGACACGTGGGCCGATCCCGACAAGCAGTACACGCCGAAGGCGTGGGAGCAGGTGACCGGTCAGGCGCTCATTGATTCGGTGGAGGCGTACACGCGCCTGACCATCGCCACGCTGCGCGACGGCGGCGCGATGCCCGACATGGTGCAGATCGGCAACGAGATCTCGGTGGGGATGATCTGGCCGCAGGGCAAGCTGCCGGACAAGTGGGACACGCTGGCCGAACTCCTGAAGGCCGGAGTGCGCGGCGTGAAGGCCGGCGCGGGCTCAGCGCCGATGCCGCTCATCATGATGCACATCGACAAGGGAGGCGACGTCTCCACGACGCGGTGGTGGTTCGACAACGCCCTCGCGCGCGGGGTGGAGTTCGACGTGATCGGGCAGTCGTACTACCCGTAGTGGCACGGCACGCTGCTAGAGCTACGCGACAACCTGGCGATGATGGCCGAGCGGTATCGCAAGCCGATCATCATGGTGGAGGTCGCGTACAACTTCCGGCCAGCGGAGTATGTCGGAAAGCGCGCGCCGTTCCCCGAGACGCCGCAGGGACAGCGGGAGTTCCTCGAGGCGGTCCACGAGCTGGTGCTTGCCACGCCCTACGGGCTCGGCAAGGGGGTGATGTGGTGGGAGCCGGCAGTGGAGCCGAGTCCTATTCGCTCGCGCGGGATGTTCGATGACGCGGGGAACGCGCTGCCGGTGATTGAGGTGTTCGATCGGTGGACGCGGGGTCGGGTGCCGAGGCCGTAACTGCAACGGCAACGGCAACGGCAACTGATACCACGAAGACAGGAAGGGCACGAAGGGGCGCGAAGGACTTCTGGGGGGAACTGCGCTTGGGGGCTGGCTACACCGCTCCGCGCATACCTCAGCTTGCCGCCTCTGCATCCGTCGCCCGGCGCGCTGCCCTAGCCCTACCCTGCTCCGCATCCCTCGCGCGGCACGCTACCGCAGCCCTACCCTTCTGCGCATCCACCACTCGGCGCAGAGCATCGCGATGGCGAGGGCGTACCACCACCATTGATCGCGCAGGGAGAGGCGCGTGCCGGTGGCGGGGGCGCCGGCGGTGGCGGCGCGTGATTCGATGGGTTTGCGCGGTACCCACTCACCCGATGCGTTGACGGCGAATGACACGGTGCCGCCGCTCAGTGAAGCGCGCCAGACACCGGCGGCGAGCGGGGGCGTGGTGGCCGTGATCGCGCCGGGGGCGAAGCGGACGGGGACGGTGGTGTCGGCGGCCGCACCGTCGCGGCGCAGACGGACGGTGATCACGGAGTCGCTCGACGCGCCGCGGCGCCAGGTCACGGGGTCGCCCTCGCGCAGCCACGGCGATGCTACGAGCGCTGCGCGGTCATCCACGCTGCCGTGCGAGAGCCAGTCGAAGACGCCGCCCCAGAGGGCGGCGAAGGCGTCGGCGGAGCGGCCGCCGCGGAAGTTCCAGCGCCAGAGGCCGCGCACGGGGAGGACGGCGACGCGGCGCGGCGCATCCCAGCCGGCGATCACGGCGCGATCGTCGTAGCGACGCGCACGGCGGGCGTTGAGCGCCTGCCAGGCGCTGCCGACGGGAATCGCACCGACGCTCACCGGCGGGAGCGAATCCCAGGGCACGCCGCCGAGCGCGGGGGCGAGCGGCGAGGGACCGGCGCGATCGGTGAAGTACTCGCCTTCGTCGCCCGTGGGCGGCGGGACGAGCGCGAGCGCGCCGCGCGTGATTGTGCGCGGCGGGCCGAAGAGCGCCGTGTCGCCGTGCAGGACCGCGATGGGAGCGCGGGCGAGGGCCGCGCGCACGGCGGATTCGTCGATGCGCTCCAGGGTGCCGTCAATGCGCCACTGCCCCGGGGCGACGCGCAGGTAGCCGCGCACGCCGAAGGCGAGCGCGCCGCGCAGAAAGTCGAGGGCGAAGCGCGCGTCCTGGTCCGGGGCGGTAGAGATGAAGACCGCGGAGGGACCCGCGTTGATATCGAGGACGGTGGTGAGTGTGTCGTTGCGCGGCTGCGCGTCGCCGGTGGCGCTAGCGATGACGCGCAGGGTGAGCGCGTCGCGGCGGTCGGGGACGCGCAGGCGGACGCGCCATTCGCGCTCGGTGTAGGCCGGGAATGCGCCGAGCGCGGCCGTGGCGAGCGATGTGCCATCGCCGGCGCGGACGCTGATGGTGGCGCTTGGGACCGGCGCGCCCGCGCTGACCACGAGCGCGCGCAGTTCGATCGAATCGCCCGGGGTGGCCGCGGATGGGGCCTCGAGCGAGCGCACCGCGACGTCTATGGAAGGCGGCGCTGGGACGACGGTGATCGTGGAGCCGGCCGGTAGGGCGCCGAGCGATTCCGGGTCGTCGAGTTGGCCGTCGGTGATGATGTCGAGGGGATGGCCGAGTGCCGCGGCGCGATCCACGGCGGGGGCAACGCGGGTGGCGTGGTCGGTTGGCTGGCTCGGTGGTTCGGCAGCACGAACCGAATCGCCAAAGACCAGAAGCTCGGCCTCAGCGCTCCTAGCCTTGGCTATCGCCTCGGCGAAGCGTCCTGCCCCGCCCTGTTGCCAACTGACGGAAGCATCGAGGGCCGTCAGGCGGCGCGGGGTGCTCCGCGCGCCCAGCGGTGCATCGAGCAGGAGCGCGACGACGAGGGCGATGGCCACCGCGCGCAGGGCGAACAGCGCACGGCGGTAGTTGTCACTCGGAAGGCGCCTGCCGTAGAGCCAGAGGGCAGCGGCGGCGCCTATGAGGAGGGAGAGGAGCCAGGGGAGCACGGAGATAAACGTACTGCGGGGGCTTTGTGCTCAGGAGTGAGCTCCCGGCGCGGGAGGAGGAGAGTCTCCGCGATCGGTGCTACACGTCTCACCCACGTTAGGCTGACCGGCTTTGCAGCATAACAACTGCCCTCTAGTTCTGCGGGCGCTCGGCAAGTACTGCCTGGACAAGCACTTCGGACGGCGGGCATTGCGGCGGCGCGGGTTGTTATGCAACTTCGTTTCACAGCATAACAGTCACAGCGACGGAATAACTTGCTGCATAATCGTCGTTAGGCGGCGCAGCAGGTACAGACCGGGTAGATGGGTAACACTGCTGTCCGGGAACATGGGTAACACTCTCCCTAAACTGCACGACGTGACTCGACTCAGCGAGGACCGTCGATGCCCTGGATGGAGACTGTGCCCATGGAA
>VHBQ01000053.1 GCA_016871855.1 Gemmatimonadota bacterium
CGTTCGGGCTCGTGGCGAGTGCAGCAGCGCCGCTCCGGCTTCGTGGCGGGCTCATTCGGCCCCAGGCACAATCGAGCTGACGCTGTGCAGAAGATGCACCAATTCTCACGAAACGAGACATACAAGGCAGAAGGGCACGAAGATTCACGAAGGAAATCCTGGGGGAACGACAGCGCGCCGCGCAGGAATCAGCGTGGCGCGCTGTCGTTACAACAAATTCTCCTTCGTGGCCCTTCGTGCCCTTCGGCCTTCGTGGTGAAGCAGTTGACGATGCTCCCGCCTACGGCCGCGCCAACCGCACCGCTGTGATCACGATGACGATGCCGGCGATCGCGCTGATGCGCGCATAGAGCGACGCGCGGTTGCGCAGCGCGACGGCCTCGGTGGTCCCCGCCTGCACCCGCCCGGCGCGCGGCCCGATGATGAAATCGTGGTAGCCCTCAACGACCAGCATCACCACCACCGCCACGAGCTTGATCTTTAGCGCCGTCGCCCAGCCGGAATTGGCGAAGCCCGGATCGCGCCACATCGCCATGTTGAGCGCGCCACGATACCACGAGTTCAGCACGCCCGTGGCGAGCAGCGCCGCCAGCGCCAGCCATCCCACGGCGCGGAACCGGTAGCCCAAGTCGTCGAACAAGCGCTGGCGCAGCTCCGGGTTCTCGAGTGTGCGCAGCACCGGCGCGCCGACCAGGGCGAGGAAGAACATTCCGCCAAGCCAGACGAGCGCGGCAATCACATGAATGGTGATGCTGGCGTAGTAGAGAGCGGGCATCGGTGGGTGGGCGGAAAGAGGGGGCGCCGAGCGTGGCGCGAGTTATGGCTTGGGCCGATTGTACCTGAGATTCGCGCACCCCACGATATCCTGCTCGCGGAAGCCGCGGTCGTAGAGCATCAGCTGGTAGTTCGCCTCACCGGCGAGCGCCAGGCGTCCCTCCCAGATGACCTCCGCGTCGCCTCCACTGTGGATTTCGAGCGGCGTCGTCTCTGCGGGCGGCACCAGGAACTGTACCCGCGCACCGCAACGCCCCGGCGAGATGCTCCACTGAAGCACGCCCGTCGCGCTGGCTGTCGGTGACGACCCCATCGTGGAAAGGCGAATCTCCACTTTGAACAGGTCGCGCCGCGTCTGCGACGGCGTGATGGTCACGCTGCCCGACATCCTCGACGCATCCTTGCCGCCGGAGAACGACGTGGCGCGAATGGCGCCGGTGTAGGTGCCGACGAACGGCGACGGCTCCTGCGCGAACACAACGAATGAAGGCGCACCCGCGGCGACCGTGGCGAACGCAACGACGGCGATTGAGCGGAACATGGAACTCGAGAAGAGACGCGGGGGGCGTACAGGAAAACTGTGCCAGTCGGCTCCGAATGGGGAGTGCGCACGCGGCGGGTCAACGCTGGGACTGGCGGTCTGCGTAGTGCTACGGTCAGCTTTCCCCGCGGTTCTCTACTAGGGAGTCAGTATGAAGCCCGTTCGCACCCTCCTGCTCGCGACAATGGTTGTGACCGGCGTCGCCGAGGCGCAGGGCACGCTCAACCGATATGGCAACCCCGCCACCCTGCGGCCAGCGCCGACCTCGGCGTCCATCACCGTGAAGGACCTGCAGGTCCGTCTGTACCAGTTCGCTGACGACTCGATGCAGGGGCGGCAGATCGGGCGCGTCGGCAACAAGAAGGGGACCGATTACATCGCCGCGGAGCTCAAGAAGTTCGGGGCGATTCCCGCCGGCGACAACGGGACGTACTTCCAGGTGCTGCCGTATCACCTGCGGCAATTCACCGATCACTCGCGCCTGCAGGTGGATGGCAACCCGCTCCAGTGGGAGAAGGACTGGGTGGCAGTGCCCGGACTCCGCGCGCCGCGTCCGATCGGCGGCGTGCCGGTGATCTTCGGCGGAATCGTCGGTGACACGACGAAGCAGATCACGGCGGCGCAGGCCGCCGGCAAGTTCGTAGTGCTCATCCCCGCGCCGCCGGCGGCGACGCCGGCTCGTGGACCCGGTGGGCCTGGCGGCCCCGGTGGGTTCGGCGCTCAGCAGCAGCCGAGTCGATTCGCCGCTGCGGTGGCCGTGGCCACGGTCAACCTGGATGACCTCACTCCCGCCCAACGCGCGGCGATCAACCAGCCGACGGTTGCCACGTCATCCGCGGCGCGCGGCTTCGCCATTCCGGCCGCGGGGCCGGTCGATTCGCTCGCGCTGCTGAAGCGGATGATTGACCAACTGCAACCGCAGGCGAACATCCGCCTCAGCAAGGCCGCCGCGGCGCGGCTCTTCAGCCGTGCGACGATCGAGGGAGTGCCGCTCGGCACGACCGGCGGCACCGTCACCGCGTCGCTCGACTTCATCGAACTTCCTACCGATTACGCGCGCAACGTCGTCGCGATCATTCCCGGCAGTGACCCGGTGCTCAAGAACCAGTTCGTGTCCATCGGCGCGCACAACGACCACGTGGGCTTCAGCAACGCGCCGGTGGACAAGGACTCGGTGAAGGCGTTCAACGACATCCGCAATCGCCTGCTGCTCGCCAACAACATGGTCACGCTCGACGCGCAGAAGCTCGGCGCGATCCGCGTGAATATGGACAGCATCCGCAAGATCCATCCCAAGCCGCGTCTCGACTCTATCCGCAACGGCGCCGACGACGATGGCTCCGGCTCGATGGCGGTGCTCGAGATCGCCGAGGCCGTCGCCGGGATGAAGGTGAAGCCCAAGCGCTCGACGCTGTTCATGTGGCATACCGGCGAGGAGGCGGGGCTCATTGGCGCGAGCTACTTCGTGGCCAACCCCACCGTGCCGCTCGACAGCATCGTTGCCAACGTGAACATCGACATGATCGGACGCGGGCGCGCTGAGGATCTCCCCGGCGGTAGCGACGATTTCGTTGGGGTCATTGGGAGTTCGTTCGACTCCAAGGACCTCGGCGACGCCGTGGTGAACGTGAACAAGAAACAGGCCAAGCCGCTGGCGCTCGACTTCAAGTTCGACAGCACCATTGCGTGGAGCGGCTACAACAACTTGTACAGCCGCAGCGACCATATCGTCTTCGCGCGCGCCGGCATTCCCATCGCGTTCTTCTTCACCGGGCTGCACGGCGACTATCATCAGCTGTCCGACGAGCCCGAGTTCATCGACTATCCGCACTTCAACCGGATCACGAACTACATTCGCGATCTCGTGGTGGACGTCGGCAACGGTCCGCGTCCGCGCATCAACGGCACGCGGCCGAGCCGGCCGCCGCGTTCTGTGCAGCCTTGAGGTCTTGAACTGCTCACCACGAAGTACGAAGGGCACGAAGGGTCACGAAGAACCTCTGGGGTTAACGACGGTGCGCCACGCTGATTCCTGCGTGGCGCGCTGTCGTTCCCCCAGGATTTCCTTCGTGCCCTTTCGTGCCCTTCGACCTTCGTGGTAAGCAGTTACCTCATCCGCTCATCGTACCGCAGATTCGCGCACGCGATCATGTTCTGCTGCGCGTGGCCGTTGCGGAACAGCCCCACCTGGTAGCTCGACTGCGCGTTGAGCGACATCGGCAACTTGTGGCGAATCTCGCCGTCGCCGCCCGAGCGCGTGTCGAAGCGCGGCAGCTGGTTGGCGTGCTCCACGGGGATCAGCTTCGAGCCGCAGCGTCCCATCGAGACGCCCCACTCGAGTTCGTCGTTGGGCGTGGTGCTGGAGATCGAGATGTAGACCTCGTACAGGTCCATCCCGCTCTCGCGCAGCGGCTGCATGGTCACCGTGCCTGTGATGCGCCCCGGTTCTCCCCCCGCGTCGCGCGAACCGGTGGTGGACTGGATGGACCGGAACTGGCCCGTCCAGCGGCCCAACATCGGCAGTTCAGGCGTGACGCTCGGATCCTGCGCCTGGGCGGTGGGAGCGAGCAGACAGCCAGCGGCGAGGAATGCGGCGGCCGCGAGACGAAGAGTGCGCATGAGGTCCGTCACCTCGGTTGGGGGGCTAATTGCAAGATGGGGGAGGCAGCGCGGGGGCGCTATGCCCCGGCGTCGGACGACCGGCAATCAATCGTTCCTGCCGGCGGCGATTTGGTGACAGTGATCCGCGGTGGTCGACGCATCATTCGACACACTTGCTGATATGTATCAATTATACATATTGATACATATGAAGACGACCATGATCCTCGATGATACCCTGGTGCGGCGCGCCCTCGAACTCACCGGGCTCCGCGAGAAGACGGCCGTGGTGCACGCGGGACTCGAGGCGCTGATCGCGCGTGAGTCGGCGCGGCGCCTCGCCCGGCTCGGCGGCAGCATGCCGCACCTTGAGCTCCCGCCACGCCGGCGCGAGGGAGTGGAGCACGGAGCGCGGAAGCGTGGTTCTCGTTGACAGCTCTGTCTGGGTGGACCACTTCCGTCGGGCCGATCGCCGCCTGACGGAACTGCTCGACGCGGGCGAGGTGCTCACCCATCCGATGGTAATCGGCGAACTCGCCTGCGGCGCGCTCACCGCGCGCCAAACCACGCTCGCTCTGCTGCATGCCCTGCCGCGCGCCGAGTCGGCGTCGGAGCAGGAAGTGCTCACGCTCATCGAGCGCGCGCGCCTGTTCGGCACGGGACTCGGCATCGTGGACGCGCACCTGCTCGCTTCGATGCTGCTCAGCGACGTGGAGCTGTGGACGCGCGACCGGGCGCTGGCGAAGGCGGCCGCGACGCTTCGCGCAAGCTAACCATCCCCCAGTCGTTCTCTGTCGTTCTCTGTCGTTCTCTGTCGTTACTGTTGTTTCCGTAGTTCCCTGTAGATCCGCACGTTCAGCATCGCCCCCGTCACCCCCGTGTGATCCTCGGCCACGCGCGGTTCGTCGGGGATGCCAAGACGCTTGGCGAGCGCCTGGCCCGTGAGTTCGCGGTAGCCCCGCGACCAGGCCATCGAGGGGATGTCGAGCACGAAGTAGTGGTACATCTCGCGCCACGTGCGCCCCTCGCGGCGCATCAGGTGGTCGAGGAACGCCGCGTCGAACTGCGAGTTGAACGCCGTGAGCAGGACGTGCCGGCCCGCGGCGACGCGCGTGTTGAACGCGACGATCGTGTCCACCGCCTGCTTGGTGGTGAGCGCGCCAAGTTGTTTCCATTTGGCCGCGTCGAAGGCGTTGACCTTGGCCGCGCCCGGCGAGAGGCGTTCCGGATGCTCCGGCATCACGCGCACGAAGAGCGAGTCGAGGACGTTGCCGTCGAGGTCGGTGATGACGAAGCCCGCGTCGATCATCTCGTGGTAGCCGGGGACCAATCCGGTGGTTTCGACGTCGAGATGCGCGAGCAGCCATTTATCGGGTTCAGTGGCTGGCGACGACGTGGTGGGAATGGCGGCGTCCACCGCCTGCACGTAGGCGGGCGGTTCGGCGCTCGCGCGCGCGCTTTCACCGTCGGTGCGTTCGGTGCGGCAGGCAACGAGGGCGATGAGTGGAAGAAGGAGTGAGAGGCGGCTGGTCATGGGTGCGGGGTGCGGAGGGGGTGCGGGGATGCGGAGGCGTGGAAGCGAGTGCGCTTCCTAGTCGGCGTTGCGCGAGGCGAAGGCCAGCTTCATCGCGTGGGTGCGGACGTCCATCGGCCAATGGGCAATCTGTTCGGTGAAGCGGACGCGATCGTCGGCGAAGAGGGCGCGCGTCGCTTCTTCGTAGCCCGGATAGTTGCCGGCGATGGCGTGCATGAAACGATACGCCGCTTCGTGCGCGGCGCGCGTGTTCGCGCGCTGGTCGGCGCCATTGGCGCGGCGCGCTTCGTCCACCAATCGGCGCAGCGCGGCCGACGCGCCGCCCGACTGCTTGTTCAACCATTCCCAGTGTCGCGGGAGCAGCGTGACCTCACGCGGCACCACGCCGAGCTTCGGGCGACCGCGGCCGCGGCGAGTGTCCGCGGGCGCATACCGCCGGCGGATCTCGTCGTCGGTGCCGCGCGTGTCCAGGTCGAGCTGCTGCCCCGTGGTGTCATCGAAGATCAGCACCGGCTGGCCGTCATTCGCGTGCCGCACCGTGACGGCCACCTCGGCGAGCGTCCCGTGGGCGATTCTGGCGTCGTCGAGGAAGGCCGTGTAAGTGGGCGTGGGCTCAGGCATTGGGCATCTATATGAAGTGGTGACACAAATATTATTGTCCGGATATAATGTTTGTCAATAATACCCGGATGTATTTCTCTGTCCCCTGCACCCCACCCTGCTCCCCTCACCCTGCACCCCACTCTGTTCCCTGCTCCCTGCATCTAGTCCGCTATCTTGCCGAGATGCCACTCCGCGTCGCCAAGAAGGAGTTCCTCGCCGCCGTCACCTGCCGCACGCAAGGCTGGTATCTGCAGCACGCAACGGATCAGGCGCCCGGCCTCGGATTGCAGTGGCGCTTCTGGGTCGGGGCGCATGTGCACGACCGCGCGCGCGCCTGGCTCGGCGACGGCGTCATGCTGCGCCGCACGCCGCTCGAGGCGGCGACGGAGGACACGCAGCAGTACGTGGCCGACGCGTCGCAACAGCTGCTCTTCGAAACGACCTTCGTCTGGAATGGGCTCGTCGCGCGCGCCGACGCCATTCGGCGTCATGGCATCGAATGGGACCTGATCGAGATCAAGAGCGGGAAGTTCAAGTCTGACGAGAAGGTGAACGCCGAGTTCGTGGACGATCTCGCGTACACGCGGATGGTCGCCGCCGGCGCCGGTCTGAAGGTGGCGCGGGCGCTGCTGATCCTGATCAACGGCGAGTATCGGCTGAACGGCACCGCCGAGCCGTTCGCGTACGTGGATCTCACCGAGCAGGTGAATGTGCGGGCGGCAGAGTTTTCAGCGATCGCCGATGACGTCTACGCCAAGGTCTCCGCCGACGAGCGTCCCGCACCCGAGATGATCTTCGCCTGCAAGGACTGCGATTGGTTCAAGACCGACTGCGTGGGGCGTGGGATCCCCGATCCGCTCTTCGTGATTCCGCGGATCACCGAGAAGAAGTTCGAGGCGCTCAAGCACTATGAGCGCGTCTCGCGCCTGCCGGCAGATGCCGACCTCACGGATACCCAACGCAAGGTGGTGGAGGTCATCCAGAGCGGCACGCCGCGTGTGAACTCCGGCGGACTCGCCGTGCTCGACAACGTGCAATGGCCCGTGCGCTACCTCGACTTCGAGGCCATCTCAGCGCCGTTCCCGTGGTTCGAAGAGACCGAGCCGTACCAGATGGTGCCGTTCCAGTACTCCCTGCATCAGCAGGACGCGCCGGGCGCGCCGGTGACGCACAAGGAGTACCTCGCGCCGGGCGAGGGTGACTGGCGGCTCTACATGACCGAGCAGCTCCTCTACGATCTCGGGACGAGCGGCTCGATCGTCGTCTACTCCAGCTTCGAGAAGCAGCAGCTCAACGGGCTGGCGAAGCTCTTTCCCGAACTCGCCGACCAGATCAACGCGGTGATCGCTCGGCTCTTCGACCTCGAGGTCATCTTCAAGCACGGGTACCAGCACCCCGGGTTCCTGGGACGCACGTCCATCAAGAAGGTGCTCCCCGTGATGGTCCCCGCGCTCAGCTACAACGCGCTCGTCGTGAACAACGGCGACGACGCGCTCGGCGTGTTCGGCCTGATGCGCGTGAAGGCGCTGGAGGAGGAGTCAGTGCCCGCCAGGCGCGAGCAGCTGCTGCGGTACTGCGAGCTCGACACGCTGGCGATGGTGCGACTGCACGAGGCGACGGCGAAACTGCGCGGGGGCGGCTAAACGCACCGAACCGCAAGGGAATGATGACGGTAGTGGAGCACCCAGGCGCCATAGTGGTCTGGGTGCTTTGCCATTACCGTCACTTGTCACGCGTCACGTGACACGGTACATTTCATGATCAAGAGCTTTCGCGACAGGCGTACGCAGGAACTGTTCTTGCTCAGGTGCTCGCCGGGCGTTCCGGCTGATCTGGCATGGCGTGCGGCCAAGCGCCTCGAGCGTATCGACCGAGCGCATTCAGTCGGCGACCTGCAAAATCCACCTGGGTACCGACTGCATAAGCTGCGAGGCGACCGCGCAGACCAGTACTCCATTGCGGTCAACCGGCAGTGGCGCATCTGCTTTCGCTTCGAAGACGGTGACGCATACGATGTGGAGTTCTGCGACTATCACTAAGAGGACCACTGCTATGAGCATTCCGGCGAGCGGCCGCCCCCAGTACCGCCTGGCGCATCCAGGAGAGCACCTGCGCGAGGACTACATGCCCGACTGCGGGTTCACTGTGGCCTCGTTGGCAGCCGCCCTCGGAGTGTCCCGGCAGTCCATCAATGAACTGATCAACGAGCGCCGCGGTGTGAGCGCCGACATGGCGCTTCGGCTTGGCCGCCTGTTCAGTCAGTCGCCCGAGTTCTGGCTGGATCTGCAGCGGGATGTTGACCTCTGGGACGCCAGGCAGGCCATCAAGGAGGACTTGGCCCGCATCAAGCCGCTGCCGGTGCCGCCGATCCTCACGGAGGAGGAGTTTCGTCGCACGTTCCTGATCCGGGTTAGCGAAAACACGCCTCGCCGGAAGACTGTCAAGCGCCGGACCAAAACCAAGCGGTGACGGGGGCGGGGAGCGAGCCCTACCCCACCATCCCCACAATCTCCGCCCCGTACGCCTCGAGCTTCTTGGCCCCCACGCCGCTGATGCGCCCAAGCTCGGCGAGCGTCCCGGGCCTGATCCGCGCGATCTCATGCAGCGTCGCGTCGTGGAAGATTACGTACGCGGGCACACCGTGTTCGGCGGCCGTCGCCCGCCGCCACTCGCGCAGGCGCTCGAAGATGGGAATGGCCTCGGCCGGCAAATCCGCCACGAACGTCGACGTGGGCTTGGTCTTCTTCACCTTCTCGGCCTTCCGATACTCGCGCAGCGGCACGCGCTGCTCGCCCTTGAGCACGGGGCGCGCCGCGGCGGTGAGCTTGAGCGCGCTGTAGTTGGCGTGGTCCACGACGATCAGCCCCAGCGCGATGGCCTGGCGGATGATCGCGCGCCACTCGTGCGCCGAGCGGTCCTTGCCGATGCCGAAGGTGCTGAGGTCGTGGTGGCGCCAGTGGAGGACCTTCTCGGTGTCGTGCCCCGTCAACACGTCGATCACATGCATCGCGCCGAAGCGCTGGCCCACCCGATAGACGCAGCTGAGCAGCTGCTGCATCGGGATGGTGCCGTCCACGGTGACGGGCGGGGTGAGGCAGGTGTCGCAGTTGCCGCAGGGTGAGCCGCTCTCGCCGAAGTAGGCGAGCAGGCGCATGCGCCGGCAGTCGGAGGTCTCGCAGAAGCCGAGCATCGCGTCGAGCTTGGTGACCTGCACCTTCTTGTACGCTTCGTCGGCCTCGGAACCGTCGATCATCTGCCGGAGTTGCACCACATCCTGCAGGCCGTAGGTCATCCACGCGTTGGCGGGGAGCCCGTCGCGCCCGGCGCGTCCGGTCTCCTGATAGTACCCCTCGATGCTCTTGGGGAGGTCGAGGTGTGCGACGAAGCGCACGTCGGGCTTGTCGATTCCCATACCGAACGCAATGGTGGCGACGACCACCACGCCGTCCTCGCGCTGGAAGCGCTGCTGCGCGCGCGTGCGCGCGGCGGCGCTCATCCCCGCGTGATATGGGAGCGCGGTGATGCCGTGCTCTTCGAGGAAGGCCGCGGTCTCCTCGGTCTTCTTGCGCGACAGGCAGTAGACGATCCCCGACTCGCCCGAATGCTCGGCGCGAATGAAATCGAGGAGTTGCTTGCGCGCGTTGAGCTTCTCGACGACGCGGTAGCGGATGTTGGGGCGGTCGACGCTCGCCGTGAAAACGCGGGCCTTGCCGAGTTGGAGCTTGTCGATGATCTCCGCGCGCGTCTGGCGATCGGCCGTGGCGGTGAGCGCGATGCGCGGAATGCTCGGGAACCGCTCGTGCAGCACCGAGAGCTGAAGGTACTCGGCTCTGAAGTCATGCCCCCACTGCGAGACGCAGTGTGCTTCGTCGATGGCGAAGAGCGCCAGCTTGGATGATTCGAGCAGCTGCAGGCAGCGGTCGGTGAGCAGGCGCTCCGGGGCGACGTAGACTAGGTCCAGTTCACCCGCGCGCACCTGGCGTTCGACGGCAGCGGCCTCGGCGGCGCTGAGCGTCGAGTTCAGGTAGGCCGCGCGCACGCCCAACTCATTCAGCGCCGCCACCTGATCGTGCATCAGGGCGATGAGCGGGGAGACCACGACGCAGACACCCGGGCGCATCAGCGCCGGGATCTGGTAGCAGAGCGACTTGCCGCTCCCCGTGGGCATCAGCACCAGGGCGTCGCCGCCGGCGGCCACGTGCTCGATCACCTCGGCCTGTTGGCCGCGGAAGGCTGGGTAACCGAAGATGGTGGTGAGGAGGGTGCGGGCGTCGGCGGGCATGGGGTGGAGGGAAGCTAGCGGGACGCCCGCCTCCTCGGTGCGTCGCACTGGTATCTGCTACGCGCGCGTCTTGCCCTTCCGCCGCGGCCGCGGTGCCTCCGCCAACTCCTCCCGCACCACACGACGCAAGGTGGCCTCGATCGGCTCGGCCGGCGTCTCGATAAACCTGCGCAACGCCTGATTGATGAGCGTCTGGTAGTTGCCCCCGCCGGCGTCATCTACCCGCTTGATGAACCAGGCGAGGATGTCGTCGTCGATCCGAATGGTGATGCGCGTCTTGCCGGGCGGCACGAAGAGCACCGCGCCGCGCTTGGCGTTTGAGAAGTCGTATTCCTTACGCATGGTGACCGTCCTCATATCGCAGTCGTTCGCGTCGCGTGGCGGTTCGCGCCGAAATGAGCCGCACCGTGTTGCCGCGTTCCGTCCAGACGACGACCAACACCCGCTCGTGAATGTCGCGGCCCAAGGTGACAAACCGGAACTCGCTCGGCTCCTCGTCCGGACGCGTCAGTGCCAGCGGGTCTTCCAGCACCGCCACCGCTTCGGCGAACGCCACGCCGTGCTTCTTGAGATTCAGCACCGCCTTGAGCGGATCCCACTCAATGTCCGTGGACATGATATGTACATTTGTACACAGGCGCAAGCACGCGGCGTCGATGCACGACGCGCCTGCGCGGAACACTGAATTCTCGACGCGGGCACACGATACGTCGCAGCGCCACGGACCCCGTCATCGTTTTATCGCAGTTCGCACCATTCGGGTCCGATATTCCCCGCTTGACTTCCCTCCAGAATTCGCAATACTAGAAGTGCGCGGCGATTTCCCGACTTGACGGGCCGCGCGCGGGGTGAGCCCCGAACACATCCGTCTAAGTCGTGGGGCTGCGGCCCCCGACTGTCAGTCGGGGGCCGCAGCTTTTTGTCATCTCGAGGCACCACCGGCCGCCTGCGCCTCGGCGGCCAGCATGCAGAGGACGGCGAGAGATTCGGCTCGTTGACCCGTCCGCCACGCCGTAGTCCTGCCCACTCCCGGGCAACACGGTGGCCCCGCCGACCGGATGCGATCGCCACGCGCGACCCCGCCCCCGGACCCATGCGCGAGCGAGGCGTGACCACCTCTCGAAAGGACGGTTTCCATGACCACCCCCACCAACAACCAGCAACCCGCGGGCTCCCCCAGCGACCTGCCGCCCCTGCCGCCCGACGCGACGCCATGGCAGAGCGCGGAGTATCGCGACGAGAACGCACGCCTGCTCATCGGCGCGATGCACCGCCAGTGCGACGCGCTGCTCGAGCGGTATCCGGACACCCCCGTGCAAGGATTCGACGTCATCCCGCTGGACCAGGGTCCCGCGGGCGCGATCACGTGCGGCGTGCTGATCACCCTCTGGCGCCAGTCGGAGCTCTGCCGCGGCCAGTGCCCCCACTGCCCCGGCACCGCCCTCGCGCTCGCCGTCGGCGGGACCCCCGAGACCTGGTACGTGACCGGGGTCTGCCCGCTGTGCGGAACCTACGTCTACCGCGAGAACAAGCCGGACGAACTGCTCGACGCGCTCGAACGGTCACTTGAGGGATCGGTATACGCGCTCCCGACGACGGACCAGTTCCTGCTCTCCAACGCGCATCAGCACCTGGCGCTCCTGGCCGCCCTGCGGACACTCGGCGAGAAGCTGCTCCCTCCCGACCATTACGGGCTCGCCGTCGCGACGCCTGACGTGATGCGCCGGTGGCAGAACGCCACGAACGAGCGCATCACGAGCTGGGCGCGTCGCGGGTCGATCATCCACGCGGCAACGGGGGCGCGCGTGGAGAAGACCGATGCGACCTGGACGGCCATGGCCGGCTTTGTGTACGACTACCTGCAGCGCACCGGAACGCTGCCGGAACTCGACCACGCCGGCCCGGACGGACTGCGCTACAGCTTCCCGATGATCAGTCAGGAGTGGGTGCCGAATCGAAAACCGGTCGTTCCGGAGGAGACAATGGTCTCCGAGGACGACGAGGACGACAACCCGCTGCAGCGCGCGGTGGACCGGCTCATCGCCCAGTGGCGTGGCAAGCAGCCCATCGAGACGGCGCTCGCGGACGTGCAGCAGCTCCTCGAAGAGTCCGAGGCGATCCAATCCGACTACGAGGTCCTCGGCGTCTTCCTGAGCCCGCAGGCGATGGCCGAGGCGCTACAGGAGATCGATGATGACACGGTGCGCGAGGCGCTCGAGATCACCAATGGGCGCGTGACACAGGCGCAGCGCATCGAGTTCTTCGAGCAGTACGTGCTCGAGGATCGGCTGCAGGATGCCGACGTGACGCGCGCGTTCGTGCCCATCGTGCTGGAATCGTCGGACGGCGAGTCGCTGCAGCTCGTGGTGGGCATTTCAGGGTACAGCTTCACCATCTTGGAGTACGAGTGGCACGGGCCGTTCGAGGCTGAGTTCGACTTCGCCGAGTGGCTTCGAAAGGAAGGATGGGTGGAGACGGTAGAGGAGTTCCAGCAGATGGGGGCGCGGCGGAAGGCGAAACTGCTGGGGTGATGGCCAAGGCGAAGGGGGCCCCGAGTTGGGGCCCCCTCCCGCGGCCGACGGACCCTCTAGGCCAGCATTGCTTCGAGTTCCTTCGGGAGCTTGCGCGTGTAGGACAGCATACGCAGCCCACCGATGGGGTCGCGCGCAACCGCGCGCAGGACCACTTCGAGCGACGTTGACGGCACTCGCCGCTCCCGCAACAGGCGCGACAGGTATCCCGGTGACACGCCCAGGAGGCTCTCCCATTGGTGGCGCGGCAGATGAAATCGCTCGTCGGTGACCGCAAGAAACGCGACCACCGCCTCGCGCTTCCGGGCCAGATACAGCCGCTCGAGCGCATCGCTGAACTTCTTCTGAACTGCCCCCTTGATGAACACTTCTCCGCACGCACCGCACGCAGGCGCCGTGATGTCCACGTCGAGGACGAGCTCGTCTTCGTCGCGCAGGCTAAATGCGCGTTCCTTGAGGTTCCGCAACTTGAGGGCATTCGCCCGGCATGAGGGACAGCGCACAACGTCGCCCGGTTTCATGGTTCGCATGGACATGGCCTACTCCGTCTCGTCAGGGCTCGCCGGGCTCGATGTCGAAGATCGTGACGCTCGCGATGGTGGTAATTGGTCGTTCCGGTTCGTGATGCGAGATCACCACGACGCCGTCGTCCCCTTCGTTGAGTTTGACATACCATCCCAGGCCATCCCGATAGAGCGCGTACACATCAAACCAGACATCCGTCATCCAGATCGACTCGACAAAGTCCGCGTCCACGATCTCACGGACCGTTTGGCGGACGTACACCTCCGCTTGCGGAATACTGAGGTTCCGCCGCTTCGCGGTTGGCGACTTCGCCCGGGTCAGGCCGATCTCGGACGTGTCTGCGCTCCGCGCCAAGCGCTTCAACCGTCCGAGATCCCATCGGGGATGGTGCGGACAACGTCGTGCACAGGTGCAACCGTACTTGAACATAGTTCAAGGCCTGCGGTTCTTGCAAGGGCGCATGCCGTCGGATTGCGGAGACCCGTTACTCGGCCTTACGAGGCACGATGCGTCAAACTCCCGCATTGTGGCCTTGCTGATCGCTCCGACGTCTCGGAGTACACGCGCTGCGTCGTGGATGGCCGCGGAGGCGGCGCTCCTGTACTTGCCCTTTCTCTTGACCGCCGTCCCAGGTATTGGACTGGTGCGCACATTCACCATGAACCCGAGTCGGTGCAGCAGGCGGACGAGCTTCTCAATCCTGAACTTGTGAAGTCGGCCGCGCCTCAGGTCGGTCAGAACGGAACGGTCAACGCCGAGCACTCTCGCGGCGCGTGCCGCGGTCAGCCGGCGCTTCTGAATGTGCGCCAGCAGCTGATCTAAAAGTTCAGATCGCACGCGCAAGACCGACGCGTTGTCCGGCGGAAATCCCACGTCCTCAAAGACGTTCCACGAGCCTAAGCGGATCTCAAGCGGTTCTTCTGTCTCCAGGGCGTCCTTTCCGATCGTCGAACTGTGCCGGATAGTTCCACGAGTTGGTGAAGTCTTGGTCAAGTGTTTGGGCACTGGATGCACCTCCGTCGGGCGGCAACATAGCTCCGTGCGAGTGCCCAACCATTACCATTTCATTGCCCACCCAACCCAACCATTGTCACCCCCCCCACCCCACCTTCCCTGCATCCATATAGAAGGCCACCCAGATGACCGACACGGCGCCCGACGCCACGCCACGCCCCCTCCAGCGCGACACCTTCCCCGCCCACCGGCTGATGACGGAGCATCCGCCGGTGCTGCACGACCCGAACAAGAAGATCGTGTTCGAGGTGGCGTGCCCGCCGGGGACGACGCACGACGGGGAGATCGGCTATTCGCGCTGGCCGGCGATGGCCCTGCCGGAGGTGATGGACCTAGGCGGCGGCGCCGACGGCATCGCCGCGCGCGTGGAGGTGCGCGAGACCGTATACGACTACCGGCCGGCCACAGGCATCGAGAACGCCGTTCAATGGCACGTGAACTTCGCCGATCCGCGGCTCTTCACGGCCTATGGCACGGGGCTATTCGCGCAGGACGAGATGCAGGTCGCCGAGCATCCCGCGCTGGGGGCGCTGCGTGAGGCGCTGCATGCGCGGCGGTGGCCGACGCTGACGGAGGAGCGCGGGCGGGCGACGCCGGTGCTGGTGGCCGGGGTGGAGCGCCGGTGCATGGTGCAGACCGATGCCAACCAGGGCGAGCTGCGTCCGGCCGGGTTGTACGGGAACAAGTTCATGCTGGCCAAGGGAGAGGCCGTGCGGCGGGCGACGGTGCCGATCGTGCCGCCAACGAAGAGCAATCTCATTGCGATCGCGTCGCTGCGCGGCGGGCGGGGCGTGTACACCGCGGCGGAGATCGCGCACCTGCTGACGACGGCGTACAGCGGGTTCCGCGCGGCGGTGCTGGAGAGCGGCGGCGCGCCGGCGGTGGTGCACACCGGCTTCTGGGGATGCGGCGCGTTCGGGGGGAACCGGGTGCTGATGACGATGCTACAGCTGATCGCGGCGCGGGCGGCGGGGGTGGAGGGGGTGGTGTTTCACACGGTGGCGCCTGACGGGCGGATGGCGCTGGAGGCGGCGGTCAATGCGACGCGAGCAATGGGCGCTGAGGGGACCACATCGGCGAGCGATTTGGTCGAGCGAGTGAAGGGAATGAACCTGCGGTGGGGGGTCTCGAACGGGTCGTGAGAGATACAGGATTTCTCACGGCCCGCTCTGACGCGCGGTCATTCCTCCACGCGACGCGGCGGTGTCACCCCGCGCGCACGGCGCGCAAGCCGGAGGGTACGTTGACGGTCGGAGGCGGTCGGCATGTGGCCAATACCTGACAGCTATTGATACATGTCAAGGTTCTGCCACATTGGGCCTGCGATCGCCAGCAGATCCCCACGCAAAGCCCTGAAAGGGTCGCGGGTTTTCAATCCTTACGGCAAGACAACGATGACGCTTCGCTGATGGGACGTCGTACGTTCCGGCAGCATCGCGATTGAACTCCGCTGGTCTTTCCTTGAAAGCACCGCATGCAACTTCCCCCGAACGGACTCGACGTGTGGTACGTCGATGAAAGCACGGACCGAGACATCTTCGCCATGACTGCTGTCGCCGTGCCGTTTCTTCGGTCGGTAGACGGCGTTTGGACGCTGGTGTGGGAGGAGCAGCTCACCCGCATTCGCGAGTGGCGTCGCGAACTTCGTCGAACCCACGGCATTCCGGCATCGAAGGAGCTGAAGGCGAGCAAGCTCGTGGGCGGGCGTGGCCGTTACCTTGCGGGGTTGCACCAACTGCGGCCGTCTGATGCGGTTGCGGCGTACCGCTGCGCTCTTGCCGGCCTCGGCGTCCTGCAGCAGAGCAGCATCATCTCGGTCGCGGCGCAGGCTGCCACGAACATGTATGGCCATTCGCGGCTTGAGGCCGCACTCATTGCCCTCTTGCAGCGCATGCGAACGGCTGCTGCGCGATCTCATCGCGCCGGGATGGTGTTCTTTGACGAAGGTCACGGCGAGTATCGCACCATCTATCGGAAGGCGCGCGTGCATCTGCCAACGGGTTCAGCGCGAGGCGCGTGGCAAGGTGGGATGCGGACACGGAGTCTGCCACTCGACAACTTCACCAAAGACGCAAACATCAAGCAGTCCGAGCACTGCTTCTTTACACAGGTTGCCGACTTGCTGAGCTTCGCGGTGTTGGCGAAACGCCGCTTCGAACTGGGGGTGCTTAGCGCCGGACAGCAGGCACTGGGCGTCCACACGCTCTATGACGCCGTGCCAGCGCACGTTCTCAACTTGCAAGCGGCCGCCATGCGCGACCCGGTCCGTGGCATCGTGCGGATATGAAAAGCCACCGGACCCTTGCGGGTCCGGTGGAGGGCAAGTGCACTCCGCGGATCAGAGCCCGCGGTCGCAACCTGCAAAAGGAATATAGCCGCACTCGGCAGGCCGATCAATATCATTTCATTGCAGCTGATAGTATACGGCGGCGGTAGAATGGCGCGCGCGGCCGACCATCGCGCACGGCTCGCAGGATGACATTGGGGTCGCGTTCGACCACTTCCAGGAGGCGCCGGGACGGGCCATCGGGAACGCGCGCGCCTTGCTCCCAGGAGCGGATGGTCCCGACACTCACATTCAGGGCCCGCGCAAAGAGCGGCTGCGAGAGGCCGAGGCTTTCGCGAAGCCGTCGAATACGCGCGGCGCGGTAGCGCGGGGGCAGTGCCACCGTGGCCTCGCGCACCGTTCGGCGGTGCCGACGCGCGGGCGCCAAGCGGCCTGCGTCGATGGCCACCGCCTGTTCCGCGCTTTGCAGCAACAGTTTGCCGAGGTCTTGCCGTGCCCTGACGGTCATGCGTCACCCTCCAACTGCTTCACCAGCCCGCGCAGGATCTTCTTGTCCGCCGAGGAAAGGTCGACCCGTTCGTTCTTGGCGTATGCCAACAGGAAGTAGATCCGGCGACGCAGTTCCACGTACAGATACACAACTCTGGCGCCGCCCCGCTTGCCGCGCCCTGGGAGGGGCACGCGCAGTTTGCGGACCCCGCCTGTGTCAGCCACCAACTCACCCGACCGCGGTTCGATCAGGAGTCGCTCCTCAACGCGCCGCATCGCCTCGTCGTCGAGCAGATCCCGACACAGGCGTTCGAAGAGCGGCGTGTAGATGAACTCGAGCGACCGGGCGTCGTCGATGGGTCTCATATAACGTACTACTCAGTAGTATGATTTGCAAGGCGCTGAATTGGGCGCCTGAGCGCCGCGCATTGGAGCAGCGTATGGCGACGCATGTCTTCGAGCGTCACCGTCTCCTTGCGTTACGGAGCAATCGGTTGCGGTCCCCGACCGGCGCCCCTCCCCGACTGTCAGTCGCCGGCCATACTCTATGGATGTCCGGGGCGGCGGTCCGTGGCACCTGCTGTAGCTACCGGCTGAATACTTCCCACTTCGTACGGTCGAAAATGTCCCAGGTCTGATCCTGGGCGGGCCGC
The DNA here is from genome assembly GCA_016871855.1 of Gemmatimonadota bacterium. Taxonomy (GTDB): domain Bacteria; phylum Gemmatimonadota; class Gemmatimonadetes; order Gemmatimonadales; family Gemmatimonadaceae; genus PNKL01. The sequence goes on from VHBQ01000053.1 coordinate 17,835, forward strand.
TCGGCGGCCCACTCGTTTTCGGCTCATT
>VHBQ01000054.1 GCA_016871855.1 Gemmatimonadota bacterium
GCGCTGGCGCTGGAATCTTCACGCCGCGCACGACCATCAGTTGCACGACGCCCCAGACGATCATCAGGATCCCAGCCACCGAGGCGGCCGCGCGCGACACGCCCACGCCGTAGCCCACCTGCTGGATTCCCGCGCCCACCGCGCCGGCCAGCGCGCCGAGGATGAGGTACGAGACGAGGCGCCCGCCGTTGTAGGCGAGATGCCCCCACGCGCTCGCCCGCGCGTCGGCGCCGGCGTAGAAGCAGACAAACGGCGTGCACATCCCGGCGCAGTGCGCCGAGCCGAGCAGGCTGGCGATGAAGACCGCACCGACGAGCGTGAGCATCAGGGTCGCTCCGGAAGGTCGAGGCGCTGCCTGGCGACGAAGCGCTCGCCGCCGCGCACAGCCTCGACGTCGAAATCCCACAAGCCGCCGCGGGTCACGGGGACCGCGGCCAGGTACCGGTCACCGGCCTCGATGGCGGTGGCCGAAAACACGTCGTTGCTGCGCACGACCGCCCGCGCGGCGATGCGCACCACGGCGCCACGCACGACGGCGCCCGTCGAGTCCACGAGCACGGCGACGACCTCGGCGTCCGTGGCCGAGGTGCGCGTCGCCGTCAGGGTCACGCGCCAGCCGAGCCGCTCGCTGCGGCGGCGCAGCGCCTGATCCGCGTCGAAACGCACCGCCTTCTGGTAGTAGTCCGGCTCGATGGCGACGGTTGGGTCGCTGTTGGCGCGCACGGCCACGTAGATGTTGCCGAGGATGGCCAACACCAGCACGGCCGCGACGCCGATGGGCCACTGCAGGCCGCGCTTCATCGGCCGCGCTCCCCGGACGGCGCCTCGGCCTCGTGCAACTCGCGATGCGGACCGGCGAGGCGGTAGGGAAGCTCCGTCACGTAGCCGCTGCCATCGGTCACGCGCACGGTGACGGTCCGCACGCCCTCCTCGAACGCCTCGGCGGGGAGCGTGACGAAGAGCGGCATCGTCTCCGTCCGCCCCGGCTTGACCGTGAGCGGGTTGAGCGGCGCGATCATCGAGAGGCCTTCCACGCCCTCGATGGACACGGTGTACGCGTGCTCCTGCCCCGTGCGGTTGGCGATGCGCACCCGCAGCGCGTTCATCACCGTCCCCTCCTGCACGGTGAACGGCGCGCCCTGCGCGCCGAGCAGGGTGATGTCGGCGGCGTCCTTGAAGGTCAGCTGGTAGAGGAACGTGCCGAAGACGGCGGCGAAGGCGATGGGATACAGCACGGTGCGGGTGCGCAGGAAGTGCCGTCCCTTGCCGGCGAGCGCGGCGCGCGACGAATAGCGGATGAGCCCCTCGGGCCTGCCCACCTTCCGCATCACCGCGTCGCAAGCGTCCATGCACTGGGTGCAGTGGATGCACTCCATCTGCAGGCCATTGCGGATGTCAATGCCCGTGGGGCAGGTGACGACGCAGGCCTCGCAGTCCACGCAGTCGCCCTTGCCGGCGCGGTCCTTGCCCTTGCCGCGCGGCTCGCCGCGGTTGTAGTCGTAGGCGACGATCAGCGAGTCGTTGTCGAGGAGCGCCGACTGCCAGCGGCCGTACGGGCAGGCCACCATGCAGGTCTGCTCGCGGAAGTACGTGAAGTCGAGCATCATCGCGACCGTGGTCAGGGTCACGATCGTGAAGCCGACCGGGTGCGCGGCCGGGCTTCCGAAGACCCAGTGCATCACCTGATCCCAGCCGACGAAATAGGCGAGGAAGGTGTGCGCGAGGAACGAGCTAATGACCAGGTAGACGGCCATCTTGGCCAGTCGCCGCGGATGGAAGTGCTTCTTCTCGCGATCGAGCTGCGCGGAGCCGCGCGCGCCGCCCTCGAACAGCCGTTCAATGGGGCGATAGACGAACTCCATGTACACGGTTTGCGGGCACGCCCAGCCGCACCAGACGCGGCCGGCGAGCGCCGAGGCGAGGAAGATGGCGATCACCGTGCTGATGGCGAGGAGCATCAGCAGCAGCGTGTCGGTGGGCAGGAAGGTGGTGCCGAAAAACGTGAACTCCCGGCGCTGCAGGTCGAGCAGCATCGACGGTTTGCCGTTGATGAAGACGTGGGGGATCGCGACGTAGATGACGATCAGCACCCACGCGACCACCGTCCGGCGGGAGAGCCACCCGCCTGGCGACGGCTTGGGGCGCAGCCAGCGGCGCGTGCCGTCTTCGTTCAGGGTCGGGAGGACACGACCCGGGGCTACCGGGGCAACCATAGGGGACGACTCAGGTCAAGCTGGGGGGCGTATGGGGACGCGCAGGGGGCGCGGCCGGGGCCGCGCCCCCCGTGATGAAGGTTACTTCGCTGCCGGCGCCGGCGCGGCGGCGGAATCCGGCGGGTACTTGGCGCCCTCGGGCGCCTTGGGGTTGGCGGGGTTCGTGCCGTGCAGCGTCTGCACGTACGCCACCGCCCCCTCGATCTGATCGGGCTTGAGCACCTTTCCCCAGTTCGGCATGCCCTTGGCGAGCACACCCTCGACAATGACCTTCAGCATCTCGGTCGGCTTGCCGCCGTGGATCCAGAAGTCGTCCGTGAGGTTGGGGCCGATCATCCCGCCGCCGTCCGGGCGGTGGCACGCGGCGCAGTAGCTCGTGAACACCACCTTGCCGGCCTCGACCTTGGCCGGATCCTTGGCGAACGCGATGAGCTGGTCGTCGCTGTACGTGCCGCCAGTCTTGGGATGGGCGGCGTTGAACGCCGCCATCGACTGCTCGTACGCCTGCTCCTTGCCCGGGCCCTCGCCGATGCCGAGCGGATCCCAGTAGTACAGCGGCACGAAGACGATGGTGGCGTAGAAGATCCACTTCCACCAGGTCGGCAGCGGATTGTCGAACTCCTGGATGCCGTCGTACGCGTGGTCGAGCAGCTTGTCGTTGTCCTTGTCAGCCATATGCGCTCCGATGCGCCGCGCTGGAGTCAGCGCGGCGTCTGAGGATGTTCGTCGTCGAGTGGCATCCGGCTGGCCGCGTCAAACGTGCGCTTCCGGCCGGGGAGGAAGATGGCAATCACGATCGCGACGAAGGCCACGATGAACAGGATCATCGCGATCTCGGCGTACGCCGAGAGGTTCGCCGCGCTCATGATGTCGGAGAGCTTCATCAGCGGCTCCCGTCCGGCGCGGCCATCGCGATCGGCTTGGCCGCCGCCGGCACGGCCGGCTGCTGCGCCGTCCCCGACGACGCGTTCTTCAGATCACGCCCGAGCCGCTGCAGGTACGCGGTCAGCGCCACGATCTCCTTGTCGGCGAGCCCGGCCGGGCCGCCGCCCGCCACGATCGACGCCGCCACCTGCTCGGCCTGCGCCCTTGCCAGCGCCGGCGCGCTGTTCACCGCGTCGCCGTACGGCACTCCGATCATCGCCATCGCGTCCACCGACTTCTGGATGGCGTTGAAGTCGATCGCGGTCGTCTGCAGGTGCGGATAGGCCGGCATGATGGACTTCTGCACCACCTCACGCGGGTTGTACATGTGGCGCACGTGCCAGAGGTCCGGATACTTGCCGCCGACGCGGGCGAGATCCGGCCCGATGCGGCGCGACCCCCAGAGGAACGGGTGCTCGTACACCGACTCACCCGGCTTCGAGTAGTCGCCATAGCGCTCGGTCTCGTACATCAGCGGGCGCACCATCTGCGAGTGGCAGTTGAAGCACCCCTCACGCTGGTAGATGTTGCGGCCGGCGAGCTCCAGCGGCGTGTACGGCTTCACGCTGGCGATCGTCGGCACGTTCGACTTGATGAGGAAGGTCGGGATGATCTCGAAGAGCGACGCGACAATCACGGCGATCGCGGTCATCACCGAGAAGAACAGCGGCATTCCCTCCCACTTGCGGTGCCAGTACATGGCCGTGAAGCGCGCCCAGGCGCTGCCCGCCACCGGCGCGTGATCGTCGGTGTACGTCGGGCTCAGCGGCGCCGCCTGCACGACCGGCACTTCATACTTCGCCGGCCGCTTGGCCCACGTCTTGTACAGGTTCCAGATGCCGAGGATCATGCCGGCGATGTAGAGCGTGCCGCCCGCCACGCGCACCCAGTACATCGGCATCAGCCGCATCACCGTCTCGACGAAGTCGGGGTATTGCAGGCGACCCGTCTCGTCGAACGCGCGCCACATCAGTCCCTGCGTGGCGCCCGCCGAGTAGATGGCCACGACGTAGAGCAGGATGCCGAAGGTGGCCAGCCAGAAGTGCAGGTTCACCCAGTTCTTGCTGTACATCTCGGTCTGGAAGAGCCGCGGGGCGAGCCAGTACACCATGCCGAACGTGAGGAAGCCGTTCCAGCCGAGCGCGCCGGTGTGCACGTGCGCGATCACCCAGTCGGTATAGTGCGCGAGGGCGTTGATGCTCTTGATGGAGAGCATCGGCCCCTCGAACGTGGACATGCCGTAGGCGGTCACGGCGACGACGAAGAACTTGAGGACCGGATCCTCGGTCACCTTATGCCACGCGCCGCGCAGCGTGAGCAGGCCGTTGACCATGCCGCCCCACGAGGGCATCCACAGCATCACCGAGAAGAGCATGCCGAGCGTCGAGGCCCAGTCGGGGAGCGCGGTGTAGTGCAGGTGGTGCGGGCCGGCCCAGATGTACAGGAAGACCAGCGTCCAGAAGTGCAGGATGGACAGCCGGTAGCTGAAGACCGGGCGGTCGGCCGCCTTCGGCATGAAGTAGTACATCAGGCCAAGGAACGGCGTCGTCAGGAAGAAGGCGACGGCGTTGTGCCCGTACCACCACTGCATGAAGGCGTCCTGCACGCCGGCGTAGATGCTGTAGCTCTTGAACGCCCCCGCCGGCACGGAGAGGTTGTTGAAGATGTGCAGCAGCGCGACCGTGATGATGGACGCGATGTAGAACCAGATGGCGACGTAGATATGCCGCTCGCGGCGCTTGGCGAGCGTCACGAAGTAGTTGACGGCGAACGCCACCCAGACAACGGCGATGGCGATGTCGATGGGCCACTCGAGCTCGGCGTACTCCTTGGACTGCGTGAAGCCGAGCGGGAGCGTGATCGCGGCGGAGACGATGATCGCCTGCCACCCCCAGAAGTGGAACTTGCTCAGCCCGTCGCTCCACATCCGCGTCTTCAGCAGGCGTTGCGTCGAGTAGTACGCGCCCATGAAGAACGCATTGCCGGCGAACGCAAAGATCACCGCGTTCGTGTGCAGCGGACGCAGCCGGCCGAAGGTGAGGTACGGCGCGGCGTTCAACCCCGGCACCGGCAACTGCAGGGCGATGATGAGGCCGACGAGGAAGCCAACGAGGCCCCAGATCATCGTGGCCCACATGAATTTCCGTACGATGTCGTCGTCGTACGAGAAGGAGTCGAGGCGCGTGTTCATCGCGGCTCCGAGAGGGTGGGGAGGACGCGCGCGCTCGCTGTCGGAGGGAGGCGCGCCTTGCAAGCGACAACTATCAATGCGGTATCAGTCAGCTACAATCAGCGCAGTCCCCTCAGCCCGTCAGGGTTCTGCTGACCAGTTGTGCGGAAATGGGGTATTGCGCGAGCACAAAGCACCCGTCGAAAAACCGGCGTAACGCGTTATCCGACAGCAGGATGCGATGTACCCTAGCCGAGACTCATCGTAGGGTCTGCGACTTCCGATTTTCGGCTTACTCCATCGACGCCCGCAGCGCATTCAGGATGACCGCGACGTCGATTCCTTCCTGGATCAGCGCACCGGTCGTCGGCGAGAAGTACCCGAGGGTCGCGAAGACCATCGCCACGCCGCTGAGGCCGAGTCCGACGACGATGCTCTGCCGGGCGATGCCGACCGCGCGGCGCCCCACGCGCACCGCATCGGCCACCCGCGTGATGTCGTCGCACAAGATCACCGCGTCCGCCGACTCGGCGGCGATGCCGCCGCCGTGCGCGGCGAGCGCGATGCCCGTAGTGGCGGCGCTGAGCGCGGGAGCGTCGTTGGTGCCGTCGCCAACCATCACGACTCGCCGGCCGTCGCGCATCAACTGCCGGACGACGTCGACCTTCTCCTGCGGCAGCAAGTCGCCGCGCGCATCCGCGATGCCGACGGCGCGGGCGATGCCGTCCACGTTGGCCTGATGGTCTCCGGAGAGCAGGACATGATGCCGCACGCCGAGTCGACGCAACTCGGAGAAGAAGTGCTTCAGCCCGTCGCGCGCCCGGTCAGCGTACTCGATGGCGCCGACGATCCGATCGTCCACGGCGACGATGCCGCGCAGGCCGGCGCCGCGCGCGGCGGCGAGCGCTTCACGCTCGGCGGGGAACCGCTGCGCCATCCAAGCGGGGGAGCCGACCGCTACCTCACGCCCCTCGACCGTTCCGCGCACACCCATCCCCGGCGCATCGGTCACGTTTGACGGCGTGGGCAGCGACAGGCCCCGCAGGCGCGCGGCGTCCACGGTAGAGCGGGCCAAATGGTGCCCCGACCCGAGCTCGATGGCTGCCGCGATGCGCAGCACCTCATCCGAAGTGTGGCCCGGAAGCGGATCCACGGCGACGACTTCAGGGCGGCCAATGGTCAGCGTTCCCGTCTTGTCGAAGACCGCCGTGTCCACATCGGCGAGCCGCTCGAGCGCGCCGCCGTTGCGCACGATCACTTGACGGCGCGCCGCCCGGTTGATGCCGCCGATGATCGCCACCGGCGTCGCGAGCAGCAACGGGCACGGCGTGGCGACGACGAGCACGGCGAGCACGCGTAGCGGGTCGCGCGTCAGGAACCACGCCGCGGCGCAGACCAGCAGGGTGGCCGGCGTGAACCAGACGGCGTACCGGTCAGCGAGGCGCTGGATGGGTGACTTCTCCGCCTGCGCGGTGCGCACCAGCTCCACGATGCGCGCGTAGAGCGATTCGCTCGCCGGACGCGTGGCCTTCACGACGATGGCGCCCTCGAGATTCACGGCGCCCGAGCGCACCTCGCTGCCAGCCTGCACGAGGTCCGGTGGCGCCTCGCCGGTGAGCCGCGAGACGTCGAGATGCGAGCGGCCGCTATCCACGATGCCGTCGGCGGGGAGCATCTCGCCCGGGCGCACGAGCAGCAGATCGCCAGGACGGATCTCTGACGCGGCGATGTCCTCGATGTGGCCGTCTGCGCCGGTCCGGTGCGCGGTGCGCGGGGCGGCTTCCTCGAGCGCACGCACAGCGTTGGAAGCGCGCCCTTCGGCGTAGCGCTCCAGCCATTCGCCGCCGGTCTGCATGAGCACGATGACCAGACCGGCCACGGGCTGGCCGAGGAGCGTGGCGCCGACGATGGACAACGTCGCGGCCACGTCGGCGGCGAAGTTGCCGCGCAGCAGGCCGCGGACGGTGCGCACCACCACGGGCAACCCGGCGATGACCAGAACCGCCATCCAGCCGCGCCAGACCCACGGGTTCTCCGGTTCGATCCAGCGGACGACCGCGCCGACGATGAGGGCCACCAAGGCCAGTGCCGGCAGCCAGGTGGCCCCCCGCGTCAACGAAATCGCCCCCGCGCCGGGGCCGGCGGGGGGGCGGTCGTCCTGCGTCATGACAACTCCTACTTGGTCGCTTCTGCGGCGGGCTTGTCGTGCGCGCCGTACTTGATGTCGGTGAGCTTCACCACGGTGAAGCAGATCGCGACGAGCGCGACGACGCCGACGATCAGCCCAGTGAAGGCGGCCTTCTGGTCCTCAGGATGGTAGTTGCTGGCGCTCATGCGGTCCTCGCGAGTGGGGGGAGCGGGCGCCGCGCTACGCGACGCGCACCGAGGTCATGGAGTCGTTCTGCTTGATCTTCTTCATCACGTCGAGCCCGCTCGTGATCTGGCCGAAGACGGTGTGGACGCCGTTGAGGTGCCGCGTGTTGGCTTCGCTGAGCACCATGAAGAACTGGGAGCCGCCGGTGTCCTTGCCGGCGTGCGCCATGGAGAGCGCGCCCACCGCGTGCTTGTGCGGGTTCCCCGCGGTCTCGCACTTGATGGTCCACCCTGGACCGCCGGTGCCCGGAGGCCCCTTGGGCTTGCCCCCCTCGCGCGTGTTCGGGCAGCCGCCCTGCACGACGAATTCGGGAATGACGCGGTGGAACTTGAGGCCGTCGTAGAAGCCGTCATTGGCCAGCTTCTCGAAGTTCGCGACCGTGAGGGGCGCGGCGTCTTCAAAGAGCTCGGCGACGATGGTGCCGACGTTGGTTTCGAAAGTTGCAGTTTTCATAAGAGAGAAAACAGAGAGACAACAGAAAAACAACAGAGAGACAACAGACTACAACAATAACCGAGCTGGGGGCGGCGCGGCTATGGCTTGGCGGGGGGCTTGGTGGTCGTCGTGGTCTTCGTGGGCGACGGGCGGCGCGTCGGCGTGGCGGGTCTCACTGCGGGGGGCTTCTGGCCGGGCGTGGCGGTGAAAACCCAGAGTCCGGCGACCCGACATCCGTTCTTGTACGCGGGCGTGAACATCCACTTCGGGATCGTCGCCTTCAGGTTGTCGCTGAGCCACGGATGCGTCGTCTCGACCACCGTGAACGTCGCCATGTCGGGCTTGCCGGTGGTGTCCACCACGACCGAGACCTTCACCTTCGTCGTGCCGTCACGGCGAATCACGTTGCGCGGATACCCACCACGCGGAGGTTGCAGCGGCTTGGGCTCGTATTTGACCACGTCGGGAGCGCGGTCCACATCGAGACTGGGCGCCTTGGCCGCCTCGGCCTGAACGAGATGGCACAGGTCGCTGCTGGCCAGCGGCACTGACACCGGTTCAGGGGCGGGCTCGGGCGGTGGCGGTGAGCACGCCGCCGCGGCCGCTACGGCGCAAATGACAAAGGGACGCAGGGTCACGATTGGTGAGGTGAGGGGCGGAACGTCACGAGGCCGCGGACGGGCAGATGTCGGCGAGCGTGCATTCGCCGCACCGCGGCTTGCGTGCGTCGCACACGCGGCGGCCGTGCCAGATGAGGAGATGGGACAGCCGCGCCCAGCCCTCGCGGTCGAAAAGCGGCATCAAGGCCCGCTCGATGCGCACGGGATCGGTCTCCGCGGTCAGGCCAAATCGCGCAGCCAGCCGGGCGACGTGCGTGTCCACGACGATGCCCTCGTTCTGGTTGAACGCGTTTCCAAGCAGGACGTTGGCCGTCTTGCGCCCCACGCCGGGGAGCGCGGTGAGCGCCTCCATTGCGGGCGGCACCTGGCCGTCGTGCGAGGCCACGAGCGCCTGCGCCATGCCGATGAGCGACTTCGCCTTGCTGCGGAAGAACCCCGTGCTCTTGATGACGCCTTCCACCGCGGTCGGCGATGCCGCCGCGAGCACCCGCGCGTCTGGCCACCGGCGGAAGAGCTCGGGCGTGACCAGGTTCACGCGCTTGTCAGTGCACTGCGCCGAGAGGATCGTGGCGCACAGCAACTCGAACGGCGAACGGAAATCGAGCTCGCAGTGCGCTTCGGGGTAGAGCGCGACCAGCCGACGTTCGATCTCCCGAGCATGCGATGCCCGTGCCGCGCCCGTGAGGCGCGCACGACGGGGCCGCGCGGCAGCGGCGGGACGCTTGCTGGACAGTTTCCGCATGAACGAAAAAAGATAACCCCGGCGGGGAGCGCCGGGGGTGCAGGGAACAGGGGAGATTATTCTTCGATGCCGGCGTGAATGGCCAGTCGGTCGATCAGCGCGTGGAGTTGCTTCTCGGTGAGATCGATCTCCTGCGCGGCGCCCTCCACGTCGAGCAATCCTGCCCGCATCGAGATGGCCACCTGATTCAGATAGCGAATCTTGGCCAGGATCTCATCGGTCGCCTTGCGCAATCCGTGATAGCGCCGCTTCTCGGCGAGCGCGCGCTTGTGGCGGCGCACCAGCTCCTCGGCTGGGATGCGGCGCGCAAGGGTGAGCACCTCATCCTTGTTGCGGCCCGGTAGCGCCCCGCGATCCGGGAGCCCGAGGTCATCCCACGACTCGTCGGCGAACCAAAGGCGCCCCACGTACTCGATGCCGTCATACGAGATGCGCACCGACACCGTATAGCGTTTGCCCTCGGTCTCGATGGTCGCGACGTACGGTTGGGAGATCTCGTCGTAGGTGCTCATGCGGTCAAGCGCTGGTGGGCGATGCGCGATCAAGGAAGCGCCGGATGGCGCGGAACAGCGCTTCCGCCTGCTCAACATACGGCACGTGACCGCAGTCATCCAGTACGACCAACTCCGCCCGGAGCGCCTCGGCCACCGCACCGGACGATTCGAGCGGGATCGGATCCTGCCGTCCATGAACGACGAGAGCCGGGCAGTGGACGTCACGGAGCGCGGGAACGAGGTCGAAATCGCCCAGCGAATCCCACACCGACTGCTGCACGCGCCCGGTGACACGGAAGGGCGTCAGGGCCCGCGCCGCCCGTGGGTGCGCGAAATACCCCGCGACGCTGAGTTCGAACGTGCGCTGGCGAAATGCGACCGGGTCCGTCTCGCGGAGCCCGGAGGCGGCGAGCTCGTCGCGCAGCGCCTGCACAGCGGCGGACTGCTGGCGTCGCGCGAACTCCGCGTCGAACTCCGCCCGCCAGCGGCGCGAGGCCGGGGCGGGGTCGATGAGCACGAGCCGGGCCGGCGCGGGGCTCGCGTGGCCGTGCGCCGCCTGCACGGCGTAGAGCAGGGCGAGCAGGGCGCCCCACGAATAGCCCACAATGGTCAGCGGCTCGAGCGCGAACTCCCGCGCTACCCCCTCGAGGTCGCGCACGCTCGACTCCCAGGTCACTGGGATGCGGTCATCATCGTGCCGCGAGCGGCCACCGCCGCGCTGGTCGTAGAACAGGCACTCGCGATCGCGCGCCAGCTCCAGCATTTGGGGGAGCAGGTAGTCGTGGTGCGCCCCGGGGCCGCCGTGCAGCACGAGCAGGCGCTCGACGCCCGGCGGGCCGTGCGCCTCCCAGTAGAGCGGGACGGGGGTCGTCGTAGTGAAGCCTGATGCCATGAGATGCAGGACTGGGAATCCGGATTGCGATCCGGGGATCTCGATTGACGATAGCGACTGGCGATGGTGTCGGCAGGGAGGGGTCCAGTCGATCGTCGGAATCCGCGATCCAGGTCCTCAATCGAAATCCGGACTCGAAATCCCGAATCGCTCCTCCTACACGAACTCCGCCGCAATGCGTGCCGTGTGCAGGTGCACCTGCACCGTATCGCGAATGTCGCGGCCGTAGCCGCCGGCGATCACCAGGCAGACCGGCACGCCGATCTCACGGCACGCCGTCAGCACCATGCGGTCGCGGCGCATCAGGCCGTCGAAGGTGAGCTTGAGTCGCCCCAGGGAATCGCCCTCGTGAGGGTCGGCGCCGGCGAGGTAGAAGACAAGGTCCGGACGGCTCTCGCGCAGGACGGCCGGCAGGTGATCAGCGAGCAGTTCGAGGTACTCACCGTCGCCGGTGCCGTCCTCCAGTTCGACGTCGCGGCTCCCCGGCACCTTGTGAAACGGGTAGTTGCGGCGCCCGTGCATCGAGAAGGTGAAGACCGCGGCGTCGCCGGCGCACAGCGCGTGCGTGCCGTTGCCCTGATGCACGTCGAGGTCGATGACCGCGGCGCGGGCGATCCGTCCGTCCCGTCGCAGCACGCGCCAGGCGACGACGACGTCGTTGAGGACACAGAAGCCCTCGCCGTGCGTGGCGAACGCGTGGTGCGTGCCACCGGCGAGGTTCATGGCGACGCCGCGTTCGAGCGCGGCCTCGGCCGCCTCCAGCGTGCCGCCCGCCGCGCGCAGGGAGCGGACGACAAGGGCGTCGCTCCACGGGAAGCCCAGTCGGCGCTGCTCGGCCGCCGGCATCGCGCCCTCCTCGAGTCGCGCGAGATAGGCGGGGTCGTGCGTGAGCAGCACATCCTCGCGCCGGAGCGCCGCGGGCTCGTGCATCCGCCCGTCCTCCGCCAAGCCGGCGGCCAGCACCGCATCGCGCAGCATCGCGTACTTCGCGATCGGAAAGCGATGCCCGTCAGGAAGCGGAACGGGAAAGCGGGCTGACGACCAGAAGTGCATCGTGGCGATTCAGAATGGGAGAATCCGGATTGCGACTGGTGATTGCGATGCAGGACGTCGACTGACGATCGTCGGTCGCGGTCCGCGATCGTTATCCGCGATCACAATCCGGACTCTCGATCCCGAATCAGCCTCTCCGTCCCAGCTTCACCGTCACCGTCACCTCGGCGGTGCCGCGCTTGACCACGATCTCCACGACGTCATCCGGCTTGTAGGCGCCCATCGCGTCGGTGTAGTCGTAAATGCTGGTGATCGCCTTCGTGCCGAACTTGATGATGATATCGCCGGCCTTGAGGCCGCCCTGTTCAGCCGGGCTTCCGGGGCGCACGCCGGAAAGCGGCATCCCCTTCACGTCTCCCGCGGCCATGTCGGGGACGGTGCCGAGATACACGCCGGATCCCGCGCGTGACGACGGGCGATTGGACGCCGCGGTCTGCACCCGCTGGAACGTGAGGCGCCCCGGGCGATCGGCCAGCGCGCGCACGACGCGCTCGGTGTAGTCGGCGACGCGCACCATGCCGTCGATGTTCAGTTTCTCGGCGACGTCGTTTGCGGTGTGATAGTCGTCGTGCAGGTCGGTGAACAGGTGCAGGACGGGGAGGTCCTTGCGGTAGAACGCGGCATGGTCGCTCGGCCCCTCGCCGTCGCCGATGGCGGCGAGCGCCAGCTTGGGCTCGACGTTCGCGCTGTCCACGATGGCCTTCATCTCCGCGGCGGTCTGCACGCCGTAGACGATGAGCTTGTCGTTCTTCAGGCGCCCCACCATGTCGAGATTGACCATCGCCTGCACCTTCTCCTTGGCCACGGGCAGGTTGTTGGCGAAGTGGGTGCTGCCGAGCAGGCCGAGCTCCTCGCCGGAGAAGTTGACCACGATCACGGACCGTCCGGCGGGCTCTTTGGCCAGGCGGCGGGCCACTTCCATCACCGTCGCCGTTCCGGAGCCGTTGTCGTCGGCGCCGGGACGAATGGCCCGTCCCTTCTCGGGATCGCGGGCGCTGGAGGAGTCGCGGCCGAGGTGGTCGAAGTGCGCGCCGAGAATGACGTACTCGCCGGCAAGCGCTCCGCGGCCAGGAATGAGCGCGACGACGTTCTGCGATCGATAGCTGCGCGGCGCGGCGTTGCGCACCGGAACGCTGGCGGAGAACGGGAGCAGGAAGCACTCGGCCTTGCCGGTAACTCCCCCCTGAGCGCAGGCGACTCGCTCCGGCTGGGCGACGCTGGCCAGGCGGAGCGCGGTGTACCGCCCCGCGATGAAGGCGGCGGCGCTGTCATTGCCGGCGGTGCCCGTGCCGCGCCCCTCGAAGGCGGGGCTGGCGAGAACGGCCACGTCGGCGCGCAACTGGCCGGCGGTGGGCGTGCTGAGCAGGGCCGGTGCCGGGGCGGCGCGATGACAGGCCGCAAGGACCAACAGGGCGGCGCCGAAAGCGGCGCGGCGGGAGCGGAGGAGGTCGCGCATCGTGCTCACGGGTGTTGAGGAGGCAGGGGACCCGCGTATGTTAGGCGGGGGGAAGAGCGAATTCCAGACAACCGCGCACCCACGGCCACGCATGGATCGCCACGTCGAGTTTGTCACGCAGCTGTCGCATCTCGTCGCGCTCTACGTGCGCGAGCCGCTGGATCGCGCGGCGGAAAAGACGACGCTGCGCGCGGCGCGCGGCGCTGTGAAGCACGGCGCCGTCACGCTGGCCGTCCTTGATGGCACGCTGCGCGGCGGGCGAGAAGATGCGCCCGTGGCTCAGCCGGACGTCGCGGCGCTGCAACTGCTGCTGACCGCGCTCGGCGTGGAGCGCATTGAGGTCGCGCACCATACCAAGCAGGAGGAGATCAAGCGGCTGAGCCGCCTGCTGGCGTCCGTGGCGTCGGGAAGCACGAAGCCCGCGGATTTCGCGCGCGTCCTTGCGGAGCGCGAATGGAGCGATGTCACGGTGACGTGTGGGGCGAACACGGTGGCTGCGGCGACGCCAGCGGAGAACCCCGCGGCCGAGCCTGCGGCGGCGGAGCCCACGCCCGAGCCCTTGTCCGCAGAGCCGCCCGCGGCTGAGGTCGCGGCGGCGGACGCTCCGGCAGATGGAGCCCTCGCGGCGGAGCCGCTGCCCCCGTCCGCGCCGCCTGTCGAGAGTCATCCGCTGGCCGAACAGCTGCCGGACGCTGTCGAGGGCCTGGTGGGCCCGGCGCACCGCGAACTCTTCGTGCGGCTGATCACATCAAGCGATATCTGGATGCTGCGTCGCCTGCTCGAACCGGTGCAGGTGGCCATCGAGCAAACCGCGCGCGCCGGCGCCGTCGTGGACTCCGCACGGCTGATCCTCGCGATGTTCGCCTGCGAGGCGTGCGCGGACGACCCAGAGATGCGCCGGCAGTTTGTGGTGACGCTGCGCCGTCTGACCAAGCCGACGCTGACCCGCGCCTACGCGATGATCTACGCGACGGCGGCGGAGCACCGTGGGGAGCTCGAGCAGGTGCTGGCGCGCTTCGGCGAGGACGGCGCGGAGGCGGTGGCGGATTGCATCGGCAGCGCCGGCGCACCCGAGACTCGCGCGGTGTACCGGGCCCTGTTGGGCCGGCTGCCGGGCGCCAACGACGCGTTGCTCGCGATGCTCGACGACCAGCGCGAAGTGGTGGTGGAGCGTGCCGTGGTGCTGATCGTGGAACTGCGGCATCCCGAGATGGAACGTGTGCTGGGCGACGCCCTCGGCCACCGGCGCCCGCGTGTCAGAAAGGCGGCGGCGCGTGGGTTGACCGCGGCTCGCGACTCGGCGTTCGCCGCGGACGCGCTGATGCGGGCGGCGCAGGACGCCTCGCCCGACGTGCGCCTCATTGCCGCCGTGGGACTCCAGGCGCGCCGCGAGGAGCGTCTCGTCCCGCCGCTGCTCCCACTGCTGGATGTGGAAGAGGAACTCGACGTGCAACTCGCCCTGCTCGGCGTGCTGGGCAGGATCGTCACCGCGGAGGGCGTGCAGAAGCTCGTTGCCCTGGCCAACCCCACGGAACGCATGATGCGGCGACGTCGTACGCCCGTCCTGCGCCTGAGCGCTATGGAGGCGCTCGGTGAGGCGCGCACGCCGGCCGCGATGGTTGCGTTGCAGAAGCTGCTCGAGGACAAGGAAAAGGAGGTGCGCGAGGCGGCGGCGCGCCTCTACACGCGCGCCCGGCGACAGACCGCCGCGATGAGCGTCTCGGCCGTCACCGACGCATAGCAGCTTCCTTCCACGGCGCGTGCCGCAGCGCGCGACTCCGCGCACCCTTCAGCCGTTTCCCGCCATGGACTCGACCCTGCTCGTGGTCATCGGCATCGTCGCCGGCGTGCTCGCCGGGCTCTTCGGCATCGGCGGCGGCATCGTCATCGTGCCCGCGCTTGTGTACGTGGTCCGCATGCCGCTCCCCACGGCGATCGGCACCTCGCTCGGGGCGTTGCTCCTTCCCGTGGGCGCGCTCGGCGCCTGGTCGTACTGGCAGAACGGGCACCTGCAATGGCGCGCGTCGCTCTGGCTCGCCCTTGGGCTCTTCGTCGGCGCCTACCTCGGCGCGCAGTTCGCGCAGGCCATCAGCGATGTGTCACTCCGACGGCTGTTCGCGGTCCTGCTCGTGGGGGTGGCCCTGAAGATGTGGTAGGCCGGCCCGCCCGCCCCTCGCTAGCCGCTGCCATCCACCGCGCGCACCACGACGAGGCTCATCGCGAAGACGAGCGTGCCCGGCAGCGCGAGCGTCCAGTCACCCGAGAGCAAGAGCAGCACGCCGCCGAAGAACGCGGCGAACTCCCCCACGGCCCACGCCGCGATGGCCAGCGCGAGCCGCGCGGACGCCGCCGCCGCGGTGATGCGGATGCGCAGCGCCATGATGACGGCCGCCGCCGCGCCGACCGCGACGTACATCGCGGTCGTCAACAGCTGGAGCTTCTCCGGCAGCATTGTCTCCGGGCGCCGCGCCGAGACGATCCACGCGATGACGAGGAACGTGGCCACGCCGACCGCCATCGCGACCCGGATGAGCAGGGCGCGCTTGGCGGCCAGCGGCGAGACGGCGCTCACGGTGTCGCCTCGTAGACCCGCGCGCCGCCCACCCACGTGGAGAGCACCTTCGTGCGGAGGATGAGTTCCACCGGCACGCGCATGATGTCCTGATCGAGCACCACGAAATCGGCGTACTTGCCAGGAGTCAGCGAGCCGAGGACCTTCTCCTGGAAGCCCGCGTAGGCGGCCCAGAGCGTCATCGACTTGAGCGCCTCGTCGCGCGTCATGCGCTCGGCGGGATACCAGCCCCCCGGCGGCCAGTCGCGCGCATCCTGGCGCGAGACGGCGGCGTGGAACGAAATCAGCGGATTGACTTGCTCCACGGGAAAGTCGCTGCCGTTGGGAATCACGACGCCCGTGTTGAGGAGCGAGCGCCACGCATACGCGCCGAGGAGGCGGCCGGCGCCGAGGCGCGCCTCGGCCCAGTACATGTCGCTTGTCTGGTGGCTCGCCTGCATGGACGGGATGGCCCCGAGCGCGGCGAAGCGCGGCACGTCATCGAAGTGCAGGATCTGCGCGTGCTCCACGCGCAGGCGGTGGTCGGCCGTCGGCTGGGCCTTGAGCGCGGCGGCGTACGCGTCGAGGACCAGGCGATTGCCGCGGTCGCCGATCGCGTGCGTGTTCACCTGGAAGCCGGCCTTGAGGGCGCGCGTGGTCACGTCCTCAATGTGCGCCGGGGCCGAGACCAGCAAGCCGATGTTCTTTGGGTCGTCGCGGTAGGGCTCGAGCAGGGCGGCGCCGCGCGAGCCAAGCGCGCCGTCCGAGTAGAGCTTTATTGAGCGCACCCAGAGCGAGCCATTGTACGCGTCGCTCAGCGGGCCGCGCTTGAACCACGCGTCAATGGTCGCCGCGTTGTCGCTGATCATCGCGTACAGGCGAAAATTGAGTGCGCCACTCTTGGCGAGCTCTTCGTAAACGCCGAGTTCCGTGGCGCCCGCGCCGGCGTCGTGCACGCCGGTGATCCCCCAGCGCTGTGCCTCCTTGATGGCGTCCACGATGGCGGTCTTCACACCCTCGCGGGTGGCGCGCGGAATCGCGCGGCGCACGAGCCCCTGCGCGTTGTCCACGAAGACGCCGGCCGGACTGCCGTCGGCGCTGCGCTCGATGTGCCCGCCTGAGGGGTCCTGCGTCGCCGCGGTCACATTGGCGGCCTGCAGCGCCTTCAGGTTCGCGAGCCCGGCGTGGCCGTCCACGCGCACGAGATACACCGGATGATCGGGGACCGCGGCGCTGAGCTTCTCGTGCGTGGGAAAGCGGGTGTCGCCCCAGTCGTTCTGGTCCCAGCCGCGCCCGAGGACCCACTCGCCCTTCGGCGTCCGCTGGGCGCGCGCGACCACGCGGGCCACGACCTCGTCGTACGTTGCCGTGCCCGTGAGATCGACGATGTGCAGCGCGTCGCCAAGGCCGGCGACATGCCCGTGCGCGTCGATCATCCCGGGGATGACCGTGCGGCCGCCGAGATCCACGACCTTCGTCGCCGCGCCGCGGAGCGCCATTGCCCCCGACGCGTTGCCGGCGAAGAGCACGCGCCCGCCGGCGACGGCCAGCGCGTCAACGACCGGGCGCGACTCATCCACCGTGTAGATGCGCGCGTTGGTCACGATGAGCTCGGCGGTCGCCGGCGCGCCCTGCGAACGCGCGTTGCCAGCGGTGGAGACGAGCACGAGTAGGAGGAGGAACAGGCGTCGCATGGGCGGTTCCTGGTGTGGGGAGCGTCAGTCGTTGCGAGTTGAGG
>VHBQ01000055.1 GCA_016871855.1 Gemmatimonadota bacterium
GTAGGAATATCACGATGGCGTCCGGCGCCGCCACACCGCGCGGGGGCGGCGAGGGAAGGCGCTCAAACAGGCGGACGAGGTCATACGCGAAGCAGCCAACGGCGCCCGCCCAGAACGCGCCGACCTCGGGCGACTCCGCCACCGGCACGCGTTCGAGGATGCCGCGCAGATCCTCCATCGGATCCTCGGGCGTACGGGCGGCGTGCCATCCGGCAGACGGCGACCAATCCTCTACGACTCCGTCGCGCAACCGCCATGCCCCCTGCGGTTCGCTGCCCATGAACGTGTAGCGTGCCCAGGTCTCGCCCCCCGCCGGCGCGGACTCGAGCAGGAACGCGAACGGACCGCGCCGCAGGCGGTGAAAGGCCGCCACCGGCGTGTCGGCGTCCAGCAGGACGTCGCGCCAGACGGGCACCAGTCCCCCGCGCTGCGCGCGCGCGTCAAAAGCCTCGAAACTCTCCGGCGCCCGCTGCCCCATCCTCGGCTCCTCCTCTAGGCCTGCTCACGCGCGCCGCCGGTAGACACCGCCGCGCGCCGGCCCCCGTTGCCCCGCACTCTCCTCGTCGGCGAAGTTTGAGCCATGCGCGCCCCGTTCGCCTTGGCCTGCCTCTGCCTCCCCGTCTGGCTCGGAGCCCAGGCACGCCCCGACTCGGCCCGCTGGAATGACGCGGCGACCCTGCGCCTCGTGGACCGGGCCATTGAACGACGCCTGGCGCAACTCGCCGATACGGGTCTCGCCGACTACACCGCCCGCGCGCACGGCTTCCTGACCTTCCTCGCACAGCTCGGCGAGGGCTTCCCGGACCCGCCGCGCGTGATGAAGACCGACGAATTGATGGTGGAAGTCTATTGGCGTGCGCCGGACCAGAGCAAGCAACGCATCATCGGGCGGCGCGACACGCTGCTGCTGCCCACGGACATCCAGTACCATCGCGATCACTTGGGCATCATCCAGAACAACTTCCCGGCGGTCATCCGGCTCGGGGATGGTGATGAGGTGCGTGACGTGCCGCATCCGCTCTCGCCGCTCGGACGCGCGGCCTACGAGTTTGCCGTGGGCGACTCGCTCATGATGCGAACGAACGATCGGGACATTGAAGTGGTGATGGTGCAGGTGCGACCGACCAACGACCGCCTGCCGCGCGCGGTGGGCGCCGTGTACCTGGACCGCGCCAGCGCGACGGTGGTTCGGATGGCGTTTTCCTTCACGCGAGCGGCGCTGAAGGACAAATACCTCGAGGACGTGTCGGTCGTGCTGGAGAACGGCCTCGTCGACGGGCGGTTCTGGCTGCCCTATCGCCAAGAGATCGAGATCCGGCGCACGGGATCATGGCTGGACTTCCCGTCGCGCGGCATCATTCGCGGTCGCTGGGAGATCTGCTGCGTGCGCACGAACGTCGGCTTGGGCCCCGCCGTCACCACCGGCCCAGAGATCGTCGCGGCGGCGCTCCCCGACGAACTGCGCGCCTATCCGTTCACCGGCGCGATTCTCGAGCGCCTGCCCGCGGACGTGACGCTCGCCTCTGACGACGACGTGCGGAGTGTGCAGGAGGCGGCGCGCGAGCTGGTGCGCGCCGAGGCGCTGGCGCGTGTGCGCGCCACGAACCCGTCCGCGCGGTCGATCAGCGACGTGGTGCGCGTCAATCGGGTGGAGGGACTCGCTTTCGGCGCGGGGATTCGCCGCACGCTCGGCGCGGGCTTGGTGACCACGGTGCGCGGGAGGTACGGCACGGCGAATCGCCGCGGCGCGGGGGCCGTCGCCATTGGGTGGCGCCGAGCCGACGGCGCGCATCTCGCCCTTCGGGCGTTTGATGACTTCGCCGACGCCGGAGACGAACCGGAGGTGAGTGGCGTCCGAAACTCGCTGGCCGCGCAGGAGTTTGGCTCCGACTACACCGATCCGTATCGCGAGCGCGGCGTCGCCGTCGTGGCGGGACTCGCCGCATCCGATGGCTGGCGGTGGTCACTGTCCGTCGAGCGCCGTGAGGAGTCGGCGCTCACCGTGCACGCGACGCCGGCCGCAGGCCGATACGAACCGACGATTGCCGCCGAGCCGCTGCAGGCGTGGCGCACGGGCATCGAGGTGCGGCGTCCGGCCGTGGAGCGCGGGCGGCTGATGATGGGTGTGCGCGCCACGTTCTTCGCCGAGAATGCGCGCATCCTCGAGGGCGAGCGTCGGGGGGCGCGCGGCTGGCTGGGACGCGGCGCGCTGTCGTTCGAGACCTCAACGACCCTGCCCGCTGGCACGCTGGTGACGCGCACCCTCGCCGCAGGGGTGGCGGGGGGATTCGCGCCGCCCGCGCAGCGCCTCGTGCGCGTGGGCGGTCCGGTCACCGGCCCGGGCTTCGACTACCACCAGTTCGCGGGTCGAGGCGCGCTCGCGCAGCGGGTTGAATGGCAGCGCGAGGTGCCTTTCGTCCCGATCCGCTTCGGGCGCTTCGGGAAGGTGCCGAGCGCGATCACGTTGGCCCCCTTTGCGTCCGCGCTCTGGGTAGATGCCCCCGGGGCGCGTGCGCACGGGTGGCACGGATCGCTGGGCATCGGAGTGCTGGCTTTTTTCGACCAGCTGCGTCTCGACGTCGCGCGCGGTGGAGGCGAAGGGCGCTGGACGTTGGGCGTTGATGTCTCGCGCGCCCTTTGGCCGGTTCTCTGAGGGAGCGCCGTGCGGATGACAAAGGGGCAATCCGGGCGTAGCCGACACGGCACACCGCGGGTAAGTTACCGGACGTGAGAATGCGTGCTCGCTACCGTAGAGCGGGGGGCCGTCACCCATGACGAACCCCGCGTTTGCCGCGCGCGTTGAGTGGCTGCTCGTCACGCTCGAGGGGCTGCTCACGCCCGAGCACATGGAGGAGCTGCGCGGGCTGAAGGAGGAGTCGTACTGGGAGGCGGCGGTTCGCCGGAGCTTCGTCACCGACGACCAGATCCTGCAGGCGCTCGCCGCCCGCTTCCGGATGAAGGTGGCGAACACGCAGCAGGTGTCGCAGCAGGCCAAGGAACTCGTCCCCGAGCACTTGGCCCGCAAGTACCGCATCCTGCCGCTCGCGATCTCCGATACGCACCTCGACATCGCGACGGCCGACCCGCACGATCTGGATTGCGAGCGGACGCTGGCCTTCGCGCTGGGCCGCACCGTGCGCATGGCGCTGGCGTCGCCCACTCGAATCGTCGAGCGCATTGAGGAGCTCTACCGCCCGGAGAATGTGGTCGAGAAGATCCTCGAGGGCGTCAGCACCGACTACGACGTCGAGGCGATCAGCGAAGAGTTCGAGGATGCCGAGATGGACATCGCCGGCGCGGACCGCGCCAGCGACCGTCCCGTCATCCGTCTCGTCGACCACATCGTGGCGGAAGGCATCCAGAGCCGCGCCTCGGACATTCACATCGAGCCTGAGGAGGCCGGTGTCGCGGTCCGGTACCGCATTGACGGCGTGCTGCGCCAGGTGATGATCCTCCCGCGCGCCGCCGGCATTCCGCTCGTGAGTCGCATCAAGATCATGGCCTCGCTCGACATCGCCGACCGCCTGCGGCCGCAGGACGGCCGGGCGCGGGTGGCCGTGAACGGTAGCCGCGTGGACCTGCGCGTCTCCACGCTGCCGGCCTCACAGGGCGAAAAGGTCGTCATCCGAATTCTCGACCAGCGTTCGACGGTGCTGTCGCTCGATTCGCTCGGCCTCAACGCCGACGAATCCACGCGCATCAAGGGGCTCCTCGACGTGCGCGAGGGGGTCGTGCTGGTCACCGGGCCGACCGGCTCGGGCAAGACGACCACGCTGTACTCGATGCTGCGCCTGGTGCAGGCGCGCGGCGTGAACATCATCACGGTCGAGGACCCGGTCGAGTACCGCCTGCAGGGCATCGTGCAGGTGCAGGTGAACGAGAAGGCGGGGCTCACGTTCGTGGCGGCGCTGCGCTCCATCCTGCGCCAGGACCCGGACGTCATTCTCGTCGGCGAAATCCGCGATCGCGAGACCGCGAACATCGCGGTGCAGGCGTCGCTCACGGGCCACCTCGTGCTCTCGACGCTGCACACCATCGACGCGCCGAGTTCCATCGCGCGTCTCGTGGACATCGGCATCGAGCCGTACAAGATCGCCGCGGCTATCAAGGGGATCATCGCCCAGCGGCTGATGCGGCGGTTGTGCAACTCGTGCCGCGAACTGCACACCGGCCCGGTCCCGGACCGCTTGAAGCGATGGTTCCCCGAGGGGATGACGACGCTGTACCGTGGCGTGGGCTGCCCCGACTGTTCCATGACGGGATACCGCGGCCGGTTCTCCGTGACCGAAGTGCTCGTCACGTCCTCCGAGTTCGAGCGGCGGGTCGCGGCGGCGGAACCGGTAGACCGGCTGGTAGACGCGGCGCGCGAGGCGGGCATGCTCTCGCTGTGGGAGAGCGGCATCCAGCACGTGCGCAATGGCGAGACGAGCATCGACGAACTCCTGCGCGTGCTCGAGGCCCCGTCGAACGAGCCCACGCGACCGTCCACGAGCGTACGCGCCGGCACCGACGCCCCGGCCGCCCCGGCGTCCGGCGGCGGCACGAAGGGCACGAAGCGTTCCTCGGGCGCGGTGGAGGCCCTCGACGACCTCGCCACGAAGGTCTTGCCCAAGGGCGCCGATCTTCGCACGCATCTCCACGCGGTGCCCCCATCGCCGGGCGAGTTCCAGTTGGTGGACGAGATCGCCGGCGACGGGCGCGCAGCGTCCAAGAAGGTGCTGCTCGTCGAGGACGAGGATGCGCTGCGCCGCGTCATGAAAGACCTGCTCGAGCGCGAGGGATTCACGGTCTTTGAGGCCGCCGACGGCGTGAAAGCGCTGGATGAGATCGACCGCGCGGCGCCGGACATCGTCGTCCTCGATCTCAACCTGCCGCGACTGGACGGCTACGGCGTGCTCAGCCACCTGCGCGCCCGGCCGGCAACCGCTGAGCTGCCGGTGATCGTGCTCACGGCCAAGGGCGACGAGGACAGCGAGGTCCGCGTCTTCGAGTTCGGCGCCAGCGACTATCTCACCAAGCCGTTCCGCCCGCGCGCCCTCTCCGCGCGCCTTCACTCGCTGCTCGCGCGCCGGCACGGCTGATGCCGCGCGCCCCGTCCGCCCGCCGCGGCGCCGCGCGCCGCGCTGGCGGGCATCTTGATCGATCGGAGACCATCGTGCGCGCCGGCGTGGTGGACGTCTTCGTGGTCCGTCCGCACGGCCGCGGGTGGCGGCATCTCGCGCTGCGCCGCACGCGTGCCACGCGCTGCCCTGGGACGTGGGAGGCCGTGCACGGCCGCATCGAGCGCGGCGAGACCCCGCCGCAGGCGGCGCGCCGGGAAGTGCGTGAGGAGACCGGGTTGGCCATCGAGCGGCTGTATTCGCTCACGGTCAATCCGTTCTTCATGAAGTCCACGGGCACCGTGGAGCTGGCCGTGGCGTTCGTGGCGGTCGTGCGTCCCGACGCGGTGCGCCTCAGCGACGAGCACGACGACCACGCCTGGCTCTCACGCGCGGAGGCGCGACGTCGCTACCACTGGCCGCGCGAACGCGAAGCCCTCGACCACATCGCGATCCTGTTCAAGGACGGAACGGCGGGAAGGGCGGAGGATGCGCTGCTGATACAATAGACGGTAGACGGTGGACGGTGGAACACGAATGAGCCCGGCTCTTGAAGCGCCGGGCTCCTCTCTTTGCGGTCATCCACCGTCCACCGTCAACCGTCCACCGTCACGCGCTAGGGTTTGGATCTCGCCCTACTCCGTATCATCGCCCTCTCCCGATCCACCTTTTTCAGCAGCGCCTCCCACGCCGCGGTCTGACGCGTCTCGAACGTCACCGTCAGCGGCTGGTTGATGTCCACGGCGGGATCGAAGAGATAGAGCGCGGACTGCCCCTCGCGCTGGCGCAGGCGCTGCTCACCGAAGCCCGGAGTGAGCGCGAAGACCTCGAGCGCCCGGAAATCACGGCCCGCCGAGGTGATGACCACCTCCATCGGGCTGAAGCGCGCCTCGCCCTGCTCCAGATTGAAGAACTGCACATACCACAGGCTCGCCCCCGGCATTGCCGTGCGCCGCAGCACCGCGTCCACCGCTGAGCGTTTGCTCTCGCGCAGCTCGTGCAGCGTGCGGTAGGAATCGGGCGACAACGTGCGGATGACGCTCTCGTCGAGCGGCAGCACCCGCACCTGAAGGGCGTTCACCTGCACGCGCAGCGCGATGTCGTCCTGACGCAGGGTGCCGAATCCGGCGGGAAGCGACGTGGTGTCCGCCCCCTGCTGGGCGCGCAGCGGCGACGCGGCCAGTCCTGCGAAGGCGAGAACGAGCAATGCACGATGGCGCATGGTCAGCCGTGAGTCGGGGTCAGGTCGAGCAGCGCAGCCAGCGAGGCGGCGAGGTCGTCGCGCCCCTCGCCCGTCACCGCGCTGCACGGGATCACCTGATCCTCTGATACCCCGCATTGCGCCGCAAGGGCCGTGACCTGCAGGGCGCGCTGCCGCGCCGCCAGCTTGTCGATCTTCGTCACGACGACCAGCGCGGGGACACCCACGTCGGCCAGCAGGGCGAACATCCGCCGGTCGTCGTCGGTCGCGTCGTGCCGCGCGTCGAGCAGTTGCACGACGCCGCGCAGGTGCGGATTGTGGCGCAGGTAGCCCTCGATGAGATGCACCCATTCGCCCTGGCGCTCTTTCGAGATGCGCGCGTAGCCGTAGCCGGGCAGGTCCGCGAGGATGAACGCGCGGTTGACGCCAAAGAAGTTGATCTCACGCGTCCGTCCCGGCGTCTTGCTGACACGGGCGAACGCCTTGCGGCGAACCAGGCGGTTCAGGAGCGACGACTTGCCGACGTTCGATCGGCCGCTGAACGCCACCTCCGGCAGCCCCTCCGGCGGACGCCATCCGCCGGCCGAGGCCATGCCGCCAAGGAACTCGAGGTGTCGGATGACGAGTGGATCCTGCGCAGACGTGCGTCCGCGATCCGCCACGTCGCCCGCGCGACGCGCCCCGTCTCCCTGCCGCGTATTCCCGTTCACCGTGTCCGTTCCCCCACTGTGCCCGTTCCCGTGTCCTTGCCGATCACTGTGCCCGTTCCCGTGCCCGCGCGCGCTCCGCGCGCGCTAATGCGCCGTCTGCGGCGCCACGCCAGCGTTCGCGGCGGCTCCCTTCCGCGCGCCGCGCGCCGGGCGCGGCGCCGCCACCGGAATCGCCCGCAGGGCGAGCGCGAGCACTTCGTCCATCGTCTTCACTGGATGGAACTCCACGCCGGTGCGCACTTCGGCAGGGAGTTCCTCGAGGTCGCGAAGGTTCGCTGCCGGCAGCACGACATGCTTCACGCGATGCCGGTGCGCCGCGACGGCCTTCTCCTTGAGTCCGCCGATCGGCAGGACGCGCCCGCGCAGGGTGATTTCGCCGGTCATCGCGACGTCGCCGCGCACCGGGGTCCCCGTGAGCGCGCTTACGATGGCCGCGGCGAGCGCGATCCCCGCGGACGGCCCGTCCTTCGGCGTTGCCCCCGCAGGAAGGTGCACGTGGACGTCGCGCGTGCGGGCGAAGTCGGCCGGCACGCCCAGCAATTCGGCGCGCGACCGGATGTAGCTCAGCGCCGCGCTCGCCGACTCCTTCATCACATCGCCCAGCGTGCCGGTCAACAGCATGCGGCCGCGTCCAGGGACCACGCTCACCTCCACTTCGAGGAGTTCGCCCCCCACCTGCGTGTAGGCGAGCCCTTGCGCCACGCCCACGCGATCCTCGAGCATCACTTCGTCGGCGTCGTACGGCGCCACGCCAAGCAGTGCGCGCAGGTCCGCGGCGGCAATGCGGTCGTGCGGTGCTCCCGTCGACTTGGCAGCCGGCGCGGCACCGGCGCGTCGCCGTGCCAGCTTGCGCGACAGGCGCGCGATCCGGCGCTCGAGTTCGCGCACGCCGGCTTCGCGCGTGTACTGCCGTAGCAGCGCGGGAAGCGCATCGGCCGCCCAGGTCACTGAGGCCGGGTCGATGCCGTGCTGCGTCAGCTGGCGCGGGATCAGGTACCGCTGGGCGATCGCGAACTTCTCCTGGTCGAGATACCCCGGCAGGCGGATGATCTCCATCCGGTCGCGCAGCGGCTCGGGAATGCCGCCCAGCGAGTTCGCGGTCGTGAGGAACAGCACCTGCGAGAGGTCGTAGTCCAACTCGAGGAAGTGGTCGTTGAATGCGCGGTTCTGCTCCGGATCAAGCACCTCGAGAAGGGCCGCCGATGGATCGCCGCGCCAGTCGTTGCCCAGCTTGTCCACCTCGTCAAGCAGAATGACCGGGTTGACGCTCTCCGCGCGGCGCATGGCTTGGATGATCCGGCCGGGGAGCGCGCCGATATACGTGCGGCGATGACCGCGGATCTCGGCCTCGTCGCGCACGCCGCCCAATGACATGCGCACGAACTTGCGGCCGAGGACGCGCGCGATGCTGCGGCCGAGCGAGGTCTTGCCCACCCCCGGCGGGCCGACGAGGCAGAGGATCGGCCCCTCGAGCCGCCCGACCAGTGAGAGCACCGCGATGTAGTCCACGATGCGCTCCTTGACCTCGTCGAGGCCAAAGTGGTCCTCGTCGAGGATGGCGCGCGCGTGCGTGACGTCGAGCAGGTCGTCCGTGCGTTCTGTCCAGGGGAGCGCCGCGAGCCAGTCCAGGTAGTTGCGCGCGACGGTCGCTTCCGGGGCCATCGGCGACATCCGGCGCAGGCGGCGCAACTCACGATCGGCGCGGGCCCGCGCCTGCTCGGGAAGCGCCCGCGCCTTCAACTCGGTCTCGAGGTCGGCGAGCTCGTCGCCTTCCTCGTCGCCCAGCTCGCGCCGAATCGCCCGCAGCTGCTCCTGCAGGTAGAACTCCCGCTGGTTCTGGAACAGCGAGCCGCGCACCTCGTCCTCGATCTTGCGCTCGAGACGCAGCAGCTCTGTTTCGCCGGCGGTGAGCTGCGTCAGCGCGCGGAACAGGTCCACGAGGTGCGGCGCCTCGAGCAGCGTCTGCCGCGTCTCGTGGCGCACGGCCAGGTGCGCGGCGATGCCGCACCCCTGACGCTCCAGGCTCCCAGCGGACTGGACGAGCGCCGTGACCTCCGGTGGGAGGCGGCGGTGCTGCGCCACGTATTCGTCGAACAGAGCGAGCGCCTTGCGCGCCTCATCGTCGACGCCGTCGCCGGGCACCACGGCGTACGGATGGGGGCGCGCTACCGCGCGCAACAGCTTGGTCCCGCCCACGAACTTGCTCACGTGGGCGCGGGCGAGCCCCTCGACAAGTGCACGCGCGGCGCCATTGGGCAGGCGCGTGAACTGCAGCACTCGGCCGAGCGTCCCGATGCGGTAGAGGTCGGAGGCCGTTGGGTCCTGCACGCCGCTGTCGCGCTGGGTGACCAGCAGCACCAGCTTGTCGCCCGCCTCCGCGGCCTCCAGCGCTGCCAGCGACCCCGCGCGCCCCACGAGCAGGGGCATCACTACGTGCGGAAAGAGCACGACGTCGCGCAGCGGGAGCACCGGCAGTCGGTCCGCCGCCTCAATCACATCGGAATCGCGCAGGTAATGCTGAGTCATGGAACAAAGATAGAGGATGGGGAATCCGGATTGCGAATGCGGATCGCGATCCAGGGTCCCGACAAACGACAGGGCGGGGACCAGGCCCCCGCCCACTGTTGTTTCTCTGTCGTCTTCTGTCGTTCTCTGTCGTTCTCTGTCGTTCTCTGTCGTTCTCTGTCGTTCTCTGTCGTTCTCTGTCGTTCTCTGTCGTTCTCTGTCCTCACGCTTCTTTCTTCTGCCGCTTCGCGCTCAGCTGCAGCAGCGGCGCCTGCTTGTTGGTCACCGTGGCCTCAGTGACCGTCACCCCTTCCACGTCATCGCGCCCGGGGAGCTCGAACATCGTGTCGAGCAGCAGCTCCTCGACGATAGCGCGCAGGCCGCGCGCGCCGGTGCCGCGGTCGAGCGCCTTCTTGGCGATCGCCTTCAGGGCCCCCTCGTCGAACGTCAGCGTGACGTCCTCAAGCTCGAACAGCTTCGCGAACTGCTTGGTGATCGCGTTCTTCGGCTCCTTGAGGATCCGCACCAGCGCCACCTCGTCCAGGTTCTCGAGCGGCACCGCCACCGGCAGGCGCCCCACCAACTCGGGGATGAGCCCGAAGCGCAGCAGGTCGTCCGGCTCCACGTGCTTGAAGATGTGCGCCGCGTCGCCGCCCTTGGCCGCGAGCGCATCCTCGGCGCTGAACCCGATCTGCCGCTTGCCCAGCCGCGCCTCGATGATCTTCTCGAGGCCGTCGAAGGCGCCGCCGCAGACGAACAGGATGTCCTTGGTGTTGATCTGGATGTATTCCTGCTGGGGATGCTTCCGCCCGCCCTGCGGCGGCACGCTGGCGACCGTCCCCTCGAGGATCTTCAGCAGGGCCTGTTGCACGCCCTCGCCCGACACGTCGCGCGTGATGCTCGGGTTCTCGCTCTTGCGCGCGATCTTGTCGAGTTCGTCGATGTAGACGATGCCGCGCTCGCACTCGGCGACGTTGAAGTCGCCCGCCTGCAGCAGCCGGACGAGGATGTTCTCCACGTCCTCGCCCACGTAACCCGCCTCGGTCAGCGTCGTCGCGTCGGCGATGGTGAACGGCACGTCGAGAATGCGGGCCAGCGTCTGGGCGAGCAGCGTCTTGCCGACGCCCGTGGGGCCGATGAGCAGGATGTTCGACTTGTCCAGCTCGACGTCGCCGTCGCGCTTGGCGCTGTTGATGCGCTTGTAGTGGTTGTACACGGCGACGGCGAGCGCCTTCTTCGCCGCCTCCTGCCCGATCACGTACTGGTCAAGGACGTCCTTGATCTCCTGCGGCGCCGGCACGCGGGTGACGGCTTCGCCAACCTCCCGCTCCTCGTCTTCGGCGAGGATCTCGTTGCACAGCGCAATGCACTCGTTGCAGATGTACACGGACGGCCCGGAGATGAACTTCCGGACGGCGTCCTTGCTCTTTCCGCAGAACGAGCAGCGCAGGTGGCGATCGTGGGACATCGAGTTCATCGGGCCTCAACCTTTGATAGCCGCAGGGGTGCCGTCCCTTCGACGCATGACCCTGCTTGGAGTAACACCCGGCCAACGCCGGGGGCCAGCCGATGCAGGGGCAGGGCATTCCATCCACCCTGTTCCCTGTTCCCTGCACCTCGGATTACTTCGTCGCGCTCACGGCAGCCACGGCCGCCACCACCGCATCGTCCTGTTCGCGCGCCGTCACCACGTGGTCGATGATGCCGTACGACTTCGCCTCTTCGGCCGACATATAGAAGTCTCGGTCGAAGTCGCGTTCGATCTGCTCCACGGGGCGCCCCGTGTGCCGCGACATCAGCTCGTTCATCTGGGCGCGGAGATAGAGGATCTCCTTGGCCTGGATCTCGATGTCCGCCGCCGTGCCCGAGGAGCCGCCCGACGGCTGGTGCATCATGATCCGGGCGTGCGGAAGCGCCGAGCGCTTCCCCTTGCGGCCGCCGGCGAGCAGGAAGCAGCCCATCGAGGCCGCCATGCCCATGCAGATCGTGTTCACCGGCGACTTCAGCCACTGCATCGTGTCGTACATTGCCAGCCCGGCGCTCACGCTCCCGCCCGGTGAGTTGATGTACAGGTGGATGTCGCGCCCCGGGTTGTCCGCCTCGAGGAAGAGCAGCTGCGCGATCACCATGTTGGCGACGTCGTCGTTGATCGGCGTGCCGAGGAAGATGATCCGGTCCATCAGCAGGCGCGAATACACGTCGTAGCTGCGCTCGCCGCGGCTCGACCGCTCGATCACGTAGGGATTGGGAATGATGGGCATGCGTTCCTCGTCCTCGTCATAGGAGTCCGGCCGCGTGGGCTCCCGCTGGGTCCCGCCGGGCCTGTCGTGCGTCACCGAAAATGACCTACTGCTGCTCCACCGTGTTCCGCTCGAGGAGCCACGCGAACACGCGGTCCTCGGTGATGCCCCGCTCGATCTCCCGCAGGCGGTTCGCCTTCTGCAACTGGGCGTACACCTGCCCCGGGTTCGCGCCGCGCTTCTCGGCCATCTCCTGGATCTTCGCGTCCACGTCGGCCTCGGTGGCGGCCAGCCGCTCGCGCTCGGCGAGCGTCTCGATGACCAGCTCGCGGCGCACCTGCCGCTCCGCCGTCGCCCGGAACTCGGCCGCGAACTTCTCGTGTTCGGCCTCGGGTACCCCATACGCCTTCGCGTACGACTGCACCAGGTTCGACACCCACGAGGGCGGCACGTCAAAGGCGTTGGCGCCGATGATCTCGTCGAGGAGCAGCCCGCGCACGGCGGCATCGGCCTCGCGCACCGCGCTCGCCTCGAGGTCGGTGCGCACCGCCGTCGTCAGGGCCTCCACCGAATCGAAGTCACCCATCTCGCGCGCGAAGGCGTCGTCGAGCGCCGGCACCGCCTTGCGCTTCACTTCCTTCAGCTCGGCGCGCACCGTCTTCGTCTTGCCGCGCTGCGCCTCGTCCGGGAAGTCGTCCGGCCAGCGCACCGCGCGCTCCACCGTGCCGCCCGGGGCAAGCTCCATCAGGAGCTCCTCGATGGCCGGGATCGCCTGTCCAGCGCCAAGGACGACGCGGTATTCCTTGCCTTCCGGCAGGGCGCCCGCGTCGTCGGCCATCGCCAGCAGGACGACCACCATGTCGCCCTCTAGCGGCTTCTCCTCGACGGGTGCCCACGTGGCGCGCGCGTCCCGCACGTGCTCGATCTGATCCTTCACCTGATCGCTGGTGACCGTCGCCGCTGGGCGCTTCACCTGGAAGCCCTCGACGTGCGCCAGGGCGATGTCGGGCTGCACCTCGCAGTGCAGCTCGAACGAGAGCGCGTCGTCGTCGCCGAACTTCACATCGTGCGCGTGCGGCTGGGTGATCAGCTTCAGCTTCTCCTGCTCGATCACCGCTTGATACGCCTCGCGCATCACCGCCTCGAGCGCCTCCTGTCGGATGACGTCGGCGAACTTCTTCTCGACCATCGCGGCGGGCGCCTTGCCGATGCGGAAGCCGGGGAGGCGCACCTGCTGCGCCACGCGGCGCGCCGCGCGCTTCTTGGCGTCCTTCACGGCGGCCCCGGGAACGGCGACCTGGATGCGGCGCTCGGCGCCTTCGGACTTCGTGCTGGTGATCTCGATGTTCATTCGAATGCAGCCGACAAGCGGCGATTGGGGCACAGGGAAAAATTCCCCGCCGCCAGCCAAGGCAGCGGGGCCACTATAGAGCAGAAATTACCTTGGTGTGGCGTGAATTGGAATGTCACTGAGAGAGACAACAGAGAAACAACAGAGAGACAACAGAGAGACAACAGACGGGCTAGGTGATTGCGCGGCAACGAGTTGACTGGAAGCAAACCGCCCGTGGCCGCAGCCCTAGGTCGGTCTGTTGTCTCTCTGTCGTTCTCTGTCGTCTTCTGTCGTACTCTGCAGCTATGCGAGAGGCGGGACTCGAACCCGCAAGGGTCACCCCACTGGATCCTAAGTCCAGCGCGTCTGCCAGTTTCGCCACTCTCGCGTCCCCGCAAACTAGGCCCACCCCGCCGCCCTCGTCAAAGGGCGGAGCAACCGCCGCTCCACGCCCCGGCCCAGAAACAGGAAACGCGGAGCCACCCCGGCCCCGCGCCCCTGTCCACCGTCCACCGTCAACCGTCTACTCTCCCACCCTGATATTCACGACTCGCGTCCCCGGCCCCGTCTGCGTCTTCGCATACACAAGCAGGCTCACGTAGTCGCCGTCCTTCAGGCGTGAGAGCACCTTCTGCAAGTCGGCCGTGGTCCGGATCACCGTCGCCGGCTCCGGGCGGATGACGCGAACGATGATGTCGTCGCGCCCGAGCTTGTCGGCCGCCGGACCGCCCGCCTCGACGGCGACGACGCGCAATCCGCGGTACTGCTCGGCGATGTCGTTGACCCTGGCTACTTCCGGCGAGATGGCCTCGAGCGTGACGCCGAGCTTCGACGCCGTGAGCCCCTCGGCTTCCGCGGGTTTCTCTTCGGCGCTCGCCACCTGCGCGGCCTCGGTCGGCGCCTCTTGCAGTCGAACCTTGAAGCTCTTCCGTTCGCCATAGCGGACGACGTCCAGCGTGATGCTCTGTCCGGGCTGGTACGTGCGCACGATGCGCTGGAGGGTGGAGACACGGTCCACCTCCTGGCCCTCCACGCGCACGATGATGTCGCCCGGCTCGAGCCCCGCCTTGCGGGCGGGTGAATCCTCGCCGCTGAAGCCGCCCACCTTGGCGCCGGCGATCTGCTTGAGCCCGGCCACCGCCGCGTCCTCGGCGTTCACGTCGTTGATGGTGATGCCCAGGATCGCGCGCCGCACACGGCCGTGCGCCACGATGTCGTCCATCACCGTCTTGGCCAGCGTAATTGGAATGGCGAAGCCGTAGCCTGAGTAGAACCCGGTCTGGCTGGCGATCGCCGAGTTGATGCCGATCACCTCACCGCGCGTGTTCATCAGCGGTCCGCCCGAGTTGCCCGGGTTGATGGCCGCATCGGTCTGGATGAAGTCCGTGATGGCGTACGTGTCACGATTCAGCCCGCCGAGCTCGTTGCCCCGCCCCTTCGCGCTGATGATGCCGGCCGTGACCGTGAAGTTCAGCCCAAGCGGGTTGCCGATGGCCACCACCCACTCGCCAATGCGCAGCTTCTGGTCGTTGCCGAGCCCGACGGTCGGCAGGTTGGCGCCGTCGATCTTGAGCACAGCGACGTCGGTCTGCGGGTCGCGGCCCACGATCTTCGCCTTGAACTCGCGGCGGTCACTCATCAGCACCTTCACCCGGTCGGCGCCATCCACCACGTGGTTGTTCGTGAGGATGTAGCCGTCCTTGCTGACGATGAATCCCGAGCCTGACGACTCCGCCGGCCCCTGCTGGCGCGGGTCGAGCTGGTTGAAGAACTCCTCGAAGTTCGGCGGCGCGTTGCGGCGCTGCTGCGTGTTGGGGCGCGCGCGCCGCGCATCGCGTTCGGCCTGAATGGAGACGACCGCGGGGGTGACGCGCTCGGCGATTGCGGCGAAGCCCTCGGACGGCGCGCCGACCGGGAGCGGCGCCGCGACTTCGGTCTTGACCTTGCCGCCGCCCTGCGCGAACAGGCCCTGCGTCCAGTCGAGCGACGAGGCGAAGAAGACGCCACCGATGAACGCCGACGCGGCGATGGCGACCAGCTTAGAACGGGAGAAATGGAGGGACATGATCGTACAGTAATGGTTTTGGGGGACTCCTGCTTAGACAGCGGAGGGGCGGGTTGGGTTCCCTTGAGGCTGACGGTGGACGGTGGACGGTAGACGGTGGACAGCGGAACGGTGGGGCCTCGTGGCCTCGCACCCTCAACCGTCCACCGTCCACCGTCCACCGTCCACCGTCACCTAACCCCTACGACTTCTTCTCGTCGACGATTTCATAATCCGCCTCCGCCACGCCGTCGTCCTTCTTGTCGGCGGGCGGGGCGTCGGCGGGCGGCGCCTGGTCGGCGGCGCTGGACGCCTGCTGCTGCTCGTAGAACGAGCGCCCCGCCGCCTGGAACGCGGCGTTGAGCTCCTCGAGCGCGGCCTTGATCTCGGTGAAGTCGTCGCCGCGGTGCGCCTTGCGGGCGCGCTCGATCGCCTGATCCAAGCGAGTCTTGAGCTCCGACGGCACCTTGTCGCCCCACTCCTTGGCGTTCTTCTCGACCTCGTAGGTCATCGAGTCGAGGCGGTTCTTGGTGTCGATCTCCTCGCGGCGCTTCTTGTCCTCGGCGGCGTGGAGCTCGGCATCCTTGACCATCCGCTCCTTCTCGGCGTCGGTCAGCCCGCTCGAGGCCTCGATGCGGATCTTCTGCTCCTTGCCGGTCGCCTTGTCGCGCGCCGTCACGTGCAGGATCGAGTTCGCGTCGATGTCGAACGTGACCTCCACCTGGGGCGTGCCGCGCGGAGCCGGCGGAATGCCCGTCAGCTGGAACTTGCCGATCGTCTTGTTGTGCAGCGCCAGCTCGCGCTCGCCCTGCAGGACGTGAATCTCGACGGTCGTCTGGTTGTCGTCGGCCGTGGAGAAGATCTCCGACTTCTTGGTCGGGATCGTCGTGTTGCGCGGGATGAGCACCGTGGTGACTCCGCCCAGCGTCTCGATGCCGAGCGACAGCGGTGTCACGTCGAGCAGGAGGACGTCCTTCTGCTCGCCGGTGAGCACGGCGCCCTGGATGGCCGCGCCGACGGCGACGACCTCGTCCGGGTTCACGCCCTTGTTCGGCTCCTTGCCGAAGAAGCTCTTCACGATCTCCTGCACCTTCGGGATGCGCGTCGATCCGCCGACGAGGAGCACTTCGTCGATCTCCGACGGCTGCATCCCGGCGTCCTTGAGCGCGAGCTTCATCGGCTCAAGCGTGCGCGTGAACAGGTCGTCCACCAGCTGCTCGAACTTGGCGCGGGTCAGCTGGTAGTTGAGGTGCTTCGGCCCCGACTGGTCGGCCGTGATGAACGGCAGGTTGATGTCGGTGCTCTGCGTGCCGGACAGTTCGATCTTCGCCTTTTCCGCGGCCTCCTTCAGGCGCTGAAGCGCCATCGGGTCCTTGGAGAGGTCGATGGCCTGGTCGCGCTTGAACTCGGCGACCAGCCACTCGATGATGCGCTGGTCAAAGTCGTCGCCACCGAGGTGCGTGTCGCCGTTGGTGGACTTCACCTCGAACTGCTTGGAGCCGTCCACCTCGTACAGTTCGAGGACGGAGATGTCGTAGGTGCCGCCGCCGAGGTCGAAGACGGCGACCTTCTCGTCCTTCTTCCCCTGCTTGTCGAGGCCGTAGGCCAGCGCGGCGGCCGTCGGCTCGTTGATGATGCGCAGGACCTTGAGGCCGGCGATCTCGCCGGCGTCCTTGGTGGCCTGGCGCTGGGAGTCGTTGAAGTACGCCGGCACGGTAATGACGGCCTTTGACACGCCCTGGCCCAGATAGTCCTCGGCGGTCTGCTTCATCTTCTGCAGGATCATCGCCGAGATCTCGGGGGGCGTGTACGGCTTGCCCTGGATCTCGACCGTGACCTGATCGTTGGTGCCGCGGCCGACGGGGTAGGGGACGCGCTTCTGCTCCTCGGTCGTCTCGCCGGTCTTGCGACCCATGAAGCGCTTGATGGAGAAGACCGTGTTCTTCGGGTTGGTGACCGCCTGGCGCTTGGCGATCTGGCCGACGAGGCGCTCGCCGTCCTTTGTGAAGCCGACCACCGACGGGGTCGTGCGCCCGCCCTCGGCGTTGGGGATGACGACCGGGTCGCCACCCTCCATCACGGCGACCACGGAGTTCGTGGTCCCCAGGTCGATGCCAATGACCTTGTCTGCCATCTGATCCTCGTTTCGGAAAAAAGGTCTCACGGCCACCGCGCCGCGGAGGTCCCCAACGACTGGTCGGGGGCGCCGGTTTCGCCGGACTGCCGCATCTATGGAGCAAAGGCGGGGCCAAAAACGTTCTGCCGAATTGACGGCAATTGGGCAGAATTCGCGCTAGTTCTGGCAGGACAACGACTTGCGAGGCCGAGAGATGCAGGAACGGCAGGGGGGCGAAACCCCTGAGGGGGGCAAGTGCGTCTAACGGGGATGCAAGCCGATTTGTAGTTTCGCATCAACTGTCCACCGTCCACCGTCCACCGTCACTCGCCCCCTCGCTAGGCTCCGATGATCCCGCTAGGCGACGACAACCCCACCATTCGAGTCCCCGTCGTCACGATCT
>VHBQ01000056.1 GCA_016871855.1 Gemmatimonadota bacterium
TGGCGTCGGGGGCGGGCTTCGGCGGCGCCTTGGCGCGCGCGGCGTCGTCGGCCGGCGCGTCGGTGACCTCGCCGATGGCCGGCGGCCCCGGCGGCGCGGCAATGAGCTCGACCTTGTACATCGGGGGCAACGACACGCTCCCCCCGGCGCGTGACGCCATGAGCAGCAGCGCGGCGACGCCAACATGCAGAAACGCCGAGGCCACGAGCGGCGCGGTGAGCCGCGTCGGGCGCACCTCGACGCGCATCACGGGTTGACGCTCTCCGGCGCGGTGACGAGGCCGACGTTCACGATCCCCGCCTGCTGAATCGTCGCCAGCACCTGCGCCACGATCCCGTAAGGCGCCCCCTGGTCGGCGCGCACGTACACGCCCTCTCGCCCCGCCTTCGACGACAGCATCTTGAACGTCGCCTTGAACTCGGCGAGCGACATCGCCGTCTCGTCCGCGTACACGCGCCCACCGGCCGTGATGCTCACGACGAGCCCACCCTTGGGCGCCAGGGCGCGCGACTCGGTCTTCGGCAGCGCCACGTCCACGCCACCCTGCATCAGCGGCGCCGTGATCATGAAGATCACGAGCAGCAGCAGAATGACGTCGATCAGCGAGACGACGTTGATCTCGGCGTTCAGCGGCGCGCGATCCCCGTGGGTGCGGCGGCGCACGCTAGACCCTGCCCTCGCGGGCCATGAGTGCAATCACCTCGGAGCCAAACCCCTCCAACTCGCCGTCGAAGCGGTTCAGCCGTGCGGCGAAGATGTTGTATGCAAAGGTGGCGGGGATCGCGACCGCCAGCGCCGCCGCGGTGGCGATGAGCGCCTCGGCGACGCCGGGCGCAACGGCGCCGAGATTGCCGGAGCCCTTGATGGCCACGCCCAGGAAGGCGTCGATGATGCCGAGCACCGTGCCGAGTAACCCGATGAGCGGACTCGCCGACCCGACGACCGCGAGCGAGGGGATGAAGCGGCCGAGCGAATCGCGCTCGTTCGTGACCTCGGCATCGAGGAGGAGGCGCATCGCCTCCACCTGCGACTCCCGAATGGGCCGGGCGTTCCCCGCCTCGTCCCGAACCGCGGTATCCTGCAGGAAGTTCACGGCGCGCGCGAAGACACGGTTGAACGCCGACGGCGGCGCCTTGCGGGCCATCGCCACGGCCTGCTCGAGCTTGGTGGCGCGCGCGAACTCGCGCAGGAACGCCTGCGAGGCGCGCGTCATGCGCCGAAACTCGAGCCACTTGGCCAGCACGATGCCCCAGCTGTACAGCGACAGCAACAGGAGCACGGCCAGCACGATCTTCGTCGCGAGGACGGAGTGGGTGATGAGCTCGAGCGGGGTCGTTGGGATAGCAGAGTTCATGACGGCAGATTCAGGACGTGGACTCCGGATGACGACCGCGGATAGCGATCAAGGAACGGGATCAGCGATGATGGCGGCGAAGACGACGGGACATGGATGGATCGCTACGCGCGCCGTGCCGCGAAGTACTCGAACGTCTCTCTCAGCCCGTCTGCCAACGAACGCTGCGGGGCCCAGCCGAGCACCCGCTGCACCTTCTCGATACCGACCGCCGAGCGCAGCTGTTCCCCGGGGCGCGCGGGAGCGAACTCCACGGGGACGTCGCGTCCGCTGACCTGCCGCAGCGTGTTGGCCAGCGTGAGGACGTCCGTCTCGACGCCCGTGCCGATGTTCATCGCGCGCGCGTCGAGGCGCCCCCGGTCCGGCAGCGACGCCGTCGCCGCGGCGACATTGGCCGCCGCGACATCCTTGACGTGCACGTAGTCGCGCGTCTGCTTGCCGTCGCCGAAGATCGTGAGCGGGCGGCCGTCGAGCAGGCGATTGCAGAAGATCGCCACCACCCCCGCTTCGCCGTGGGGATCCTGCCGTGGCCCGTACACGTTGGCGTAGCGCAGAACGACGCCTTCGACCCCGTGGATGCGACCGTAGTACGCGAGGTAATGCTCGACAGCGAGCTTGGCGATGCCGTACGGCGAATCGGGGTCCTTGGAGTAGTCCTCGCGATTGGGCGGCGTGACGAAGTCGCCGTAGATCGCACCGCCCGTCGACGCGAAGATGAAGCGCGGCCGATGCGCGGCCCCGCGCACACCCTCGAGCAGGTTCAGGGCGCCCAGGATGTTGATCGACGCGTCGTGCACGGGATTCGTGACACTCTTGCGGACGTCAATCTGCGCGGCCTGGTGCGCGACGACGTCGAATCCGCCTTCGCGAACGAGGCGTGCCGCCTCGGCGCTGCGGACGTCGAGCTCGACGAACTCGGCGGCCGCCGGCACGTTCTCGCGCCGGCCGGTCGAGAGGTCGTCGAGCACCACCACGGAGAAGCCGCGGTCGAGCAGGGCGTCGGCGATGTGCGAGCCGATGAACCCCGCGCCGCCAGAGACGAGGGCGCGCTTGGCCATTCGTGAAAACTAACCCTCGGGGCGCGGCCGTGCCGCGATCAGGGCATCTTGGCGGTGACGCGCCCCGACATGCCGACGGAGATCTCCGCCGCCGTGCGGTCCAGCACGATCGCCGAGGCCCCGAATGCGGTAACCCGCAGGATCTGCAGCACGCCGGCGACCGTCGACGTTGGCTGACCGCCGGCCTCACCGGCGCCGAGTGGCGCCATCAACGTCACCTGATCGCCGGGCACGAGGCCGTCGCGCAGGGACGAGCTGAGGACGACGTACGAGCCGATCTGCGCGATCACAGGCGTGCCTTGAATCCACGCGAGCTTGGTGGACGCCCCCCACTCCACAGGAGCCGGGTGCTTACCGACCGCCGGGAAGAGCGTGTCGAGGGGGATGATTCCCTGCCCTTCGCCGACCGAACGGAAGCGACGCAGGATGACGGCCCGCGCGTCGCCAGTGCCCGGATCGTCGCGCAACGCGATGACCCCGGTGATGATCAGCACCTGCCCCTGCCCCTGGAGGATGGGGCCGAGTTCGTACGTCATGAACTGCTCGCCATCAGCCCGGCGGGCGCCCGCCGGAAGGCGGACGAAGATCGGCTCGTGGGACTGGTACGGGCGATCGGCGAGGGTGGGCACGACGATCTGCGATTCCGCCGACTTGAGCACGCGGCCCGCGCCCGGGGGACCACCGACGCTCCAGACGTACGGGGAGGCCAGATACTCTCCCGCGCGCACCGCTTGGCGCGTCGCGAGCGGATCTGCCACCTGCCGTTCCGTACGCTGCTGCTTGTACCGACGCGGATCGAAGACGGTCGTGGCGCTCGGGTCGGTCGCCTTGGTGGGCATCGGGGCCTCGCTCACCGGAACGGCGGCGGCCCCGGGGAGCTTGAGCACTTCACCCGGATAGATCCAATGCGGATCCTCGATGACCGCGGTGTTGAGCCGGTAGATCTCGGGCCAGAGATAGGCATCGCCGAGGTACTGCTTCGCGAGCCCCCAGAGGGTCTCCCCACGAACCACGGTGTGCGAAGCCGGCGTCGCGGCCTCTCCGGCCGGCTGCTCGCCGACCTTCGATGGCAACTGCGTGGGCTGCTGCGCCTGCAGGGCTAGTGCGGCGCCGAGGAGCGCGGGGGCGATCAGCGAGATGCGAAGGCGGGCCATGGACGGGTCCGGTCAACGGGGAACGCAACGTGAAGCATGGCAGAGACCGCCCCCGCCCTCAAGGCGGGAGCGCGGTATCACCAGAATTGACGACAGAATGGCACCGAAGGGCACAGAGCGGCACACAGAGGCTACTTGCTATTCACCGTCACGTTGAAGAGCCCCTGCGCGGACTGAGTGTCAGTGCACCCGTTGACGGTCACGGTGAAGGTGAACGTTGCCTGACTGACGGCGCCATACTCGCGATGCGTCACACCGGTCGCCCCGGCGGCGATGGTCTCGATGGCTCCCCGGCTGGGAAGCGTGATGAGTTCCACCGAACGACCCGTCTGGTTGACCACGCGGTATGCATTGCCCGCGGTGAGCGTCACGGTCGACGGCGTGGCGACGGGGCAGAAGCCTGACCACGTGGCGGGAAGACCGCTGGGGCGATAGGCGGTGGTCGCCTCCGACGGGCCGAGTGTCACCGTGGTCGTCGTAAACGTGGTGGGCGCAGTGCCCTTGTCCGATGACGAGCAGGCGGCGAGGGCGAGGACGAGCAGGACGAAGCGGCGTGACGTCATGGGGGCTCGCATAAGGCGGATCAGAATACGATACGGCTGAAGAGCGAGCTTGGACAGACGGGACCAAGCGGAGTGCGGAGGCGGAGGGCGGAGGCGGAGTGCGGAGGCGTGGTGAGGGGGGAGGAGTGGAGAGAGGAGCAGGAGTGAAGAGGCAGCGCCCCCTCCCTCCTGCTCCTCTCTCCACTCCTCCCTCGTCCCTTCCCCTCCGGACTCCGCCACCTTCCCTCCGTCAGAACGGTAGGTCGTCGTCCGCTTCGAGCCCGCCCGGGAACTCCTCAAAGTCGCCGGAGGCCGGCGCCCCGCCCTTGGCCGGTGCCGAGGCGCGTCCGCGCGGCGCACCGTCGAAGTCGCCACCCTTGCCGCCGAGCAGCATGATCTCGCGGACGTTGATCTCGGTGACGTACTTGGTCTGGTTTTCCTTGTCCTGGTACTGGCGGTACTCGATGCGCCCCTCAACGTAGAGCTTCTCGCCCTTCTTGCAGTAGCGCTCGATGACGTCCGCCAGCCCCATGCCGCCGCCCTTGCCGTTCCAGGCGACGCACTTGTGCCACTCGGTCTTCTCCTGCTTGTCGGTGCCGCCCTGCCCGCCCCACGACCGGCTGGTCGCCAGCGAGAACTGCGCCACCTTGCTGCCGTTCGACGTCGTGCGGATCTCGGGGTCGGCCCCGAGGTTCCCGATCAACATCACCTTGTTCAAGCTGCGGCTCACAACTCCTCCTTTCGTCTGGGTCCGTACGTCGTCGATGAGGGTAAATCTACGCCCCCCGACTGACACAACCAAACGGCCGCAGATCGGTACGCCGTATTGCAGGGGTGGCGACGGACGCCGCTGGCCGACCGCCGGCAGCCGGGCCGACCGGGGTTAGGTCAGGTCGCGTCGCAGGATCAGGGCATCCTCGACCGGGTTCTTGTAGTAGTCCCGGCGATGCCCGACCTCGTGGAACCCGCGGCTGGCGTA
This sequence comes from Gemmatimonadota bacterium, assembly GCA_016871855.1. Taxonomy (GTDB): domain Bacteria; phylum Gemmatimonadota; class Gemmatimonadetes; order Gemmatimonadales; family Gemmatimonadaceae; genus PNKL01. The sequence goes on from VHBQ01000056.1 coordinate 5,088, forward strand.
GAGTCGCTTCGCGGCGTCGTTCGAGGCGCGCACCTCAAGGAACATCACCATCAGCCCTTCGCGTCGGGCCTCGTCGAGTGAGGCATCGAGGAGGCGCGCGCCGAGCCCGCCGCGACGGTGCGCGGGGTCCACGGCGATGTTCGCCAGCTCGCACTCCTCGCCGGAGACCCAGACCACGGAATAGCCGGCGACACCGGCCTCGTCCTCGAGGACGCGCAAGCGCACGAACGCGTGCGCGAGCGAGTCGCTGAAGCTCTTCAGCGACCACGGGTCGCCGAAGGACGCGCTTTCGATGGCAGCGATGGCCGGTAGGTCGGCCTCGACGGCCGGTCGGACGGTGGCCACTACGACGCCGACAGCGGCCGACCGTGCGCCGCCTCCCATCGCACCTGCGCCTCGGCGAGCCGGCCGTACGACGGCTCCCACGCATCGAGATCAACTGGCCCCGCGCCCAGAATGTCGGCCAGCATCCGGGCGACGCCGCGCGCATGCGGCAGGCGCGGCTCGGCCTCAAGTGGTCCGATGATCGGCGCGCCCAACGCGGCGAGTGCCGCGGGCTCAACGATTGCGGCCTTCCCCTCGACGGCCACGCTGCCGTCCGCGCGGATCACCACGGACTGGGCGTACCGCTCGCCACGCATCGCATCGAGCGCGACGACGTAGCGGCCGGCCGCGAGCGGCGGCTCCGCCCCGGCGGCGACTAGCGCGAGGGACGACACCGCATACAACGGAACGCCCGCGCCGTGCGCGATCCCCTTTGCGATTCCTGCCGCAATGCGCAGCGAGGTGAAGCTCCCCGGCCCCTCGCCGCAGACGACGCGCGCCACCTCGCGCGGCGCCACTCCCACCTCGGCGAGGGCCGCCAGCACGGTCGGCATCAGGCGCTCTTCGTGCTCGCCGCGCATCAGCGCATCGCGAGCGGCAATGAGCGCGCCGTCGCGCAGCACCGCGACCGTCCCGACGTAGGTCGAGGCGTCGAGCGCGAGCGTCAGTCCGGACGTCGTCACCAGACCACCCGACGGCGCGTCTCGTCGCCGTCCACGTGCGCGAGGGTGATGGCCAGCGCGTCGGCGGGAATGAGGTGCCCGGCGCGATCCGGCCATTCGATGACCACGAGTCCGTTGGCGTCGTCGAGCACGTCCCACCCAATGTTGGCCAGCTCGTGCGGCCCGTTGATCCGGTACAGATCGAGATGGAACAGCGTCGCCGTGCCGGCCGCGTGGTACTCGTGCGCCAGCGCGAACGTGGGGCTGGTGACGGATTCCACCACGCCGAAGCCACGCCCGATCGCCCGCGTGAGCGTGGTCTTCCCCGCCCCGAGGTCACCGCCGAGCGTGATCACGCAGGGAAGCGACGCGGCCGCGGCGCGCCCGATGGCGGCGCCGAACGCCTCGAGTTCGTCGAGTGTCATCGGCTGGTCGCCGTGTGGCGCGAGCGGCGGGGCGATTCGCGGCACGCTACCGCCCCGGCCGCCACGACGCGCCGCGCCGCGCGCCGTGCGATCGCTCGCCCATCGCCGCCTTGATCTCGAAGAGCTCGTCGCGCAGCCGCGCGGCGGCCTCGAAGTCGAGCGCCTTCGCCGCCTCCTTCATCTCCTCCTCGAGCTGCGTGACCAGCTTGGGCAGGTCCTCCACCCCGTAGTGCGCCGCCGCCTCGGCCACCTTGCGCTGCTTTTTGTCGCCGGCACGCGCCTGCTCGCGTCCCTCGCGCTCCTCGCGCGCATCGGCGACACGGGTGAGCACGCGGATCTGTTCGGTGCTCTTGGTCACCCCGCGCGGCACGATGCCGTGCTCGGCGTTGTGGGCCTGCTGAGTCGCGCGCCGCCGGTTGGTCTCGTCGAGGGCGCGCTGCATCGAACCGGTGATGCGGTCGGCGTACAGGATCGCCTTGCCCTCCGCGTGCCGCGCCGCGCGGCCGACGGTCTGGATGAGGGAGCGGTCGGAGCGCAGGAACCCTTCCTGGTCCGCGTCGAGGATCGCGACAAGCGAGACCTCCGGCAAGTCGAGCCCTTCGCGCAGGAGATTGATGCCGACGAGCACGTCGAACTCGCCCAGACGCAGGCCGCGCACGATCTCCATCCGCTCGATGGCGTCGATATCGGCGTGCATGTACCGCACACGAACGCCCATCTGCTGGAGGTAGTCGGTGAGATCCTCGGCCATGCGCTTGGTGAGCGTCGTCACGAGCACGCGCTCGCCCTTGCGCTCGCGGATGCGGATCTCGCCGAGCAGGTCGTCCACCTGCCCGCGCACCGGACGGATCTCGACGGTGGGGTCGACCAGTCCCGTGGGGCGGATGATCTGCTCGACGACGACGCCCTGCGAGAGCTGCAGCTCGAGGTCGGCAGGAGTCGCCGAAACGAAGATGGCCTTCGGCGTCAGCGTGAGGAACTCGTCGAACATCAACGGCCGGTTGTCGAGCGCGCTGGGGAGGCGGAAGCCGTACTCGACGAGCGTCTGCTTGCGGGAGCGGTCGCCGTTGAACATCCCGCCGATCTGCGGGAGCGTGACGTGCGACTCGTCCACGACGACGAGGAAATCCTCGGGGAAGTAGTCGAAGAGCACCGCCGGACGCTCGCCGGTGGCGCGGCCCGAGAGGTGGCGCGAGTAGTTCTCAATCCCCGCGCAGGTACCGACCTCAAGCATCATCTCGATGTCGAAGTTGGTGCGCGACTCGAGCCGCTGGGCCTCGAGCAGCTTCCCCGCCTCCTTGAGCGCGGCGAGGCGCTCGCGCAGCTCCTCCTGAATGAGACGGACGGCGCGCTCCAGCGTCGGGCGCGACGTGACGAAGTGCTTGGCGGGATAGATGGCCGCGCGGGTGAGCGGCGTGATCGTCTCGCCGGTCAGTGGATTGATCTTGGAGATGCGCTCGATCTCGTCGCCCCACATCTCCACGCGGACGGCCTGCTCCTCGTAGGCGGGGAAGATCTCGACCGTGTCGCCGCGCACGCGGAAGGTGCCGCGCTCGAAGGCGACGTCGTTGCGCCCGTACTGGATCTTCACCAGCCCGCGCAGGATGTCGTCGCGGGCGATGCGCTGGCCGGCCTTGAGGTGGACCATCTGCTCGCGGTACTGCACCGGATCGCCAAGGCCGTAGATGGCCGAGACCGTGGCGACGATGATGACATCCTCGCGCTCCATCAGCGACGAGGTGGCGCGCAGGCGCAGGCGGTCGATGTCCTCGTTGATCGACGCGTCCTTCTCGATGTACGTGTCGCTCGTCGGGACGTACGCCTCGGGCTGGTAGTAGTCGTAGTACGAGATGAAGTACTCGACCGCGTTTTGCGGGAAGAACGACTTGAGCTCGCCGTAGAGCTGGGCGGCGAGCGTCTTGTTGTGCGAGAGGACGAGCGTGGGCTTGCCGAGGTTCCGGATGACATGCGCGATGGTCATCGTCTTCCCCGACCCAGTGACGCCGAGGAGCGTCTGGAACCGGTCGCCGTGCGCCAGCCCGGCGGTCAGCTCGGCGATGGCCTTGGGCTGATCGCCAGCCGGCTCAAACGGCGCCTGCAGGTCGAAGGCTACGGACGTCACGCGCGGACCCGCCGAAAGCTAGAAGCCCGGCAGGAGCGGACGCTGCCACGGGATGCCGGCGAGCAGCAGGCCCAGGGAGAGCGCGATGCCGATGGCGGCGCGACGGTGGCGCACCGTGTCATCCGGGCCGCGGCGAGCGAGGACGCTGGTGAGCGTCGCGGCGACCGCGGCGAGGATCATCAGGGCCGGATGCTCGACAACGAAGTACCGGATCCCCGGGTCCTTCATCGCCGCGCCCATGTCGGCCATAGCGTGCCGGGTGATCGGACTGACGCCGTAGAGCACCAGACCGATGAGCACCTGCAGGTGGACCGACATCACGAAGAACGTGAGCGCGCGGCGCGCGTTCGTCGTGAAGTCGGCGCCGCCGTTGATCCCCTTCAGGGCGCGGAGGAGGGCGACGACGGCGAGGAGGAAGACGAGCCAGCGGGTGAGGCTATGCAGGGCGAGGATCATGGGGGGATTAGGAGGAGGAGTTCGGATTCGGATTAGGATGGCGATACGGATTGAGAGAGGGATGCTGGGGACGAGGAGGGGGAGAAAGAGGGTTCGCCATTCCGATCGTCATCCCGATTGGAATCCGCATCCGCCCTCCCCTACCTAATCCGCCGTGAGCCTCTCCCGGCGCGAGACCTCGGTCACGCCCTTCACGCGCCGCGCGGCGCGAATGATCTTGTCGAGGTGGGCGAGGTTCTCCACCTCGACGAGCGCGGCGCCGGTGACGCGGCCGTCGATGGACTTCAGTTCCAGCGTCTTGATGTCGGTTCCGGTCCCGCTGACCGCGGCGGCCAGGTCGGCGTAGAGCCCGCGCCGGTCGTTCCCCTCGATGTGGAGGCGAATGATGAACCGCTCCCCCTCGCTCTCCTTCCAGTCGATCTCGAGCCGGCGCTCCGGCTCCTGCACGAGGAAGAGCAGGTTGGGGCAGTCGGCCCGGTGGATGCTGACCCCGCGCCCACGCGTCACGTAGCCCACGACCTTGTCGCCGGGGACCGGCTGGCAGCACTGGGCGTAGCGCACCATCAGGCCGTCGGCCCCCTGCACGCGGATGCCGCGCGAGGTGTCCGACCGCTTCATGCGGTCGAGGAGGCGCTCGAGCGGGCTCTGCTTCAGTTGGTGCTGCTCGGGCTGCTCCTCGACGTCGGGGTAGATGGCCTTGAGGATCTGCGTGATGTGGACGTCGCCCTGGGCGATCGACGCGAGCACATGGTCGGCATCGGTGAGCTTGAGCCCGGCGGCCGCCTTTGCCAGCTCGTCGTCGGAGAGCTTGGCCATCTTGCGGCGGCGCAGCTCGCGGTCGAGGATCTCGCGCCCGATCTGCCGCGAGGCCTTCTGCTCCTCGACGCGCAGCCACTGGCGGATCTTGTGGCGCGCACGTCCGGTGCGGACGTGGGCGAGCCAGTCGCGGCTGGGGCGCGCCGTCGGCGAGCGTGAGATCTCGATCGTCTCCGAGTTGCGCAGCTCGCGCGAGAGTGGGACGATGCGGCCGTTGACCTTCGCCCCCTGCACATGCAGGCCGAGTTCGGAGTGCACGGCGAAGGCGAAGTCGATCGGCGTCGCGCCCTTGGGGAGCTGGATCACGTCGCCCTTCGGCGTGAAGACGAAGATCTCGTCCTGATACAGGTCGAGCTTGAGGAACTCGAGGAACTGGTCGGGGGTCTCGGCGTCGAGCTGCAGCTCCAGCACCTGCCGGAACCAGTGCAGGGCCCGGTCGAGCTCGTCGCCGCGTTCCCGGTCGCCTTCCTTGTAGCGCCAGTGCGCGGCGATGCCGTAGTCGGCGGTGCGGTGCATCTCGAGCGTGCGAATCTGGATCTCGAACAGCATGCCGTGCTGCCCGAAAACCGTGGTGTGCAGCGACTGGTAGCCGTTGGACTTCGGCTGGGCGATGTAGTCCTTGATGCGCTCCTGCAGCGGCGACCAGTTGCCGTGGATGACGCCCAGGGCGTGGTAGCACTCCGGGACGTTCTCCACGAGGACGCGAATCGCGTAGAGGTCGTAGATGTCGTCGTACGACTTGTCGAGCTTGACCATCTTCTTGTGGATGGACCACAGGTGCTTGGGGCGGCCGCTGACCTCGTACACCATCACGCCGTTTTCTTTGAGCCGCTGCATCAGGGGCGCGGCCATCTCCTGGATGAGCGCCTCGCGGTCGGCGCGCTTCTGCTGGACAAGGCGGGCGAGGGCGCGGTACTCCTCCGGCTCGAGATACCGGAAGGCCAGGTCCTCGAGCTCCGCCTTCATCGCGGCGAGGCCGAAGCGGTGGGCCAGCGGCGCGTACAGGTCGCGCGTTTCGGCGGCGATGCGGCGGCGCTTGTCCTCGGGGAGGTGCTCGAGCGTCCGCATGTTGTGCAGGCGGTCGGCGAGCTTGATGAGGATGACGCGCGCGTCCTTGGCGATCGAGAGCAGGAGCTTGCGGTAGTTCTCGACCTGCCGCTCCTCGCGCGAGCCCGTGGGAAGGTGGCCGATCTTGGTGACGCCATCCACGATCTGGGCCATCTCACGGCCGAACTCCCGCTCCACCTCCTCGCGGGTGACGTTGGTGTCCTCGATGACGTCGTGGACCATGGCGCTGGCCACGGTGACGGTGTCGAGCTGGAGGTCGGCGAGGATCTTCGCGACCTCGACGCAGTGGGTGACGTACGGATCGCCATTGCGCCGCGTCTGCCCCGCGTGCGCCTTCTCGCTGAAGCGATAGGCGCGCGACAGCAGGTCGGCGTCGAGACGCTCCGGATGGGCGTCGGCGCTGAGCTGCCAGTTCGGGATAATCTCGGTGAGGACGGGGGCGATCATCTACAGCGACTGAGGATTTGGACGGAGGATGGCGATTCAGGATTGCGATTGAGGATCGCGATTGGCGATGGGGGCGTTGGTGCGGACCCGCGACAACAAACGGGGCCCGCCGCGTGCGGCGGGGGCCCCGTTGTTCCGGTCACTTCCCTGAAGCTGTCTGGAGCGGAGGGGAAGTCAAGGGTTCACAGGGGTTTGCATGTGGCCCCCTGTCCCCCTGCACCCCACCCTGCTCCCCATCCCCTGCACCCCACCCTGCTCCCTTCCCCTGCACCTAAATAATCCCCGTCTCCGCAAAACTCAGATACCTCCCCCGCCCGATGATCACGTGGTCGTGCACGGGGATATCCAGCAGCCGCCCCGCGGCCACGAGTTGGTCCGTCACCGCGCGATCATCAGCGCTAGGCGTTGGATCGCCGCTCGGGTGGTTGTGCACGAGGATGATCGCCGCCGCGCGCTCGGCGATGGCCTCGCGGAAGACCTCGCGCGGGTGCACCAACGAGGAATTGAGAATTCCCCGCGTCACGCAGACGTCGCGCTCGAGGCGATGCTGGGCGTCGAGGATGGCGACGTGGAACTCCTCCACGGGCAGGTCCTCGAGCGACGGGGCGAAAGCGCGCCAGACGTCGCGTGGCGCGCGCAACGGAAGAGACTCGCGCGGCGCCTCTCCGGCGAGCCGGCGCCCCAGCTCAAGCGCTGCATGAATGGCCACGGCGCGCGTGGCGCCAAGCCCTGGCACGTCGGCGAGCGCGGCGACCGGGCGGTCGCCAAGCCTGCGCAGCGATCCGTCGGCGCGGCCAAGCACGTCATGGGCGAGGGCGAGCGCCGGTCGGCCACGCGTCCCGGGGCCGATGACGAGCGCGAGGAGTTCAGGCGCGGACAGGGCGCGCGCGCCGAGCGCGCGCATCCGTTCGCGTGGGCGATCCGGGGGAAGCAGCCCCTGCGGTGCGAGCGGCGAGATGGTCATGGCAGAGCATGGCCTTCGGCGCGCGAGAATCCGTCATCAAACGAATGCGGCCCGGCGCGCCGAATTGCGCGCCGGGCCGCATCCTACCGTCACCGCGGACTACGGGTTGTTCGGCGGGACGGTGGTGGTCGTGGCGGGCCGCGCCGCGCCGACGGTTTCGACGCTCGGAGACGGCGCGGGCGTCGCGACCGTGCCGGTACTGGGCACCGACGTCTCGCGCACTCCACTGTAGGAGGACGCAGTGCCGACCGAGGACTGCGTGTGCACTTGGGACGCCGATCGCGTGTTATCGCCGCTCCAGCGGCTCCGCACATACTGCTCCGTCGACATCGACGGCACCGGACGCGGGACATAGGCCTCGCCTACCGTGACCTCGCCGCCCACGCGGCGCGCCCCCACCGGCTCCACGGGGACGCCGACGGTGATCGTCGCACGCGGCTCGAAGCCGCTCGTCCGCACGCCACGAAAAGCGCGGGCCTCTTCCTGCTGGACGCCACCGTCGCTGCGATACGGCCGATAGCCCTCCTCGTTCGCCTGCGGCGCGGGCGTGGAGGTGATGGTCCGGCGGAGGACCGCGTTCTCCTCGACCTGATACTTGTCCGGCACCCTGCGCGCCTTCGGGTTGAGCGCCTCCACGGTGGTGGTGTCACCTCCGGGCGCTGGCTGCGTGCTCGTCGGCGTCGTCGGGAACGGGGCCGGGCAATAGAACACGCCCGAGCCGAAGAAGAACTCCGCCGGAATCGTCATCACCCCCGACGGGCAGAGAAACGCGATGCTCTGCCCCGACCAGCGGCGCAGGCCCGCCTCGTAGTCGGAGATCTCCAGCACGTCCACCACGACATCATCCACGTCGGCCCCGAGGGGTACAATCGCGTCCACGATGTCGGTCAGCATCGCGCTCGGCGCGAAGACGGCGCTCGAGATGGCGCGGAACCCAATCACCTGCTGCAGCCAATGGCGCGCCGCATCGGGCGAACCGACGAGGCGCAGCGGCGTGCGGGATGCCACGAGCAGGTAGGTCCGGGTCGGGCCGACGATGGCGTCCGTTCCCATCCCGCCGCCCCATCCGGTGGTGTAGTAGTACGAGACGATCCGCCCACGCCCGTCGAGCATGTACATCGGGCGCGCGTAGGGCTGCACCTGGTTCCAGCCGTAGTAGCCGTACGCCGACCGGAACGGCCGCGACAGCAGGTACTCGCCGGGCGGGACCGGCTCTCTTGCCTGATAGCTCGACCGCGGGTAGACCTGCTGGACGCCCATCCCCGGGATCAGCTCAAACACCGCGACGTACGCGGGCTGGTCCACGGAGAAACTCGCCTCGCCGACGCCGCGGCGCAGCGACGCCTCCAGCGGGCGCACCCCCTGCGCCGCGGCCCCCGCGGCGCACATCACCAGCATGATTGCCGCCTTCAATCCGCGCATGCACCCTCCGTTCGTTGGACGGGTGATCAAGGCCTCTATTTGAAGTGTTGGGGCAATCGGTCAGTCGCGCAATGGGGGGGCGCACGGGAACGGTTGCGTCCGCTGCCGCACGAGACCCCATCCAGCGCTACATCGACGCCCCGTGGCACTTCTTGAACTTCTTCCCCGACCCACAGGGACAGGGATCGTTCCGTCCGACCGTGGACCAATCCTGTACCCCGCCGCCGCCGATCGGTGCCGCGGCGACCGCGCCCGAAAGCGACCGCGCGCGGCCGGCGCCGACGATCATCGGGTCGGGCTTCACCACTTCACCGTCACCCGGCGTGTCCGACGGACCGATGTCCACCACCTCGTCCTCGGCCGGCACGTCCTCGGCTACGCCGAGCGCGTTGAAGCGGCGCTTCGGCTCGGCCGGCGGCGCGGCCGGCGCCGGCGGCTCGAACATGATCTGCACGCGGAGGAAGCGCTCGGTGAACGTGTGCTGGATGTCGTTCATCAGGTCCACGAACATCGAATACGCTTCCTGCTTGTACTCGAGCAGGGGGTCCTTCTGCCCCCAAGCGCGGTAGCCGATCGAACTGCGCAGCTGGTCGAGGTCGTAGAGGTGATCCTTCCACTTCTCGTCCAGCGCGTTGAGCATCACGAGGGCAAGCACCTGGCCGGCGTGTTCGGCGAGGTGGTCCAGCTTGGCGTGGAACGCCTTCGTGCCAGCGGCTGCGCCCTCGCGCTTCGCCTCGGGAATGCCCGCCGGGCGCGTGCCGTCGGGTTCGAAGCACGGCACGGTGAGCAGGTAGTGCACGAGCAGGTCCTGGCGCACCAGGTCCAGGTCCCAGTCGAGCGAGTTGTCGAAATCGGCCAGCGTGGTCTCGATGCGACGGCCGACCGCCGACTCGACCATCTTGATGGCCTCGCCCTTCAGCTCCTCGCCGCCCTCGAGCGCGAACGCGCGCAGGTTGTAGATCACCTCGCGCTGCTGGTTCATCACGTCGTCGTAGTCGAGCAGTCGCTTGCGGCTCTGGAAGTTCTGCAGCTCGACGCGCTTCTGGGCCTGCTCGATGGAGCGCGTGATGAGCGGATGCGTGAGCATCTCGCCGTCCTGCGCGCCGAGGCGATCCATCAGTCGGGCAATGCGATCCGACCCGAAGAGGCGCATCAGGTCGTCCTCGAGCGACAGGAAGAACTGCGACGCGCCCGGGTCGCCCTGGCGGCCGGCGCGGCCGCGCAGCTGGCGGTCGATGCGCCGCGACTCGTGCCGCTCGGAGCCGATGATGTGCAGGCCGCCGCATTCGGAGACGTCGATCTCGTTGCCGTCCGGATCCTTGATGCGCGACGGCTTGGAGGGGATCACGCCCTCGCCGAGTTTGATGTCGGTGCCGCGGCCGGCCATGTTCGTCGCAATCGTGACCGCGCCGAACTGGCCGGCGAGCGCGACGATCTCGGCCTCGCGCTGGTGGTACTTGGCGTTCAGCACCTGGTGCTTGATGCCCGCGCGCTGGAACATGCGCGACAGCGTCTCCGACGCCTCCACCGACGTCGTGCCGACCAGCACGGGGAAGCCCAGATCGTTCAGCCGCCGCGTCTCCTCGACGATGGCGTTGTACTTCTCGCGCCGCGTCTTGTAGACCAGGTCGTGCCGGTCGTCGCGGATGATCGGACGGTTGGTGGGGATGACGGCGACCTCGAGGCGGTAGATCTGGAAGAACTCGTTCTCCTCGGTCTCGGCCGTGCCGGTCATGCCCGCCAACTTCTCGTACATGCGGAAGTAGTTCTGGATGGTGATGGTGGCGAGCGTCTGCGTCTCGCCCTTCACCTGCACCCCTTCCTTCGCCTCCACCGCCTGGTGCAGCCCCTCGCTCCACCGGCGCCCGGGCATCGTGCGGCCGGTGAACTCATCGACGATGAGCACCTGGCCGTCCTGCACCACGTAGTTGACGTCCTTCTCGTACAGTGAGTGTGCGCGCAGCAGCTGATGGATGATGTTCAGCTTCTCGCTCTTCAGCGCGTACTCGCCCTCAATCTTGCGGCGGGCATCGAGCTTCTCCGTCCCGGACAGCTCGTGGCTGTGCTCGATCCGGTGGACCTCCGAGGAGATGTCGGGGAGGACGAACTGGTCGTGGTCCGACGGGCTGAGGAAGTCCACGCCGCGATCGGTGAGGTGCACCGTGTGACCGCGCTCGTCGAGGACGAAGAGGAGGTCGTCCTCGATGTCGCGGTACGTCTGCTTGGCCGAGGGCAGCTTGCGGTCGGCGATGACCTCGAGCTCCTGCTTCTGCACCAGCAGCTTGACGCCCTGCTCCTGCAGGGCCTTGAGCAGGCGCTTGTTCTTGGGGCTGCCGAGCTGGGCCTTGTACAGCGCGAGCGCAGCGGCGGACTGGTCGCCCGCCTCCAGCGCCTTTTCGCCACGGGCGACGAGGTCGTTGGCCATCTCGGTCTGCCGGCGCGCCAAGCGCATCACGGCGGCATTGAACTCGGCGTACTGCCCGTCGCTCTCGTTGCCCACCGGGCCGGAGATGATCAGCGGCGTACGGGCTTCGTCGATGAGCACCGAGTCCACTTCGTCGACGATGGCGTAGACGTGGGGACGCTGGACGCGCTGGTCGAGCGCGACCACCATGTTGTCGCGCAGGTAGTCGAAGCCGAACTCGTTGTTCGTGCCGTAGGTGATGTCCGCGTGGTAGGCGTCCCGGCGCTGCTGCGTCCCCGGCTCGGTGTCGTCGAGGCAGGCGACGTTCAGGCCGAGGTAGGAGAACACGTGCCCCATCCACTGCGAGTCGCGGCGGGCGAGGTAGTTGTTCACGGTCACCAGGTGCGCGCCGCGCCCAGGGAGCGCGTTGAGGTAGAGCGGGAGCGTCGCGACCAGCGTCTTGCCTTCGCCCGTCGCCATCTCGGCGATGCGGCCGAGGTGCAGCTGGATGCCGCCGATCAGCTGCACGTCGTAGTGGACCATGTTCCACTCGAGCTCGCGCCCGGTGACCATGACCTTCGTGCCCACCAGTCGGCGTGCGGCCTCGCGCACCGTGGCAAACGCCTCGGGGAGGATCTCGTCGAGAACGTCGCGGATTTCCCGGCGGTACTGCGCCTCGAGCCCGCCGCGCCCATCGGCGCCGCCCAGCTCGTTGTCCATGGCCTCGCGCGCGGCCGCGTCGGCGGCGGTACGCTTGCGGTCCTTGATCGCGGCGATCTGGTCGACGAGCTCGCGCGTCCGGTCGGCGATCACCGCGCGGAACTTCGCCGTCTGCGCCTTCAGCTCGTCCTCCGACACGGACGCCAGCCGCTGGCCGTGGACCTCGATTTCCGCGAGGATCGGCCGAATGCGCTTGAGTTCCCGTTGGTGCCTCGTGCCGAAGACGGCCCCGAGCAGCTTGTTGAACATGCAGTATCCTCTATCGGTACAGGCCGTGCGCCGCGATGTACGCGGCGACGGCGTCAGGCACAAATCCGCGAATGCTACGTCCGGCCGCCACGCGCGCCCGGATTTCCGTGGCCGAGATGTCCACGCGCCGGGTGGCGATCGCCCGCACCCCGTCGGGGAGTCCAGCCAGATCGCCGCCGCGCGTCAGCACGACGACCTCCGCTAGTTCCCGCACGGCCTCCGGTTCCCGCCACTTCGGCAGCAGCGCCGCCGCATCCGTCCCAAGGAGCAGGAACAATGCCGCGCCGGGCGCCCTCGTCCGGAACGCCCGCAGCGTCTCCACTGTAAACGACAGACCGCCGCGCTCCAGTTCCTCGGCATCCACCCGAAACCGCGCGTCCCCCTGCACCG
>VHBQ01000057.1 GCA_016871855.1 Gemmatimonadota bacterium
CATTCGCCACGCGAGCCGTTGCCCGGGAGCGACGATACCCGTCGCTACGGGGATACGGCGATCACCTTCTACCGGGACTGACATGCCACGGTTGGCCATGTACGCGGGGAGCTTCGATCCGATCACCAATGGGCACACCGACCTCATCGAGCGGTCGCTGCAGTTCGTGGATCGGCTCATCGTCGCCGTCGCGGTGAACGTGCAGAAGCAGTCGCTGTTCACGGTGGAGGAGCGCGAGGCGCTGATTGCCGCCACCGTGAACAACGACCCGCGCGTGGAGGTCCACTCCTTCGAGGGGCTGCTGGTCGAGTTCGCGCTCTCCAAGAACGTCCCGGTGCTGATCCGCGGCCTGCGCGCGGTCAGCGACTACGAGTACGAGTACCAGATGGCGCTGATGAACCGCCACCTCGCGCCGACGATGGAGACGGTGTTCATGGTGCCCTCGCTCGACACGACGTACATCAGCTCGTCGATGGTGAGGGAGGTGGCCAAGTTCGGGGGGGATATTTCGAAGTTGGTGCATCCGAGCGTGGCTAAGGCGCTGAAGCAGAAGTTCGGCACTGGGTAGCGGAACGAAGAGGGGGTAGAGGCGGAGGGACGGGGCCGGAGAGGAGTTGAAGAGGGACGCCGCGCTTACCTCGTGGTTGTTCCACCCGTTCCGCCTCCCAGCCCCCGTCCCTTCGCCCCTACCTCCTCCTCGTTCCACCCTCCGGCCGTTCGCCCCTACCTCCTCCTCGTTCCACCCTCCGGCCGTTCGCCCCTACCTCCTCCCCGTTCCACCCTCCGGCCTCCACGCCCTCGTCCCTCGTGCCCTTTCTCTCCACCCTCCACTCCCGCGCCGCCGAAGTCCCCCGCCTTCTCGCCTTCGCCGAGGCGGAGGATGATCGCGTGCTGGAGGCGGTGCGGCGCATCCGGAGGGAGGGACTCGCGATCCCGGTGCTCGTGCTCGATCCGGCGCGGCCCGAGTCGCACGCGGCGGCGCAGGCGACGGGCGCGGAGTGCGTGAACCCCGAGACTGACTCCCATGGCGATCGCCTGGTCGAGGCCCTGATCAGCGCGCGCGCCCACAAGGGGCTCACCCTGCAGGGCGCTGAGCGGCTGGCGCGTGATCCCCTCGTCTACGCGTTGTGGCTCGTGCACGAGCGGGCGGTGCACGGCGCAGTCGCCGGCGCGGTGCGGACGACGGCCGATGTGTTGCGGTTTGCGATCTGGTTGATCGGGCCCGCGCCCGAGGTCAGCACCGTGTCGAGTGCCTTCTACATGGTTCTTGGTGCAGGGAGCAGGGAGCAGAGTGGGGGGCAGGGGGCAGGGGAGAGGGTTTTCACTTTCACCGACTGCGCCGTTGTGCCTGATCCCACGCCTGAGCAGCTCGCGGACATCGCGCTGGCCGCTGCCGATGCCCGGCGGCGCATCGTGGGGGACGAGCCGCGGGTGGCGATGCTCTCGTACGCGACGCACGGCAGCGCGGAGGGGGCGTCGGTGACCAAGGTGCGCGAGGCGCTGGCCCTCGTGCGCGCACGCGCTCCGGAACTGCTCGTGGACGGCGAACTCCAGGGCGACGCGGCGCTCTCCCCCGAGGTCGCTGCGCGCAAGGCGCCGGGGAGCCCGCTCGGCGGCGCGGCCAACGTGCTTGTCTTCCCGAACCTCGACGCGGGGAACGCCGCCTACAAGCTGGTCGAGGGCTTGGCTGGGGCGCGGGCCATCGGCCCGATCCTCCAGGGGCTCGCACTTCCGGTGTCCGATCTCTCGCGCGGCGCGAGCCCCGATGCCATTTTTGACGTGGCGGCAATCACCGCCCTGCGGTCGCGCGTACCCGCCGATGGTCGCGCGCCCTGAGCATCCCTCCCTCCGAGGACGCACCTGATATGAGTTTCACCGTCAAGAAGGCGAACGACGTCACGATCTTCGAGGTCGAAGGCACGCTGATCGTTGGCAACCGCCAGGAACTGAAGCAGAAGGTCATTGACGAGATCGAGGGCGGTGCGCGCAAGGTGCTGGTGGATTTCGAGAAGACCACCTACATCGACAGCTCCGGGCTCGGCGTCCTGGTGTCGCTGGCGAAGAAGATCCGCGAGTCGGGGGGCGACCTGCGGCTCGCCAACCTGAACGACGACCTCCAGACGCTCTTCGAGCTCACCAAGCTCGACACGCTGTTCCAGATCTCGGAAAGCCGCGAACGCGCCCTCGAGAGCTTCTGAATGGGGCAGGGCCCCGTTGGGCACGGCCCGTCCGGGCACGGCCCGCTCGCGCTTGAACTGGAGATTCCCAGCGACGTCGGGCGCATCGAGCCCGTCGTCGCGGCGGTGGTGCGTCGCTGCGAGGATGCCGCGTTTCCGGACCGGCACATCGCCTTTCACATTCCCGTCGCGCTCACCGAAGCGCTCTCCAACGCCATCCTGCGCGGCAATGGCGAGGACGCCTCCAAGTCGGTGCGCGTGCGCGCCGCCGTGGACACCAGCGCGCTCGTGGTCGAGGTGGAGGACGACGGCGTGGGCTTCGACCTCGACGCCTGCACGCTCGACCCCACGACCATCGAGAACCTTGGGCGCGAGGACGGCCGCGGCCTGTTCCTGATGCGACGGCTGATGGACCACGTGGAGCAGTTCCGCGGGAGCGGCAACGTGGTGCGCATGATCCTCTACCGGCGGTCGAGCGACGACCGCGCCGCGTGAGCGCCGCGTGAGCGACCTCGACGCCGTCCTCTCCGCCTTCCGCGCGGCGACGGGCTGCCCGGCTTCCGTCTGGGTGCAGCCTGCACCCCACGAGCCGCTGCAGATCGAGGGGGGCGATCCGGGGGACACCGCGGCGCCCTCAACCGAGCTGCGCCCGGCGGAGGGCGTGCGGGAGTCGCTGAGTGACGGCGCGCTGCAGATCGTTGCGCGAATCCCCGGGGCGCGAATCGCCTGGCTTTCGGTCGGGCCCAGCGCCGACCACGGCGCCGCGCGGCTCGGTGCGACGCTGCTGCTCCCCGTGGCGGCTCAGGTCCTGCGGTCGCAACTCGAGGTAAGCCACGCCGCGCAGGATCTCGCCGAGCGCTACGAGGAGATCAACCTGCTGTACTCGATCGGCGAGATTCTCGGGCGCACCGTGTCGCTCGAGGACGCGGCGGCGACGATCCTCAACGAGATCTCCGAGACCGTGGGTGCGCGTCGCGGCGCGATCTACGCGCTCGACCGCACCGCCGGAGTGCTGCGCCCGGTGGCGACGCTCGGCGCCGCGACGCCACTGGCGGACATCCCCGTGGACGACGCCGCGTCGGTGACGGCGCGCGTCTTCCGCACGCACCACGCGCTCACCGTGGCCGACGGCGCGATGCCTTCGGACGCCGAGGCGCCCATCCGCCGCGGGGCGCTGCTCAGCGTGCCGATCATGTGGGCGACGCCGCAGGGGGGCGTGCCGCTGGGCGTCGTGAATCTGTCGGGGCGGCGCGGCGGCCAGCCGTTCACGGCGAGCGACCAGAAGCTCGTCGCGGCGATCGCCACCCAGGTGGGGACGACGATCCAGAACGCGCGGCTCGTCCGCGCCTCGACAGAGCAGGCCGAGCTCACTCGCGAGATGGCGCTGGCCCACGACCTGCAGATGAAACTGCTGCCGCCGCCGCACGTGCTCGCGCCGGACGCCGACTGCGCCGCTCGCGTCGCGCCGGCGGAGAGCGTGGGCGGCGACTTCTACAATCTCTTTCAGCTGGGCGATGGCCGCGTCGGGGTGCTCATCGGCGACGTCTCGAGCCATGGCTATCGGTCGGCGCTCATCATGGCGCTCGTGATGAGCGCGACGGCGATCCATGCGCGCGGGTCGAGCGATCCCGCGGCGACGATCGGCGCGCTGTTCGTCTCGCTCGCCGATGAACTGCGCGAGACGGAGATGTTCATGACCGTCTGCTACGCGGTGATCGACACGCGCGCGGGAGTGGTCACCTGGTGCAACGCGGGGCACCCGCATGCGTTCGTGGTGCACGCGAACGGCGACGCCGAGCGGCTCGCCGCTACCGATCCCCCGCTGGGCCTGGCGGACGACGCGCCACACGCCGCGTCGCGCGGGTGGGCCGCTGACGACCTGCTCGTGCTCTTCACCGACGGCATCAGCGACGCGCGCAGCTCGCAGAAGAAGCGACTCGGCGAACAGGCCGTGCTCGAGGTCGTGAAGGCGCGCCGCGCGGATCCCGCGTGGCGCATTGTGGACGGCGTCTTCGCGCTCGTTGAAGGGCACATGGGGGCGATGCCGCCGAGGGATGATCAGGCAATCGTGGTGCTGAGAACCGTGGGGGCGATGGCGTGACGGTTGACGGTGGACAGTGGACGGTTGATCGTCCACCGTCGACCGTCCACCGTCCACCGTCAGTTTGATGCCCTCGTATCCCCCGCCGCGCAAACGCTTCGGCCAACACTTCCTCTCCGATCCGCGCATTCTGGGGCGGATTGTGGATACGCTGGCGCCGGAGGCGGACGAGACCGTCATCGAGATTGGGCCGGGGCGTGGCGCGCTGACGGATGTGTTGGTGGCGCGCGCGGGGCGCGTGATCGCCATCGAGATTGACCGCGATCTCTCGGCGCGCCTGCGCGACCGGTACGCCGACGACGCGCGTCTCGCGGTGATCGAAGGCGATGTGCTGGATGTGGACTTCGCGCGCGCCGCGGGCGGGCCCTTCGTCGTCGCTGGCAACGTGCCATACAACATCACCACGCCCATCCTCTTCCACGCCCTGCGGCCGCCGCGCCCGTTGCGCGCCGTGTACCTGGTCCAGCGGGAAGTCGCCGAGCGCGTCGTGGCGGCGCCCGGCAGCGAGACGTACGGCGCGCTCTCCGCAAACGTGCAGGCGGTCGCTCGCGCGGAGCTGGTCTTCAAGGTGCCAGCGGGGGCGTTCCAGCCGCCGCCAAAGGTCGAGAGCGCCGTCCTGCGCATCTCGCCGCGACCGGATCCCGTGGTCGCCGCTGACGAGGAGGACGCATACCGCGCCATGGTGCAGGCGGCGTTCGGATTGCGTCGCAAGCAGCTGCGGCGCGTGGTGCGCACGGTCTTCGCGCTCGACGCCGAGCGGGCGGAGCGCGTCGTGCAGTCGGCCGGGCTGGACCCCGAGGCGCGCCCCGAGGTGCTGACTCCCGAGGGCTTCGCGCGCCTGTTGCGGGCGAGTCGCGGCGCGTAGCCGGACAGCAGCGGTCGGCGGCGGCTGTCGGCAACGGTAGTTCGCAACGGCTGTCGGCAACGGCCCTCGGCCAAAGCCGCGCTAGCGATTCACCAGCGCGAACGACAGCACTTCAAGTTCCAGCGCGAGGTTGACACTTCGCACCGTGACGTCGCTCGGCACCTCGAGCTGCGCGGTGGAGAAGTCGAGGATCGCGTGCACGCCGGCCTTGGCCAGACGTGTGGCCACCTCCGGCGCCGACTCGGCGGGCATGGCGAGCACCGCCATGTCGGCGCGCAGGCGCTTCACCTCGGTCTCGAGATGTCGCACGTCGGACACGGTGACGCCGCCGAGGGCGTGGCCGACGCGATGGGGATCGGCGTCGAAGATGCCCACAATCTCAAAACCACGATCGCGAAAACCGCGATGCCCGGCGACGGCCGAGCCGATCTTTCCCGCGCCGATGATCACGAGACGCCACTGACGGTCGAGCCCAAGGATCTCGCGGATGTGCACGGTGAGTTCGTGCGTCGAGTAGCCGAGACCGCGCTTTCCGAACGAGCCGAAGAACGAGAGGTCCTTGCGCACCTGGGCCGACGTGGTGCCGCCACTTTGCGCGAGTTCCCCGCTGGAGATGGTGCCACGGCCGGCCTGCTCGAACGCCTCCAGGTATCGGAGGTAGAGCGAGAGTCGGCGCACCGTCGGTTCGGCGGTCTTTCGAGTGGGCGTATGCATGGCGCAGGGGAGAGTATGTGCTTGTGAAATCGTTCACAATCTAGGAGGGGGACGAACGCAGTGGTACCGTTGGTGCGTATGCGTGCGTTCGAAGACTGCCGATTCGTCGTTGTCGACGTTGAAACCACTGGGACGAGCCACGGCCTGGGCGACCGGGTCACCGAGGTGGCCGCCGTGGTGTTCGAGGCGGGGGAGGTCACGGATGGATTCCATTCCCTCGTGAATCCCCAGCGCCCGATTCCCCCGCGCATTACCGCGCTGACGGGCATCTCCAACGCGACGGTTGCGGGCGCGCCGGTGTTCGGCGACGTCGCTGACAAGTTGGCCGTAGTGCTCAGGAATCGAACGTTCGTCGCGCACAACGCGCCGTTCGACTGGGGATTCCTGACGATGGAGTTCGCGCGCGTCGGACGCGTTGGCCTTCCGGACGGTGACCCGCTGTGCACGGTGCGTCTCGCGCGGCGCCTGCTGGCGCATCTTCCGCGCCGCAATCTTGACGCCGTCGCGCACCACTACGGCGTGGCTATCGAGAGCCGACACCGCGCGCTGGGTGATGCGCGCGCCACGGCGCTCGTGCTCAAGGGACTGCTCCACGACGCCGAGCGGCAGGGGGTGGAGTCGCTCGACGCCCTGCGCCGGTGGATGGCGCGGCGCGCGTACGTGCGGAAGAGGAGGACAGCGCTGCCGACGTGGGTGCGGGACTCGGGGTTGGGAGAGGGGGCGTAGGGGAACGGGGAGAAGGTAGAGGCGAAGGGACGGGGACGGAGGGCGAGGCGAAGGGACGGGGAGGAGGTAGAGGCGAAGGGACGAGGATTGGGTTGCGGAACGGGGCCGCGTACCTCGTTCCTCATCTCGGCCCCCGTCCCTTGGCCTCTACCTCCTCCCCGTTCCATTATTTTGAGCGCATGCCCGCTCCCACTCCCCTTGTCCAAACCCGCCGCCTCGGCAAGTACACCATCCATGCCCTCCAGGCCGGTGGGCAGATGCTCGATGGCGGCGCGATGTTCGGTGTCGTCCCCAAGCCACTCTGGGAACGGAAGATCCCGGCGGACTCCCGCAATCGCCTTCCGATGGGGATGCGCTGCCTGCTGATCGAGCACGAGCACGGCCTCGTCCTCATCGATACAGGGGCGGGCCACAAGGAGACGCACAGGTTCCTCGACATCTACGGCATCGAGAACGAGGCGACGGGACATCGCACGATGCTTGAGGCGGCGCTGGCCGACGTCGGGCATCGTGCCGCGGACATCTCGCTCGTCATCAACACGCACTACCATTTCGATCACGCCGGGGGCAATACGGCGATCGAGGACGATGGACGCGTGGTCAGCGCCTTCCCGAACGCGCGATTCGTGGTGCAGGCCGGCGAGCGGCACTACGCGATGCACACCAACGAGCGGACGGCGGCGTCGTACTTCCCGCGCAACTGGGAGCCGATTCGCGAGGCGGGCCGGCTGGACCTGATCGAAGGTGATGTGGAGATCGTTCCTGGAATCCGCGCGCTGGTCACGCCGGGCCACACGCCGTTCCATCAGAGTCTCCTCATCGACGGCGGCAGCGAGGCCGCGTGTTTCCTCGGGGACCTGATCCCGACGGTCCACCACATGCCGCTGCCGTGGATCATGGGCTATGACGTGGAACCGCTGCGGACGCTGGAGTCAAAGCGCACCCTGCTGGCGCGGGCGATGGAAGAGCGGTGGCTGCTGGTGTTCGAGCATGACGCGAGTGTCGCCTGGGGGTACGCGAAGCATGATGGGAAGGCGTACTACTGCGAGACGGCGAGAGGCTGAGCGGACTGAAGGGGAACGGGGAGGAGGTAGGGGCGAAGGGACGGGGACTGAGGGGCGGAACGAGGGATGCGATCCCGTTCCACGACCCAGCCCTCGTCCCTTCGCCTCTACCCCCTCCCCGTTCCACCGGGTCGTGGGTTCTGTTCCTTCGCTCTGCCGCTAAGCCCTTGTCCGGCGGGTGGATACCCGGTTGACTTGGTGCCCAATCCGGGGTACCTTTATTGGACAATCAGCCAAGTGGGCAAGCGTCTGCTTGCCCCACCCGTCGGCCACCGGTTCGCTGGTGTGCTTCCGGAGTCCCGAGAGCGGCGGCGCGCACCGGTGGTGCACGCGCGTCGGCTGTGCGCGGATCCGGATTCGGGTCCGCGTTTTTGTTTCCCCTTCTCGAGGTACCTCCTCATTCAGGACACCACCAAGCGGCCGCCGCGCGTCAACCGGCAGATCCGAATCAGCCCGGTGCGCGTGATTGGGGCCGATGGCTCACAGCTTGGCATCATGGAAGTGGACGCGGCGCTCTCGGCCGCAGTGGAGCAGGGCTTCGACCTGGTGGAAGTCGCCCCGCTCGCCCGTCCGCCAGTGGTCCGGATCATGGACTACGGGAAGTACAAGTTCGAGATGGCCAAGCAGGCGCGGCAGGCCAAGAAGAAGCAGCACGTGATCCTCCTCAAGGAAGTGAAGTACCGCCCCGGGATCGAGGACCACGATTTCGACACCAAGACGCGCCACGCGCGGCGCTTTCTCGGTGACGGAAACAAGGTGAAGGTGACGTTGATGTTCCGCGGCCGTCAGATCGCGCACCCCGAGCTGGGGAAGGCGGTGGTCGACCGGGTCGCGGCCGAACTTGCCGACGTGGCGAAGGTGGAAGTGGACG
Organism: Gemmatimonadota bacterium; assembly: GCA_016871855.1. Lineage (GTDB taxonomy): Bacteria > Gemmatimonadota > Gemmatimonadetes > Gemmatimonadales > Gemmatimonadaceae > PNKL01. Next base: position 8,519 of record VHBQ01000057.1, read on the forward strand.
CCCGGCTCGAAGGCAAGTCGATGACGATGATTCTCACGCCTAAGTAAGCGAGGCTGGCAGATGCCGAAGATGAAGCGACACGCGGGCGCCAAGAAGCGCTTCTCCGTGACGGGGAAGGGCAAGGTGCGCCGCCTGAAGGCCTACAAGAGCCACATCCTGACCAAGAAGACCGCCAAGCGGAAGCGCAACCTGCGTCGCGCCGCGATCGTCGCCACGAACGGCGAGGCGAAGAACCTCAAGCGCCTGCTGTCGGCGTAAGGAGCCCCCATGCCCCGCGTAAAGAGCAATCCGGTTCGCCTGCGCCGCAAGAAGCAGGTGATGAAGGCCGCCAAGGGCTACTATGGCGCGCGCAGCAAGTTGTGGGGACCGGCCAAGGAGTCGGTCGAGCGCGCCTGGCGCTACGCCTACCGCGACCGCAAGAACAAGAAGCGCGAGTTCCGCCGTCTGTGGATCGTTCGCATCAACGCGGGCGCGCACCTGAACGGGCTGAACTACTCGAACTTCATGAGCGGCCTGGCGAAGGCCGGCATCGAGATCGACCGCAAGGTGCTGGCCGACCTGGCGGTGATGGACCCGGTGGCGTTTACGGCGCTGGCTGAGAAGGCCCGCGCCGCGCTGACGGCGTAAGCGCGACCAGCAGACGAGCGACCGGCGGGGGCGATTGCCTCCCGCCGGTCGCTTTTTGACGGTGGACGGTGGACGGTGGACGGTCGACGGTCGACGGTGGACGGTGGACGGTCGATGCCTACGCCTTGGTGTCGGGCGCGGCGTCGCCTGGCGAACTCAGCTTGGCCAACTGCCGCTCGAGCTCCCGCACGCGGCCCAGCAGGTCAGGGAGCTGCTGCAGCGCGATCCACTGGCGCTTGGCCTGCTTGTCGGGGACCGCGGGATAACCGAGCACGATCTGGCCATCCTCAAGGTCGCGAGTCACGCCCGACTTTCCGCCGACGGTCACCTGATTGCCGATGGTGAGATGCCCGGTCACGCCGGTCTGCGAGGCGATCACGCAGTAGTTGCCGAACGTCGTGCTCCCGGCAAAGCCGCATTGCCCCATGATGAGGCAGTGCTCGCCGAAGACGACGTTGTGCGCTACGTGCACCAGGTTGTCGATCTTCGTCCCCGCGCCGATGCGCGTGGAGCCGAGCGCGGCGCGGTCGATGGCCGAGTTCGCCCCGATTTCCACGTCGTTGCCGATGACCACGTTGCCGATCTGGAGCATCTTGCGATGCTGGCCCTGGTCGAAGACATAGCCGTAGCCGTCCGACCCGATCACGGTGCCAGCGTGAATCGCCACCCGATGGCCGATCTGGGTGCGCTCATACACGACGACGTTTGGAAAGAGCCGGACGTCGTCCCCGATCTGGCAGTCGCGGCCGATGTGATTGCCCCCGAGCAGGGCGGTGCGGGCGCCGATGCGGGCGCCGGCACCCACGATGCAAAACGCGCCGATGTGCGCCGACGCATCGACCTGCGCCGAGGGCGCGACGATCGCCGTCGGGTGGACGCCGGGCGCGAAGGTGTCGGGCGGACAAAAGAGCGGGAGCACGCGGGCGGCGGCCACGCGGGCATTGGCGACGCGAATGAGCGTCTTCGCCGCCGCCGCGAACTTGCCGGAGACGAGAATGGCCGACGCAGCGCTCGCCTCGGCCGCGGCGAAGTGCTTGTCCTGCTCGGCGAACGTGAGGTCGCCGGGGCTGGCGAGGTCGGCGGCGCTGAAGCCACGGAGCGTGATGCTGCCATCGCCGATGACCTCGCCGCCGAGGTGCGCTGCGATCTGTGCCGCGGTGTACGTCATGGAAGTGCCCGGTGAGAACGGTGCTGGATCGGAGAGCATACCATGGCGAGCCGACGCCCGTCCCGCAACGCAGGCGGCCCGACCCAGGGCTTCGGCAGTCCTCTGACACTCGCGATTGCGCTAGATTTCACCCCGGCTGTCACCCGGCGGCCGGCTCCCCTCACCGTTTCTCGCATCCCTCGCATGACGCTCGACGAATTCAAGTCCGCCGCCGAGTCGCTTCGCGCCGACGGCCCCGCGCAGATCGCCGCCGCGGCGACGCTCGAGGCGTGGACCGACGCGCGCAATCATCTGGTGGGGCGCACGAGCGGCCGCCTCTCGGAGTTGATGACCGCGCTCGGGACGCTGCCCAAGGACGACCGCCGCGAAGCGGGACAGCTGGCCAACGCGGTGAAGCAGGAACTCGAGGCCCTGCTCGACGCCCGTCACGCCGAGCTGATGCGGCAACAGCAGCGTGGGCCGGCGATCGATCGCACGATGCCGGGGCGCGCGGCCTGGCGCGGGAGCGTGCACCCCGTCTCGCTCGTCATCGACGAAGTGGTGGAGATCTTCCGCGAACTGGGATTCACCATCGCCCTTGGCCCCGAGGCGGAGCACGCCTGGTACAACTTCGGCGCGCTCAACTTCCCGGCCGATCACCCGGCGATGGACCTGCACGACACGCTGTACCTCGACGACCTCGTGCTGCGCACGCACACGTCGCCGGTGCAGGTGCGCACGCTGCAGCAGTACCCGCCGCCCATTCGCATCCTCGCGCCGGGCAATGTGTATCGCGCCGATCCGTTCGACGCGTCGCACGCCCCGATGTTCTCGCAGGTCGAGGGGCTCGTGGTGGACGAGGGGATCACGTTCGCCGACCTGAAGGCGACGCTGACGCGCTTTGCGAATCGCTTCTTCGGTGAGACGAAGACGCGCTTCCGCCCGTCGTTCTTCCCGTTCACGGAGCCGTCGGCCGAGATGGACGTGCGGTGCGGCGTGTGCAAGGGGACCGGCTGTCCGGTCTGCAAGAATAGCGGCTGGGTGGAGATCCTCGGCTCGGGGATGGTGCATCCCGCGGTGCTCGAGAACGCCGGCATCGACAGCGAGCGGTACACGGGGTGGGCGTTCGGCATGGGGCCGGCGCGCACCGCGCTGGCCCGCCACGGCATCCCGGACATCCGGATCCTCTACGATTCGGACGTCCGCTTCCTGGAGCAGTTCGCCCGATGAACCTCTCGCATGAATGGCTGAAGGCCTTCGTCCCGCACGCGCTCAGCGCCGAGCAGGTGCGCGACCTCCTCACCGCGCACGTGGCGACGGTGGAGGGATTCGAGCGGCTGCGCGCGGACTTGGCGCCGTTCGTCGTGGCGCGCGTGATCGAGACCGAGAAGGTGCCCGACACCAAGCTGTCGTTCAACAAGGTGGACGACGGCTCGGGGACACTGCTCGACGTGGTCTGCGGCGCCCCCAATGTGACGGCGGGGGCGGTGTATCCGTTCGCCCGCAGCGGCACGCTGATGCCGGCGGGCTTCAAGATCGAGAAGAAGAAGATCCGCGGCTTCACGTCGAACGGCATGCTCTGCTCGGCGGCGGAACTCGGGCTGGGCGAAGACCAGGCCGGCATCCTCGAGCTCACCACGGACGCCCCGCCGGGGACGCCGCTGCTCGACGTGCTGCCGCTGGGCGACGTGCGCCTGGTGCTCGACGTGCTGCCCAATCGTCCGGACCTGCTCTCGCACTTGGGCGTGGCGCGCGAGTTGAGCGCGCTCACCGGCGTACCGCTGCGCGGCGACGACGCGGCGCATGCCGCGCCCGCGGTGCCAGTCGTGCGCGAGGCGCAGCAGGCGTCGAGCGGCGGCGCGACGGTCCGCCTCGAGGATCCCGCGGGGTGCCCGCAGTACTGCGGCGCGGTCATCCGCGGCATCACGGTGGCTCCGAGTCCATCGTGGCTGCGCGAGCGTGTGGAAGCGGCGGGCGTGCGCTCGATCAACAACGTGGTCGACGTCACCAACGCCATCCTGCATGGCCTCGGCCAGCCGATGCACGCGTTCGACCTCGCCACGCTCGCGGAGCAGACGGTGGTCATCCGTCGCGCCCGCGCGAGTGAGAAGATGAAGACGCTCGACGGCGTGGAGCGCGCGCTCACGCCGGAGATGACGATGATCGCCGACGCGGCGAAGAGCGTGGCGGTGGCCGGCGTGATGGGCGGCGAGAACTCGGAGGTGACCGACGCGACGCGCGACCTATTCCTCGAGGTGGCGTACTTTGATCCCAAGCGCACGCGCCAGACGCGGCGCGCGCTCGGGCTCTCCACCGACGCGAGCTATCGCTTCGAGCGCGGGATCGACCCAGCGGGGCTGGAGTACGCGATGCGCGCGGCGATCGGGATGATCCTCGCCGTGGCCGGCGGACGGCTGGACGGCTCGGTGATGGCGGTCGGCACCGCGCCGGCGCCGCGCCCGGCGGTGACGCTGCGTCCGTCGCGCGTGCGTGCGGTGCTCGGCGCCTCGGTAAGCGGCGCGCAGTGTGAGCGCTATCTGGCGTCCGTTGGCTTCGCCGTCGCCCGGAAGGGGGACGCGGAGCGGGTGGAAAACGAAGGAGGCGACGCGGCGCTGGTCGTCACGCCGCCTTCGTGGCGCCACGACGTGACGCGCGAGGTGGATCTCATCGAGGAAGTCGCGCGCCTGCACGGCTACGACAAGCTGCCGGACACCATCGAGGCCTACCGCCCGACGACGGTGCCCGACCATCCGCTCTTCGCGGCATCGCGGCGCGTGCGCGACGCGCTCGTCGGGGCGGGGCTGGCCGAAGTGCGGCCGATGCCGTTCGTGAAGGGCGATGACGCCACGCATTGGCGCGTGACGAACCCGCTCGCCGAGGATGAACCGCACCTGCGCGTGTCATTGCTCGAGTCGCTGGCCCGCCGCGCCGAGTACAACCTGTCGCGGATGCACGGCGACGTGCGGTTGTTTGAAGTAGGGTCAGCCTTTGGTGGCAGGGAGCAGGGAGCAGGGCGAGGTGCAGGGGCAGGGGGGCTGATCGAGGAAGTGCGCGTGGGGATCTTGATCATGGGCGCGCGGTCGCCGCGGCACTTCGCGGATGGGGCGCCGCCGATGATCGACGCGTGGGACGCCAAGGAGTTGGCCGAGCGCGCAGCCAGCGCGGCGTTCCCCGGCGCGGCGATCGCCCTCGACGCGGCGGAGGACCCGGCGCTCTGGAGCATCCTCGCGGACGGACGAAGCGTCGGCGTAGTGACGCGCGTGACGCTCGATGCGCCGGTCTGGGCGTCGGCGGCGTTCGGGATCGAGATCACGCTGGGCGCGATGCCGCTCGCGTACGTCTCGCAGCCTGGGACGTCGGCCCACGCCGGTGAGCGGCCGGCAATCGCGCCGCCGGCGTCGGCGGTGCGTTATCGGCCCCTGCCGACCACGCCGGCTGCCGCATTCGACCTGGCGCTGCTGGTGCCGGATGGGCTGAACGCTGCGGAAGTCGAGCGCGTGCTTCGCACCAGCGGCGGCGACATGCTCGAATCGCTCGAGTTGTTTGACGAGTTCCGCGGCGCGGGCGTTCCCGACGGGATGCGCTCGATTGCGTGGCGATTGACCTTCCGTCATCCGGAACGCACTCTACGCGACAAGGAGATTGACGGTCGCCGGTCGCAGTTGCTCAAGTCCCTGGAGAACCAACTCGGTGTCAAACCCCGAACGGCCTGACCTGAAGGCGTTTCAGGAACTCCAGTTCCTCATCTATCAGGTGGGGGAGGAACTCGCGGCGTTCCGGAAACGCGCGCTCACGGCGGAACAGCGGCTCAAGGCCATTGCTACCGGCGCACCCGTGGGCGCCCCGCTCGCGGCCGAGGAGCGCGTGGCCCAGCTCGAGGCGGAAAACGCGCGGTTGCGCGAACGGCTCGGCGCCGCCGAGGCGCAAGTGGCCCGCATGCTTGACCAAGTGCGGTTTCTGAGACAGCAGCACGTGCTGGAGGGCGAGCCGTGAGCGTGAAGCATTCCACCCGCGTGACCATCTGCGGCGAGGACTACACCATCCGGTCGGACTCGCCCCCGGAGCACACGCGCGCCGTGGCGGCGTACGTGGACGCGAAGATCCGGGAGGTGCTGGAGAGCGCCTCGGTCGTCGAGTCGCACAAGGCGGCCATTCTGGCCGCCCTGCAGATCACGGACGAGCTGTTCGAAGCGCGCCAGGCCCAACGGGAGTCGGCGGACGCCATGGGCACACTGTCGGGCGAGCTGAGGAGATGGTTGCCGCCGGGGAAGAGAGGGGCGTAGAAGGGGAAGGACTGAGGGGAGGAACGGGGAGGGGGTAGAGGCGAAGGGACGAGGGCTGAGTGGCGGAACGGGGCATGCGTCCCTCGTTCCTCGACCCAGCCCTCGTCCCTTAGCCTCTACCCCCTCCGCGTTCCGATCCCGTCCCTTATTGCGGCCCGTACCTCGTCCCAGTAGCTTGTGTGTGCGTCTCGAACTCCGAGCGCGTAGGTACAAGCGGCCTCGGCAGTTAGCTCGTTCCGTCGCGCCCCTTTCGTCGGGGCCCGGCCGGATGGGTCACTCACCCAGGTCCAGTACGCTGTCGCGCACGGTGTCGGGGGGCGTTCACATATAGCGGCGCTGACATCGGCGTCGCCCCCGGAGCATAACAAATGTCAGTCCTGACTATCGCCCTGATCGCGGGCGGACTCGTTGCCAGCGCGGTCATGTGGGTTGTGGGGAAGCGGCAGGGTGCCACGGCCGAACGGGATGCGCGGAATGCGGCGCGGGAGACGGCCGAGCAGATGGCCAAGCGGATCGTCGCGGAGGCAGAGCGCGACGCCGAGGCGCTGAAAAAGCAGGCCGTTCTGTCGGGCAAGGAAGACGTGATGAAGTCCCGCGAGGAGTGGGAGGCGGAGGCGCGCCACCGCCGCGGGGAGATCGAGCTCGAGGAGAAGCGGCTGCTCGACCGAGAGGGCCAGCTCGACAAGAAAGTCGAGCTGCTCGAGGGGCGTGACCGCGACCTTGGGCGCCGCGCGTCCGACCTGGGCCGCAAGGAGAAGGGCGTCGAGGAGAAGCAGGCTGAACTCGACAAGCTGGTCGCCGACGAGCGCCGTCGTCTTGAGCAGGTCGCCGGTCTCTCCGCGCAGGAGGCCAAGGCCGAGCTGATCCGCCGCATGGAGGAGGAGGCGCAGGCCGACGCCGCCAACCGCATCCGCGAGATCCGCGAGACGGCCAAGCGCAACGCCGATCGCGAAGCCAAGAAGATCGTCGCCCTGGCCGTGCAGCGCATCGCCGCCGAGCACACGAGCGAGATCACGCAGACGGCGGTGCCGCTTCCCAAGGACGAAATCAAGGGGCGCATCATCGGGCGCGAGGGGCGCAACATCCGCGCGTTCGAGTTGGCCACCGGCGTGGACGTGATCATCGACGACACCCCGGACACGGTGGTGATCTCCTGCTTCGACCCGGTGCGCCGCGAAACGGCGCGCCTGGCGCTTGCCCGCCTCATCGAGGACGGGCGCATCCACCCGGGGCGCATCGAGGAAGTGGTGGAGAAGGCGCGCAAGGAGATCGAGGCGGGCATCGTCGAGACGGGCGAGCGCGCCGCGTACGACGTGGGGATTCACGGCCTCCACCCCGAGCTGATCAAGCTGGTGGGGCGGATGAAGTGGCGCACCTCGTACGGGCAGAACATCCTCGACCACTCGAAGGAAGTGGCGCACTTGGCCGGCATCATGGCGGCGGAGCTGGGACTCGACGTCGCGCTGGCCAAGCGTGGCGCGCTGCTGCACGACGTCGGCAAGGTGATGACGCACGAGCACGAGGGGACGCACGTCCAACTGGGCGTCGAGGTGGCGACCAAGTACGGCGAGAACCCGTTCGTGGTGAACTGCATCGCCGCGCACCACGACGACGTGCCGCACGAGAGCGAGGAGTCAGTGCTGGTACAGGCCGCGGACGCCATCAGCGGGTCGCGCCCCGGCGCGCGCCGCGAGGCGTTCGAGACCTATGTGAAGCGGCTCGAGGGGCTGGAGAAGATTGCCTCGAGCTACCGCGGCGTGGATCGCGTCTTTGCCATTCAGGCGGGGCGAGAGGTCCGCGTGATCGTTAACCCTGAGGATGTGGACGACCTGCGCATGCAGTCGCTCACCGATGAGATCGCGCGCCGGGTGGAAGCCGAGCTGCAGTACCCGGGGCAGATCAAGGTCGTCGCCATCCGCGAGAAGAGGACGGTGGACATTGCCCGCTGAACTGATCGACGGCGTAGCCGTCGCCAAGGAAGTGCGCGCCGAGGTGGCGCGCGCCGCCGCCGCGCTCAAGACGCGCGGCATCACCCCCGGACTGACGGCCGTGCTCGTCGGCGACGATCCGGCCAGCGCGGTCTACGTGCGCTCCAAGGAGAAGGCCTGCATCGAGGCGGGCATGAAGGGCGAGGCGATTCGCCTCCCCGCCGACACCACGCAGGCGGACCTTCTCGCGCTGGTGGACAAGCTGAACGCCGACCCGACGGTGCACGGCATCCTCGTGCAGATGCCGCTCCCGAAGCACATCGACCCGCAGGCGATCATCCTGCGCATCGCGCCGGAGAAGGACGTGGACGGGTTCCATCCGGTCAATGTCGGCCGGGTGTGGATCGGCGAGAAGAACGGGTTCGCGCCGTGCACGCCGGCGGGCGTGATGGTCATGCTTGAGAAGGCAGGGGTCAGGGTACAGGGGGCAAATGTCGTGATCCTCGGCCGCTCGAACATCGTGGGCAAGCCGATGGTCTCGCTGATGGTCGCGGCGAGCGCGACGGTGACGGTCTGCCACTCGAAGACGCGCGACCTGCCGTCGGTGGTGCGCGGCGCTGACATCCTCATCGCGGCGATCGGCAAGCCGGAGTTCGTAACGGCCGACATGGTCAAGCCCGGCGCGGTGGTGATTGACGTGGGCATCAACCGCGTGGATGACGCCTCGCACCCGAAGGGCTACCGCATCGTGGGCGACGTTGCGTTCCCGACCGTCAAGGAGATCGCGTCGAAGATCAGCCCCGTGCCGGGTGGCGTGGGCCCGATGACGATCGCGATGCTCCTCAAGAACACGGTGCGCGCGGCGGCGCAGGGCGCGCAGTGAGCGGTCGCCGCGGCGAATCGCCGCGGCGTGGGACGGCGCCGTCGCTGTTTGACG
>VHBQ01000058.1 GCA_016871855.1 Gemmatimonadota bacterium
CCGCGGCGCGGGCCGCCGGCCCGCTCGGCGACGGCTCGCAGAACCCGTTCTACCTCCCGGTGCGCATCTGGCAGAACATGTCACCGCAAGAGCAGGAGATGCTCCGCCAGCGGTGGAATCGCATGACGCCGGAGCAGCAGCGTCGCGCCATCAAGGAATTCCAGACGCGGGACACCGCGCGTTTCATCCGGCGTGCCCCGCCGATGCCGCGCCCTCCCGCGCCCTAGCCGATCAACACGCGCAGCGCCTGCGGGACCACACCGACGCGCACCACCGCGTCGCGCGCCTGATGCAGGTCGCCGTCGAGTTCGTACATCGGCGCGTGGTCAAACGTGAGCGTCGCCTGCGCGGCTCGGCGCGCCATCACGGCGGGATGGGACAGGTGCAGCCCGCGCATGGCGCGCGCGAACAGGGGAAGGCGCGCGACCCAGTGCACGTCGCCGATGCTGACGAAGTCGAGCAGGCCGTCATCCACCGCCGCCGCTGGCGCGATGTGAAAGGCGCCGCCGAAGTTCTTGCCGTTGGAGACGACGAGCATCATCCGAAGCCGGGGCGACGGATCTTCGAAGACGTCGGCGGTGGCGTGGAAACCACGATAGCGGAACAGCAGGCGCAGCGCGGCCGCGATGTACACGGCGTCGCCACGCAACCAGCCGGTGCGATCGGCGGTAGCCACGTCCACTTCAACGTCGAAGCCAAACCCGGCCACGTTGAGAAACCACTGATCGTCCACCGCGCCGAGGTCCACCCGCAGCTCGCGCGTGCCGCGCGCGACGAGCGCGGCCATTGCGCCGTGATCCGCCGCCGGCGTCGGCAGGTTCTTGGCGAAGTCGTTGCCGGTGCCGTTGGCGAGGAAGGCGATGCGGGCGGGCGAGCCCAGGCGGGCGAGCGCGACGGCGCACTTGCCCCACGTGCCGTCGCCGCCGGCGACGGCTATGGTTTCGGCGCCGTCGCGCACCGCCTCGGTGACGACACGCGCTTCGTCGCCGGGCGCGGCGGTGATGCGCACGTCGGTGACGCCGTGCGCGGCGAACAGCGCGGTGAGCCGCGGCAGCAGCCGCGCGCCGGCGCCGCGGCCGGACTCGGGATTCACGATCAGGACGGTGCGTGACACGGCGGCGAACATACGGCCCCGACCGGCGCACGGGAACCAGCGACAGACCACAAGGGTGGCCCCCGCGCGCGCGACCGCGCACCTTGAGGGTAGCACACGGGGAGGCGCGAGAGACGATGAGAGAGCCGACGTGCGCCACTTGCGGCGCGCCGCTCGAACGGGATCAGCAGTTCTGCACGCGCTGCGGCGCGGCGGCGCCTGAGCGCGCGGTGTCGCGCGATCCGCTGCGCGACCGGCTGCAGGACCTGCTTGGCGGCGAGTACGAACTGCTCGATGTCGTCGGGCGCGGCGGCATGGCCGTGGTCTACGCGGCGCGCGACCCGCTGCTCGAACGCCGGGTGGCGGTGAAGGCGATGCTCCCCGAGTTCGCCACCGACGCCGAGATGGCGGACCGCTTCCTGCGCGAGGCGCGCACCGCCGCGCAACTGCAGCACCCCAACATCGTCAGCGTCTTCGGCGCGCGATCGCGTGGCGACCTGCTGGTGATGATCATGGCGTTCGTGGAGGGACGCTCGGTGGACGCCGTGTTGCACGAGCAGGGGCGCCTGCCGCTGCATGTCGCCGGCCGGCTCGCCGCCGACGTGGCGTCGGCCCTGCAATACGCCCACGAGCACCAGGTGATTCACCGCGACGTCAAGCCGGCCAACGTGCTGCTCGCGTCGAATGGTGGCGCGCTCGTGTCGGACTTCGGCATCGCGCGCCGACAGGACGTGCCGGGGCTCACCGGAGAGGGGATGATGCTCGGGTCGCTTTCGTACATGAGCCCCGAGCAGCGCAGCGCACAGCCGCTCACCGGCGCCACGGATCAGTACGCGCTTGGCGTCACGGTGTTCGAGATGCTGGCCGGCCGCGGGCCGTTCGTCGGGCCGCCGATCGACGTCCACGTCGCCCACCTCAACGACGCCCCGCCTTCGGTGCGCGAGTTCCGTCCCGAGGTCCCGGAAGCGGTTGCGCAGGCCATCGCACGCATGCTGGCCAAGTCGCCGGACGAGCGATATCCCACCCTGCGCGAGCCCATGCGCGTCTTCGAGCGGCTCGTCACGGATGCGCGCTCCGTGTCAGCGGAGATTGCGAAGCTGTCGGGCGTGCTGGCGGCGCCCACGGCGTCACGCGTGATCTCGGCGGTGCGCAAGGCGCCCACGGCGCCGATGCCGGCGACGCCGCGGCCGTCGGCCGCATCCACGGACGCTACCTCGGCGCCAACTGTGGTTACGGGGGCGCGCGAAGCGCCGGTTGCGCCGGCGACGGCCGGCTCCTCGCGGATCATCTTCGCCGCCGTGGCCGCGGCGGTGGTGATCCTCGGCGGCGCGGTGCTGCTGAAGCAGCGACTTGATGCGCCAACCGCGGGACCGCCAAAGACCGCCGCGGATATGTCCGCGCCGGCGGCCTCCGCCGGCGGGGCAGGCACCGCGCCAGCCGCGCAGCCCGAGGCGGCGCGAGGTGACGCGTCCACCCAAAGGGGCGCGGCGGAACCAGCCCGCGAGGCCGCGTCGACGAACGCCGCCGGCGCCCCCGGGCGCGGTGGATCCGGCGTGCCGCTCGGCACGGCGCAGATCCAGCCGGCGCCATCCCCTTCGCCGAATGCCGCGCCGACGGCTGCCGCAACGCCGACCGTGTCCCCATCAGCGGTCGCCGCGCCGCCCGCCGCGGCGGAGCCAGCGCCCGCGCTCACCGATGCGCGCGCCGCGGCGCGCACCCTCGTGACGATGATGAACCAGCGTCGCGTGCGCGACCTGGAGCGCCTTGGCGATGCCGGCGACGGCGATCCAGCGGCGCGGCGGGCCCTCGAAAAACTCGTGCGCGACGGCGAGGACTTCGCCGCCGGCTTCGACCGTATGGCGTCGGCGCCGGACAGCGAGGGCGGCGGATTCGTCACTGAGTTCGTCATCGAGGCGTCGTGGCGCAGTGGCGGCAAGGAAACGGCGGCCCTGTACGACGTGCGCGTGCGCCTCGCACGGCAGGGCGAGGCGTGGAACCCCGTGGCGTACAGCGTGCGCGCGCGGCCCTGATCGACGGTTCGACGACGAGTACGCACGAGGGGCGCACCGTCTCACGGCGCGCCCCTCTGTTGTCTCTCTGTTGTCTCTCTGTTGTCTCTCTGTTGTCTCTCTGCTACTTGGCCAGGTTTCTTAGCACATACGGCAAAATCCCGCCGTGTCGGTAGTAGTTCATCTCCTCCGGCGTGTCGATGCGGCTGCGGACCTGGAACGTCTTGCCGTCGGCCTTGACCGTGAGCGTGGCGCGCGGCGTCATCGCGTCGCTCATCCCCTCGATGGTGATCGTCTCGAAGCCGGTGAGCCCCAGCGACTGCCGCGTCTCGCCGTTCGTGAACTCGAGCGGGAGCACGCCCATCCCGACGAGGTTCGAGCGATGGATGCGCTCGAAGCTCTCCGCGATCACGGCGCGCACACCGAGGAGCATCGTCCCCTTGGCCGCCCAGTCGCGTGACGATCCGGTGCCATACTCCTTGCCGGCGATGATCACCAGCGGCGTTCCCGCCTGCCGATACGCCTCGCTCGCCTCGAAGAACGAAGTCGGCTCGGCCTCCGGCGCCGTGCGCGTCCACCATCCCTCCATGCCGGCGGTCAGTTCATTCTTGAGGCGGATGTTCGCGAACGTGCCGCGCATCATCACCTCGTGGTTGCCGCGGCGGGCGCCGTACGAGTTGAAGTCCTTCTTCTCCACGCCGAGCGACTTGAGCCAGACGCCAGCCGGCGACTTCTCAGCGATCGACCCCGCCGGGGAAATGTGGTCGGTGGTGATCGAATCGCCAAACATGCCGAGGACGCGCGCGCCGGCGATGGGCTTCACCCCCGGCGGCGTCATCGTCATTCGCTCGAAATACGGCGGGTGCTTCACGTAGGTGGACTTGTCGTCCCACGCGTAGCGATCGCCCGTTGGCACCGGGATGGCCTTCCACTGCTCGTCGCCGCCGAAGACGTCGGCGTACTGCTTCTCGAAGTGCTCGCGCCTCACGCTGCCCAGCACGATGTCCTCGACTTCCTTCGGCGACGGCCAGATCTCGCGTAGATACACCGGCTTGCCGTCGGTGCCGGTGCCGATCGGCTCCTTTTCGAAGTCGATGTCCACGCGCCCGGCGAGCGCATAGGCCACGACGAGCGGCGGCGAGGCGAGGTAGTTGAAGCGCGTCTGCGGATTCACGCGCCCCTCGAAGTTGCGGTTGCCGCTGAGTACCGCGGCGACCGTCAGCTTGCCGTCGTCGATCCCCTTGCTGATCGCGTCGGGGAGCGGGCCGGAGTTGCCGATGCACGTGGTGCAGCCGTAGCCGGCGATCTGGAAGCCAAGCGCGTTGAGCGCCGGCTGCACGCCGGCCTTCTCGAAGTAGTCCTTGGCGACCTTCGAGCCCGGCGCGAGCGACGTCTTCACCCACGGCTTGCTCTTCAGTCCCTTGGCCACGGCCTTCTGCGCCACGAGGCCGGCGGCGAGCATCACGCTCGGGTTGGACGTGTTGGTGCAACTCGTGATGGCGGCGATGACCACCGCGCCGTCCACGAGGTCGAAGTCCTGCCCGCGGTGGCTCAGCCGCTGTGCCGCGGAGACCGGCGCGGGCTGTCCCTTCTTGGCGGCCGCCTCGGTCATCTGCGCGACGTGCGCCTTGAGCGAGTCGGCGTAGTTGGCCTTCATCTGCGTCAGCGGAATGCGGTCCTGCGGACGCTTCGGGCCGGCGAGCGAGGGCACCACCGTTGCGAGGTCGAGCTCGAGCGCGTCGGTGTACACCGGGTCCGGCGCCCCCGCCTCGCGGAACAGCCCCTGCGCCTTGCAGTACGCCTCGACGAGCTTCACGTGATGCTCGCTGCGCCCCGAGAGGCGCAGGTACTTGAGCGTCTCGCCATCCACCGGGAAGAAGCCCATCGTCGCGCCATACTCCGGCGCCATGTTGGCGATGGTCGCGCGGTCGGCGAGCGACAGCCCGGCGAGCCCGTCGCCGAAATACTCGACGAACTTGCCGACCACCTTCTTCTTGCGGAGCATCTCGGTGCAGGTGAGCACCAGGTCCGTGGCCGTCGCGCCCGCGGGGAGCTTCCCGGTGAGCTTGAAGCCGATCACCTCGGGAATCAGCATCGACACCGGCTGCCCCAGCATCGCCGCCTCGGCCTCAATGCCCCCCACCCCCCAGCCGAGGACGCCGAGGCCATTGATCATCGTGGTGTGCGAATCGGTCCCGACCAGCGAATCGCAATACGCGACCTTGTCCACCGTCAACCGTCCACCGTCCACCGTCTCTTCGCCGACAAACACCACCTGCCCCAGATACTCCAGATTCACCTGATGACAGATACCAGTGCCGGGCGGCACCGCGCGAAAGTTCTTGAGCGCCGTCTGGCCCCAGCGCAGGAACTGATAGCGCTCGAAGTTGCGCTCATACTCGAGGTTCACGTTGATCATGAACGCCGCGTCGGTGCCGTACTCGTCGATCTGCACGGAGTGGTCGATGACGAGGTCCACCGGCTGCAGCGGGTTGATCTTCTTCGGGTCGCCGCCGAGCTGGGCGAGGGCGTCGCGCATTGCGGCGAGGTCCACCACGCAGGGGACGCCGGTGAAGTCCTGCAGCAGCACGCGGCTGGTGCGGAAGGCGATTTCCTTGTCCACCGGCGCCTTGACGTTCCAGGTGGCCAGCGTCTCGATGTCGCCCTTCTTCACGAAGGCGCCATCCTCGTTGCGCAGCAGGTTCTCGAGCAGGACGCGCAGCGAGAAGGGGAGCGTCTTCGCCGTGCTGCCAGGGAGGGCAGCGACGGCGTCGAGCCGGTAGTAGGTGTACGTCTGGCCGTCGACGGTGAGCGTCGCGCGGCTGCCGAAGCTGTTTGAGGTTGCCATGGCCGGTTGGTCTGGTCGCCCGCAGGAGTGGGTGGGGCGGGGTGATGGCCTGAGCCACTGGACGACGGAATGCACGCGGCGTCCAGGCTGGATGAATTATAACGATGGAGCGGGCGGAGCGAGGGCGCGTCCGCGCGCTAGTCGGGGAAGACCTGGTGCTCCATCGTGCGACGCCGGCCACCGTCGGGGTCGATGGTGTCCACGGAAATCGCGTGCTCCGGGCACTCCGGGACGAACGCGCCGTCGGCGCGCGACCACTCGAGCGTGCCGTCCACGGGCTCGGCCTTGCCGTCACTCGTCAGCCGCATCACGCTGGGCGCGAGGGCGACGCACAAGCCGCAGCCGGTGCAGCGCGCGCGGTCCACCACCACCTCGACCCGGCGTCGCGGGTAGACGCCGGGCGGGCTGATGAGCGCGTCGCCGGCGTGGTCCAGCACGTCGCACGCCGCCTGGTAGCCCGCGTGGATCATCGCGCGAGTCTGCGCGAAGCTGAACCAGTTGAGTCGCCAGATCGGCGGGCGGATAAGCAGCAGCGGCGGCCCCTGCCACGTGGACAGCTGCATCTGCTGCTGCGATCGCATCATCAGCTGCACCGACCGCATGAACACCGTCGCGAAGCCCTTCTCGCGCACGCGCCGCGCCGTGGTCGAGCTGGTGCTCCCTACATCCACCGCAATGATGGCGTCCGCGCCCAGCGCTGCCACGTGCGCCGGGGTATTGCCCAGCACGCCGCCGTCCACGCAGACGCGGTCGCGGATGATGCGCGGCGGGAAGAAGCCGGGGAGCGCGCACGAAGCATACACGGCGTCGGCGACGGGCACGTCGCGCAGGCCGGGCAGTCCCCACGTCACCTGCGTGCCGCGCTCGATGTCGGTGGTGTTGACGAGCAGCGGCATCGGGAGGTCGTCGAACGTGCCCTCGGGCGCGAGGCGATCCACGAGCGCCCGCAAGGGCGCTTCGAGGTACAGCGCCGGCGCCAGCATCCGGCGCATCACCATCCCGACGTGATCGATGCGGAACAGGTGGTTCTTGCGCAGGGCCAGCGCCGTGGCCTCGATGTCGTCCACACTGAGCCCGCGCACGTACGCGGCGGCGATCAACGCGCCGATGCTCGAGCCTGCAATGACCGAAGGCCGGATGCCGCGCTCCTCGAGCGCGCGGAGCACGCCGATGTGCGCGCACCCCTTGAGCCCGCCGCCGCCAAGGACGAGCGCGACGCGCGGCGGAATGTCCGCGGGTCGATGCATTGTCACGGCAGAGCGGGCCTCAACGGACCGGTCGGGCGGCTACTGGAGGTATTGGTACAGCCCCCACAGGAAGACGACGGCGCCGCCCACGCTGATCAGCGTGCCGGCGTCGCTGCCCACGACTGCGCCGGTCAGCATGGCTGCGCCGCCGACGATCATCATCGCGCGATTCTGCCTGGTGTCCGCGCGTGGCGGCGCCGGCAGCGGAGCGGGGACGGCCTTCGCCTTCCGGACGCCGACGCTCGCCTGCGCGGCGACGGGGGCGCCGAAACGCCGGAGCAGGCGGGCGCCCTGAGCGACGGCGGGCGACGGCAGCGAGCAGGCGAGGATGGTCGCGAACAAGGAGAGCCACAACTTCCGCATGATGCCTCCGGGGAGCTGGGTGCGAGCGCAACGGTCGACGGATACGTTATACCGACGTTACACCGTCCCGGGTCCTTCTGTCACCCCTCGCGCACACCCGATGCTCGCTGCCCCCCACTCCTCATCCGCTGCCGACGCTGATCGCGGCCTCACCCGCGCCATCGGGGTAATCGGGCTCGCCGCGGCGATCTTCAACACGACGGTGGGCGGCGGCATCTTCCGCCTCCCTGGCGCGGTCACCGAACTCATGGGCGCATCCGCCCCATGGGTGTACGTGATCTGCGCCGTCGCCATCGGCCTGGTCGTGCTCTGCTTCGCCGAGGCCGGAAGCCGCGTGACCATGACGGGCGGTCCGTACGCGTACGTGGAGCTTGTCTTTGGCCCCTACGCGGGATTCATGGCGGGCGTCCTGCTCTGGCTCCTGGCCACGACCGCGCTCGCCTCGGTCTCGAGCGCCTATGCCGGATTCATCGGCACGCTCGTCCCGGCCCTGGGCGCGCCAGTGCCGCGCGCCCTCGTGCTGGCCGTGACCTTCGCTTTCCTTGCGGGCGTGAACGTGCGCGGCGTGCAGCAGGGCGCGCGGCTCATCACGCTCGTCTCGGTGGCAAAGCTGCTTCCCCTGCTCGTGCTCGTGGCGGTCGGCGCGGTGGCCGTCGCGCCCTCGCATCTCGTGGCCGAGAGCGTGCCGGCCGCGGGCACCTTCGCTCGCACCGCTGCGGTGCTCTTCTTCGCGTTCATGGGCATCGAGGCCGCGCTGGTGCCGTCGGGCGAGGTGAAGGATCCCTCGCGCACCGTGCCGCGCGCCATCGCCATCGCGATGATCGGCGTGACCGTGCTTTACCTCTCCGTGCAGTTCGTCGCCCAAGGTGTGCTCGGCGTCGAGGCGCTGGCCGCGGCGAAGGCGGCGCCGCTTGCCGCCGTGGCCGAGCGGTTGATGGGAGAGCCCGGGCGCCTGCTCCTGCTCGTCGGCGCGACCATCTCGACCTTCGGATACATGTCGGGGATGACGCTGGCGATGCCGCGGGCGCTCTTCGCCTTCGCGCGCGACGGCTTCCTCCCCCGCCAACTGGCGGCCGTCCACCCGTCCTTCCACACGCCGTGGCTCGCCATCGTTGTGCAGTCCACCGTCTGCTGCGTGCTCGCCGTCGCCCACGAGTTTGAGGCGCTGGCCGTGCTGGCCAACCTGTCGGCGCTGCTGCTGTACGCGATCTGCGCGGTGGCCGCCTGGGAGCTGCGCCGCCGCGGGGTGCAGAACGAGGGCGCCGTGCCGTTCAACCTCCCGCTCGGCCCCACCGTCCACATCTTCACGTGCCTCGTCATCGCCTGGATGCTCACCGGCATCACGATGGAGGAATGGCGCGCGGTTGGCGTGGTGCTGGTGATTGCGACCGTCCTCTTCTTCTTCCGCCGGAAGTAGCCGCCGTGGATCCGCTGCTCGCGTACCGCGCGGAGTTTCCGATCCTCCAGCGCTGCACGTACCTCGTCAGCAACTCGCTGGGCGCGATGCCGCGTGGCGTGCCGGATCGACTTGCCGAGTACGTAGATGCGTGGGAAGGGCGCGGCGTGCGGGCGTGGGCCGAGGGGTGGTGGGAGATGCCGGTCACGGTCGGCAATGAACTGGCGCCGCTGATAGGCGCGTACCCCGGCGAAGTGGCGATGGTTCCGACGGTGACGCTCGCGCAGGCGGCGGTGCTGTCGGCGCTCAATTACCCCGCCGCGCGCGACACCGTGGTGATGACCGCGCTCGACTTCCCCTCGGTGCGCTACGCCGTCGAGCAGCTCGCTCCGCGCCTGGGCGCACGCGTGGAGATCGTGCCGAGCGACGATGGCGTCACCATCGACACTGAGCGCCTGTGCGCGGCGATCACCGAGCGCACGCGCCTGGTCGCGATCTCCCATGTGCTCTTCCGCTCGGCGGCGATCCTCGACGTGGCGCGCGTCTGCGCACACGCGCACGCGATGGGGGCGCTGGTCTCGCTCGACGGCTATCACGCGGCCGGCGTGATGCCGGTGGATGTGCGCGCCATCGGTTGCGACTTCTACAGTGCAGGCGTGCTGAAGTGGCTCTGCGGCGGCCCGGGGGGCTCGTTCCTTTGGGCGTCGCCGGCGATGAGCGCTCAGTTCGCCCCCACGCTCACGGGGTGGCAGGCCCACGCGCGGCCGTTCGCGTTCGACGAGACGATGGACTACGCCGGCGGCGCGTGGCGCTGGCTGGGCGGCACACCGGTCGTGCCCGCGCTGTACGCGAACCTCGAAGGACCGCGTATCGTGCGGCGCGCGGGCATTGAAGCCATTCGCGCGAAGTCCATGCGACAGACGGCACACCTCGTGGCACTCGCCGACGCGCGCGGCTACGCGGTGTCGGCACCACGCGACCCGGCCCACCGCGGTGGCACGGTGGCATTCGACGTCCCGCACGCCGCGGAAGTCGCGCGCGCCCTGCTCGCCCGCGACGTGGTCATCGACTACCGCCCGGGGGCGGGCATTCGGGTCGCCCCGCACTTCTACACCAGCGACGCCGAGGTGGAACGCGTCGTCGCCGAGATCGACGATATCCTCGCCACCTCGGCGTGGAAGACCTTTGAGGGCGTCCGCTCCACCGTGACGTGACGCGCCTTTGGTTGCGCCGCTTTCAAGGGCTTCATACCTTCGCGGCATGCCAACTCCGCCGAAGAAGCTCCGCAAGCAGTACGTCAACGCCGAGTATCCGAAGCTCGTGCTGAAGTTCGAGGACGGGCACGAGATCCGCATCGTGAAAGGGACGGGCAAGACGTTTGACTGCTGGGCGGGCGAGAGCATCAAGCTGCTCGCCGTCATCGATCCCGAGGAACGCGAGCGCACGCACGTCGGCACGAAGAAGGCCGACGAGTTCGATGACGCGTAGCGGCGCGATGCGCTGCCGCGTCCTGCTCCTCTCCGTCGCCGCCCTGGGCGCCGCGTGCACACATGCGCGCGCGCAGGTGACACCGCCCGCGCCGACCCCGGCCGCGCCCGCCGCCGCCCCGCGCCTGGATGTGCGCGCTGACACGGCGCTCCTGCGCCGGACGCTGGACTCGATTGCCGATGCGCACCGGGGCGTGGTCGGCTATCGCATCACGAACCTCGAGACGGGAGAAACGCTGGGGCGGCGCGGCGACGAGACCTTCCCGACCGCTTCGCTGATCAAGGTGCCGGTGCTCGTCGCGCTGTTCGACCTGGCCGAGAAGAAGCAGCTCTCGCTCGACGACCCAGTGGTGCTGACGGACATCGACAAGGTGGGCGGCGCCGGCGAGCTGCAGTTCCTGCGCACGCCGCTCACGCTGCGGCTGTGGGACGCCGCGTGGCTGATGAGCACGCTGAGCGACAACACGGGGACCAACCTCATCCTCGACCGCATCAAGATCCGCCGCGTCTGGCAGAAGATGGAGGCGCTGGGTCTGCCGCACACCAAGGTCCACTCCGGATCGATGACGCGGATTGCCAGCGTCGCCCCGGACAGCTCGGCGAAGTACGGCTTGGGTGTCACGACGCCCGACGAGATGGCCCAGCTCTTCGCGCTGCTCGCGCAGGGCAAGGCGGTGAGTCCCGCCGCCGACTCGACAATGCTGTGGATCCTGCGCCACAACGCCGACAACTCCAAGCTCGCCCGCTTCAACTACAACGTGCGCCTCGCGCACAAGACGGGCGACGTGGACCAGGCGCGCACCGACTGCGGCGTGTTCTACCTCCCCGCGCGCGTCGTGGCGTGCGTGCTCACCAAGGGAAACGAGGACCGCCGGTACTGGGACGAGAGCGAGGGGAATGCCGTAATTGCCAGACTCGGTGAGGCTGTAGTGAAAGCGTGGAGGCAATAGGGGCAGAGAAACAACAGAGAAACAACAGAGAGACAACAGAGAAACAACAGAGAGACAACAGGAGCCGACGCCGGTTTTCTGTTGTCTTTCTGTTGTTTCTCTGTTGTCTTTCTGTTGTTTCTCTGTTGTCTCTCTGTTGTTTCTCTGCTTCGCATTGTATGGTATCGTCGTGGACGAGCGCTCCCCTCCCGTCCGTTGGTCCCCCAGCCTCGCGGCCGCGCGCCGCGATCGCGCGATCGTCGCCCTCGAAAGCTCGGTGCTCGCGCAGGGACTTCCCCAACCTGCGAACCGCGAGGCGCACCAGCGGATGTGTGCGGCGGCGCGCGCCGGAGGCGCGGAGCCGGGGGTGCTGGCCGTCATCCGAGGCACGCCCACTGTTGGCCTCCACGGCGAGGACCTCGAACGTTTTCTCCGGCGTGACGGCGTCGCCAAGGTGTCGGCGCGCGAGCTCGGCTGGGCCGTTGCGCGCGGCCTCGATGGCGCCACCACGGTAGCGGCGTCGCTCGCGCTCTGTGCGTCCGCGGGGCTCAACGTCTTCGCCACCGGCGGCATCGGCGGTGTGCACCGTGAGCCAGCGTTCGACGAATCGGCCGACCTGCTCGAGCTGTCCCGCACCTCGGTCATCACGGTCTGCGCGGGCGCCAAGTCCATCCTTGATCTTCCCGCCACCTTTGAACGGCTCGACAGCCACGGCGTGATGATCATCGGGTTCGGGACGGACGAGTTCCCGGGGTTCTTCACGCGCGAAACAGGGCTGCGCCTTACGGCTTCGACCGACGACCCGCGGGACGTCGCGCGCGCGTTCGCCGCCCATCGCGCGCTGGGCCGCCCGGGGGCGGTGCTCGTCGTGCAGCCACCTCCAGCCGACGCCGCGCTTGATCGGCGTGTCGTGGATGCCGCCGTGAACGCCGCACTGGCCGAGGCCCGCGCCGCGGGAGTGTCCGGCGCGGCGCTGACGCCGTTCCTGCTCGGCGCGGTCGAGCGCGCCACCGGCGGCGCTTCGTTGGCCGCCAATCTTGCCCTGCTCGAGGCCAATGCCGCCCTGGCCGCGCGCATTGCGGTGGCCCTGCGTGAACTCGGGTGACGGTCCGGGGAGGCGCCCCCGTTGTTTGCGCCGCGCACGCTCGTTTACCTTGCGGTCAACCCTCACCCGTCTCAGGAGGTCAGTCGAACGATGTCGTCTTCGTTCCTGAGTTCCGAAGAGTACGACGAACGAGCGCACCAGCTGTACAACGAGGGCAACTACGAGGCCGCCCTCGCGACGCTCCACGAGGGGCTGGCGCTGTATCCGCATGCCGTCGAGCTGCACGTGGGATTGGGCTATGCCCGCCTGGCCCGCGACGAGTTCGCCTGGGCCCGCCGCAGCTTCGAGGAGGCGCTCGTGCTCGACCCCGAGCACGAAGACGGCCTCGCGGGGCTGGGTGAGACGATGCTGCGCTTCGGCGAACCGGACGTGGCCAAGCGCCTGTTCACGCGCATCCGCGCGCTCGGATACGAGGACGATGTCGAGCTGATGCTCCAGGTCGGGCGGGCGCTCTTCCGAGACGAGCAGTTCGAGGAGGCTCTCGAGTTCTTCGAGGTGGCGGTGCGCCAGACTCCCGACAGCGCCGAGGCCGTGGCGCTGGTCGGCTACACGCAGCACCGGCTAGGCCAGGACGAGGCCGCCGCCGAGTCGCTGCGACGCGCCCTCAAGCTCGACGGCGCGCACGTCGAGGCGCGCATTTACCTGGGCAACCTGCTGTACGACCGCGGGGACTACGAGGCGGCGCTCTACCAGCTGGACCAGACACAGCCCGAGGATCACTGGGATGAGCTTGGCATCTGGCGCCTCGTCGAGCTGCGCAAGGCGCACCGGCACGTGGCGGATGGCGACCCGTCCTTCGAGCCATGGGAAGCACGCCTCGCGGAACTGACTCCCGTGGCCGATCAGACCGACGAGCTGCTGGCGGAGCTCGAGTCGCGCTTCAACGAGCAGGACGCCCAGCAGTCCCGCGATCAGCTCGAGCTCTTCGGCTCCCTGCTCAACGAGCTGGCGGGTGGCGCGGCGGCCCCGACGACACATCGCGTAGAGTTAGCCGACGGGCGCCAGCTCGACGGCACGTGGGACGAGATCGTCGTGGGCATGCGCGACGCAGCGCCTTCGGCGGCGAATCGCTCGGTCGAGGAGTTCATGCAGTCCGAGGCGCGCCGCGGCTTCTCCATCACCGGCCGGCTCATCCCCGACGGCGACGCCGAGAGCTTCCTGCGCGGCTGCGCCGACGCGGGCCTCCTGCGCATCGTCCACTGAGCGCCTCCGCCCTGCTCGACGCCGTGCTCGCGCCGGAGCGCGTGCACCGCCATCGGCTTCCGAACGGCCTGACCGTCCTTGTCGCGCCCGACGATCGCGTGCCGGTCGTCGCCATCGTGACCTGGGTGTCCGCGGGGTACTTCGACGAACCGGATGATGTGGTCGGCATCTCGCACGTCCTCGAGCACATGTACTTCAAGGGGACGCCGACGCGCGGCGTGGGGGACATCGCCCGCGCCACGAAGGCGCAGGGCGGCACGCTCAACGCCGGCACCATCTACGATCACACGAGCTACTACACGGTGCTCCCCGCCGCGGGCTTCGCGGCCGGGCTCGAGATCCAGGCCGATGCGTACTCCCGCTCGCTCATCGACGAGGGCGAGCTGGCCCGCGAGATCGAGGTCATCGTCGAGGAGGCGAAGCGCAAGGCCGACAGCCCGCACGCCGTGGCCTCGGAGACGCTCTTTGAGCTGCTGCACGACCACCATCGCATGCGCCGCTGGCGCATCGGCCGGGAGCCGGGACTGCGCGCGCTGACGCGCGGGCACGTGCACGGCTTCTATCGCCGCTTCTACCAGCCGTCCAACACCGTGCTCGTGATCGCCGGCGATGTGGACCCGGCGCACGCGGTGCGGCTGGTCGAGCGGCACTACGGCGCGCTCCCCGACGCGCCTGTCGCGCGCGACCGCGGCCCGGCCGAGCCGCCGCGCCGCGACTTCCGCCTGCGTGAGTGGACCGGCGACATCTCGCGCGCCGAGCTCGCCATCGGGTGGCGCACACCGGGCGTGTCGCACGAGGACGCGCCGCGCCTTGACGTCGCGGCGAGCGTCCTCGCCGCCGGACGCTCCTCGCGCCTGTACCGCGCGGTGCGCGATCGCCAACTCGCATCTTCGGTCTCCGCCTACCAGTACCTGCCGGGCGACATCGGCGTCTTCGGCATGCAGGCGGCGACGCGGCCGGAGCGGGCGCTGGAATGCGCGGGCGCGGCCTGGCACCAGCTGGCCCGGCTCCGCGACGGCGACCTCTCCGACGATGAAGTGGCTCGCGTTCGGCGCGTCCACGAAGCGCAATGGCTGCGTCGGCTCGAGACCGCCGAGGGGCGCGCCCATCACCTCGCGGCGTGGGAGGCGCTCGGCGACTGGCGCCTCGGCGTAGAGTACTTCGAGGCGATGCAGCGGGCCACCGCGCACGATGTCGCTGACGCCGCTCGGCGTGTCCTGACCCCCGACACGGCCGCCGTGGTGATCTACCGGCCCGACGGAGCGGCGCCGGTGGCCAGCGATGCCGCCACGCTGCGCGCGGCGCTCGAGGCGGCGTCCGCCCCGCCCGTCACGGGCGTAGCGAAGCTTCCGGACGTGGCCATCACCACGCGTCGCCCCGCCGCGCAGGGAACGACCGCAAACGTCCATGTCTTCCGCAGCGCCGCCGGCGTGCCGATCCTCGTGCGGTGCGCGCCGCGCGCCCCGATTGCGTACGCCGGAGTGTTCGTGCGCGCCGGCGCCGACGTGGAGCCTGCCCATCTTCAGGGCGTCTCCCTGCTGGCAGCGCGCACCTCGCTCAAGGGAACGGCGACGCGTGACGCCGCGCGCATCGCCGAAGAGAGCGAGCGGCTGGGCGCCGCGCTCGCCGCCGGCGCGGGGGCGGAGACGATGCACTGGACCGTCTCGGTGCCGACCGGCCAGTTCGAACCCGCGCTCGCCCTGCTCGCCGACGTGGCGCAGGCGCCAACGATGCCCGCCGACGCCGTCGACAGCGAACGCACCGTGGCGCTGGCCCAGCTCACGCAGCTGCGCGACGACATGTACCGCTATCCACTGCAGCTCGCCGCGCGCGCGGCCTGGGGCGCGCATCCGTACGCGCGGCTCGCGCTCGGCACGGAGGCTTCCGTCGGCGCGCTCGACGGCGAGTCGCTGCGCGCGTGGCATCGCGACGTCGTGCGGCGGGGCGAGCAGGTCATCGTCATTGTCGCCGACGGCGACCCCGAACGGCTCGCCGCGCTCGCCGCCGGCGGCTTTGAGCAGCTCGCGCTCGGTGCGCGACGCGATGTCGAGGCGCCCGAGTGGCCGCGCGGTGGGAGCGTGCAGGCCGAGCAGCGCGACAAGGCGCAGACGGGGCTCGTGCTCGCGTACCCGGGGCCGTCGCGCACCGATCGGCGCCGGTTCGCGGCCTCCCTGCTGGGCGGCGTGGCCAGCGGACTCGGCGGACGGTTGTTCGAGGCGCTGCGCGATCGCCGGTCGCTGGCGTACACCGTGACCGCCTCGCCGGTCGTTCGCCCGCAGGCGGGCATGTTCGTCGCGTACATCGCGACGTCGCCGGAAAAGGAGGACGCGGCCCGGCAGGGGCTGCTGACCGAGATCGAGTTGATGCGCGCGGCGCCCGTGCGCGATGACGAGCTCGCCCGCGCGCGCACCTACGCGCTCGGCGCGTGGGCGATCCGGCAGGAGAGCGGCGGCGCGGTGATGGCCGACATCGCTGACGCGTGGCTGTTCGGGTCGCTGGCCGAACTGGACGAGTTCGAACGCGACCTCGCCGCGGTCACGCGCGACGACCTGCAGGCCGTCGCCGCCGAATGGCTGGACCCCGCATGGCGCGTCGAGGGGATCGTGCGCGGCGAGGCGGGCCGGCGCGTCTAGCCGCGCCGCGGACCACGGCGCGGTGCGCTAGCGCGAACGGCTCGGCAGGAAACCCAGCGCGCGGTTCAGCCAGCGGACGAACGGCAGCATCACCGCGAAATCGCGCATCACGCGCGCCACGAGCCGCGGCCCCAGCGCGTCGGTGTCGCTCAGCGCGCGCGACACGGTGAAGGAGTTGAATCGCAGCCAGCGCTCCGCGGGGTGCCCCGGCGCGAAGCCGCGCGGCAACCGCTTCAGCACGACGCCCGGATCGTCTTCATTCAGTCCGCCGAAGCGTCGCACAAATGCGCGGTCGAGGACGACCCGCTCCCATGCCGCGGGCGCCTCGGCGATCGCGTCCCGCACCAACTGCAGCTTCGGCCTCGGCGGCATCCACAGACCGCCCGCCACGAGCGAGGCGCCGGGTTCGAGGTGGAAGTAGAAGCCCGCCCCGCCATCCACCGTCTGTCCGACACCGCGTCCCGGTGCGCGATGGAAGATCCAACAAGCGGCGTGTGTCTTGTACGGCGACTTGTCCCGCGAAAACCGTACGTCGCGATGGATGCGGAACAGCGAGGACTTCGGGTCGCCGACGAACTCCGGCGCCAGTGTCGCGAAGCGCACATCGAGCTCCTCGACCAACCTCTGGAGCGGACGCTTGACCTCGGTTTCGTACGCGGCGCGGTGCGACTCGAACCACTCGCGGCGATTGTTGGCGCGAAGCCCGCGGAGAAAGGTCAGCGCGGCGGGACCGAATCCGGTGAACGCTGGCAGGGTCATGGCGGCGGCAGTTCGGTTGGTCGAATGGTGGTATCGGGGGGAGCCGGCGCCGTCGGTGCAATCGAAGCGTCCGTGGCCGCACCGGCCGCCGCATCGCGCTGGAGGCGAAGCGCCGCTACGACCTCGGCCAAGGCCAGCCGCCTCCGAC
>VHBQ01000059.1 GCA_016871855.1 Gemmatimonadota bacterium
GGCCGTCAGCATCGCGGCCCTCGGCCTCCTCGCCTCCCGCGCGCTGTATCCGTGGGAGGTGCGCAAGGCCAGAGCCGAGCTCGGCGCCGTGCTCGCGTCCATCGAATCGGCGTTGAAGCGCGAGGACCTGTTTGGCCAGGTGCCCGAACTTGCCCCGCCGCCGCGCCGCGACGGGGGTGACGACGTCGCTTCCCTCCTTTTCGGGTGATTGGAGCGCTGAAGCCCCAATCGACGCGATTGGCTGTATAGTATAGGACGTCAGAGCGCCAACGCTCCTCTGCCTTCACGTCAGCGATGCCGCGAACCACGAGAGCCGTCGAGGCAAGTCCGGCCGACGCGCCGCCCCTTTCTGCCGAGCACTTCGAGTGGCTGAAGGAGCTGTCGGTGGCCGTGCACCGCCGCGCGGCCTATCCCCCCGGTCATCCCACGCGCGTCGCCGGAACTCACGGTGCGCAGCGGGCCATCGAGCGCGCCTTAGAGGGACGACCGCAAATCACGGTGATCGTCACCCGGACAACCCTGAGCGTGGAAGACGGCGTCAGCGATCCGGGACACCCGGTGCTGAGCGACCTCGCCGATCGCCTTCACCGCGCGCAGGTGGCCGCAGTGACGCTCTTCGCCGGTCTCAGCGACGACGAAGTTGACGGCCTGCTCGCCGTGATGATGCCCGCCCGCGCCAGCGTCTCCTTCACCGTAGCCGAGCTCCCCGCCGAACCAGACACCGAGCCCATTTCGGAGCCCACCACGGCTCCGTCGTTCGAGCCAACCCGACCCCTCATTGGACCGCACGTGCGCGTGGACTGGCTGCGCTTTGACGCCCTCGCGCTCGGCACTGATGAGGACGATGCCGACGGCGACCCGCTCGAAGGCAACCGCCTGTGGCAGGCGCTCGCCGCCGCCGTCATGCTCGGCGAAGGGGACTCCACCCTCGATGCGCGCACCGCTGACCCGACCCGCATACTGGATGCACTCCGGGGCGTGGGTGATGACCCGGCGCAGGCGAAAGCCGCGACCGGAGCGCTGCTCGACGTCGCTCGCCACGTGCGTCGGCGCGGCCGCAGCGACGGGCCGGTGGCGGCCCGCCTGCGCGCCACCATGGCCCAGACGAGCGTGGAGACCTTCGAGAAGCTGCTGCGGGCGCACAGCGATCCCGAAGAACGGCGTCGCATCATTCTGCAGGGCATCGAGGTCCTCCCGGTTTCGGCGGTGCTCGACTGGTTGCAGGCCGCCGCCCGAAGCAGCGACCACGCGCTGTCGCATCACTTGCTGCGCCTGCTTGGCAAGATGTCACGACAGACACATCGCCGGTCCGACCGTCGATCCGACGAGGGGGGCGAGGCGCTGCGTCAGGCGGCGCGGGCCTTGGTTGAGGGATGGTCGCTGGGCGAGTCCGCCCCAGCCGAGCACACGGCCCTGCTCGAGCACATCGCCGCCTACGAAGGCGGAAGCCGACGCGGCACGGGAAGCGCCGTCGCCAGCGCCGAACGCCTCGTGCAAATGGCGCTCGAGCTCGACGCGGTCGGCCCCGACGTGTTGGCCGCGCTGGAGACGCTTGTCGAGGGAACCCGGCTGGGGGTCGTGGTGGACCTCCTCGAGCGCGCCCCGCACGCCCCCGGCGCGGTCGCCGAGATCGAGCAGGCGCTGGTCGCCCCGTCGCTGCTGCGCCGTATGCTGCTCAGCGACCGGGTGGCTCCCGAAGTCGTGCGTGCCTGCCTGGCCCGCTGCGGACCAGGCGAGGTCGAGCCGCTGCTGGACGTGCTGGCGCTGTCCGAAGCGCAGGGAACGCGTCTGCTCGTGATCGGCACGCTTTGCGCTCTCGGGGAACGCGTTCGTCCCGCGGTCTTGGCGCGCTTGGGCGACGCCGGCCCATACCTTCTGCGCAACCTGCTGAACGTGTTGGCCCAGCTTCCGGAGCCGCCCACCGGGATCTCCCTGCGCGGCTACCTGACGCACGACGAGCCCATCGTGCGTGCTGAAGCCCTGCGGTTGCTGATCCGGCTACCGGCCGAGCGGGAATCGGCGTTGGCTGCGGGGTTCGCCGACCGCGATGTGCGTGTGCAACGGACGGCGATCGAGCTGGCGGCGGGCGGCGGAATCGGACGCGAGGTGCTGCCGCACCTGCTGGCGTTGCTTCAGCAAGCCGACGACGACGGCGACCTGCGCCTGCGCGGCATCCCCTTGCTGGCGCAGCTCCCGACCCCGGCGGCACGCGACTGGCTGCTGGGGCTCGTCCTGGTGCGGCGCGGGGCGTTCTTCTGGCGGCGATGGGCGTTGACGGCGCGACGGCCGCAGGTGCTCGCCGCCGTGCGAGCGCTGGCGCACGGCTGGCGCACCGATCCCAACGCGCGGTCTGCCCTCGACCTGGCGGACGCTTCACCTGACGCGGCGATTCGCGAGGCCGTTCGGCGCGGGGGAACCGCATGAGCCGCCCCAACCGTTTCCTGATCGCGCTGGGGCAGAGCCTCTCCACGATGGGGCTGTACGCCGCCGGCCACCCGGCGCGGGAGCGTGGGGTGGACCTGACCTTCAATCGCCTGCTCGACCTGCTGAGCGACGTGCAGTGCGCTGAGTTCTCGTTCATGGACGTCGGCGTTGCCTACCGCGGCCGAGAGCTCGAGGAGATGCGTCAGTGGGACTGGGCCCCGCGGCTCTCGGCGGCTTCCGTCGGACGTCTGGAGGTGGACGCCGACGTCACACGCGAGCAGTGGGCGGCGGCACTGGAGCAGATGGCCTCGCTGTTGGGCGCAGGCACATTGTCGTCGGCCGAGGCGCGCCCGATGGCGGCGACCGCCGTGCGCATCGGCGCGCTGAAGGTACTGAGCGATGCACCCACTGAGACATCGCAGCCTAGCAGCGCCGCCTCGCTGCTCTTCGAAGATACTGATGAATCGCTGGACCCCGACCTGCTGGCCACCCTGCGCGACGACGCGGCCACCGTGGACTGGATCCACGCCGAGGCCCTGCAGTCGGAGCGGCTCCCGATGGCCGAAGTGGAGGCGGTGGTGGCGTCGATGGCGTCGGCGATGCACGGCGAGCGCCGGATGCTCTTTCCACTGCTGGCCATGAAGTCGTTCGACGAGTACACCACCACCCACGCCTGCAACGTGGCAATGCTGGCGATGGGCCTGGCGGAGGAACTCGGCTGTTCGCGTCGCGAAGTGCGCGCCTTCGGCGTGGCCGGGCTGCTGCACGACATCGGCAAGATCACCATCCCCAAGGAGATCCTGACCAAGCCTGGGCGCCTCACCCCGCAGGAGAAGGCGGTCATGAACACGCATCCGGCCGAAGGAGCCCGCCTGCTGCTCGAGCGAGAGCGCGGGCTGCAGTTGCCGGCGGTGGTGGCCTACGAGCATCACATCTGTCTGGACGGCAACGGATATCCGCGGCTGCACTTCGGGCGCGGCTGCCACCTGGCGAGCCGACTGGTACACGTGTGCGATATCTTCGACGCCCTCACCACCAACCGCCCCTATCGGAAGCCCTGGACCGCCGAGCAGACGCTGACCTTCCTTGCCTCGCGCGAGGGAAGCGAGACCGACCCCGTGCTGAGCCAGGCCTTCGCGCGCGTGGTACGGCGCGGGCAGATCACGCCGGTGCCGCTGTCGCCGGATGCGACGCCTGAGCCGCCGGAGCCTATGACGTGAGGCGTGCGCTGCGCCGCGACGGGGCTGACGACCCTGGGCGCATGCTCGAGGGCTGAACGGAAAAGCAGGCGTCAGTCAGATCTGGAGCGCGCGCCGACCCTACCGCACCGCGTACAGCGTCCCATCCGTGCTCCCCACATACAGCACGCCACTGGCGATGACTGGCGACGAGAGCACCGACCCCACGGTGAACATCGTGCGCATGCCGATCATCATCCCGTCGAGCGTACGGTCCGGGTACATCCCCGCTGTCTGAAAGACCCCGGTGGAGTCCACCCAGCGCGCGAGGTTCGCGCGTGAGCCGTCGGTCTGGAAGCCGCCGGCTCGCTGTCCGGTGCGCACGTTCACCGCGCGCACCCACCCGTCCGACGTCCCATAGAACGCCACGTCGCCGGCGAGCGTGGGCGACGAGAAGGAGATCGCCGGGTTGGCCAGCTCGAAGCGCAGCGAGCCGGTCGCGGCGTCGAGCGCCTTGAACTTCCGCCCGTCGGACGTCGCGAAGTACACCACGCCATCACGCACCGCCGGACTGCCGATCGTCCATCCGCCGCGATTGTCGTGTGTCCAACGCGGCGCGCCGGTCGCCGCATCCACGGCGTGAAACCGTCCGTCGCGGCCGCCGACGAGCAGCAGGCCCTGTATCACGGCCGCCGAACTCGCGATGCCGACCTGGTTGTAGATCACCGTGTCGGCGCCCGTCGTGTACCGCCAGCGCTCGCGCCCGGTGTTTGCATCAATCGCGTAGACGTTGCGGTCCCAGCTCCCCACGTAGACGACGCCGTTCAACACCGCGGGTGTGGCGTGCACGACATCTCCCGTCGCGAATCGCCACTTGAGCGCGCCGGTGCGCGCATCGAGCGCGTAGACCGACTGGTCGCCGGACCCGATGTACAGCACGTCGCCAACCACCGTCGGCGAGGAGAGGAAGACATCGAAGGGATCAGGCATCCGCTCGGTGCGCGGGATTGCGCCGTGAATGCCCGGCGCGGTGAAGCGTCGCTCGCCCGCGGTGGCGTACTTCCAGCGCTCGGCGCCCGTCGCCGCGTCCACCGCGTAGACGAAGCCGTCTACGCTGGCGATGTAGACCAGGCCGTGCGCGACCGCCGGCGACGAACTGATGGGCCCGCGCGTGCCGAAACGCCAGCGTTCGCGTCCTGTTGCCCGGTCCACGGCATACAATCGCCCGTCAGTGCTGCCGACGAATACGGCGTCGCCGTCCACGGCCGGCGTCGAAAGCACGCGGCCGTCGGTCTTGAAGCGCCAGACGACTTCCTGCAGCGTGGGCGCGGGGCCGTCGGCGACGCCGAGATGCGCGGGGGAGCCGCGGAACATCGGCGATTGGGCGCTGAGCGCAGCGGGCACCGCCCACGCGGTGAGGAGTCGCAGGAGCCGAGGCATCGTGGGCGCAGTTCGGGGTGGCATTCGCACAGGGCACAGGACGCAAGCGAGGGCGTGGTTGTTTCTCCGACCGCGCAGGTCGCTGGTTGGACACGCTGGGTCTGCGGGGGGGTTCCCTTCGCCCGAAGCGCGAGGGGGGGCGACGACGCCGTTTCGCTCTCTTTTGGTGAGTGGCGCGCCTGCGGTCAGCCGCCGCGGCGGGGCTCCTCCCACCGCCACGCGAACCAGATGATCAGCCCCAGGCAGACGGTCTCGACCGCGGCAATGAAGGTGTAGTGCGGATACGGCGCGGCGCCGCCCCAGACAAAGGTGATGGTGGCTGCGCCCACGCCGATATTCGCCCAGCGATTCACCCGGTATGGCAGCACGCGCGCCAGCAGAATCATCAGCAGCGCGAGCTGCATCAGGATCGCCCCGCCGAGCATGAGGTGCGTGATCGGCGTATCGCCTGCGGTTCTCGCAACCTCCGCCGCCGAACCGGGGATGTACAGCGAGAGAATATCCGCCTTGAGCATGTTGATCATGACCACGACCCACAACGTCGAGAGCAGGGTCGTCCTGTTCATCATCTTCAGCATGTGCCCCTCGGTGTGCACGGTGACATCATCGGACGCGCGGGAGGGCGCAGCACGTCACACCGCCAGAACCCGCTCGACGCACTCGCCAATCCGCTCCACCGTCGGCACAATCGCGTTGAGAAGGTCGGTGTGGTACGCCACCGGAATGTCCGCCGGCGCCAGCCGCTCCACCGGCGCGTCCAGATGCCAGAACGCATCGCTCGCGATCGTCGCCGCGATCTCCGCGCCGAAGCCCGCGGTGAGGTTGTCCTCGTGCACGATGAGACAGCGTCCGGTCTTCTCCACCGACGCCAGCACGCACGCCTTGTCCCACGGCGCCACGGTGCGCAGGTCAATGAGCTCGACCGCGTCGCCGAACTTGACCGCTGCCTCGACGCAGCGGTGCACCATCGCCCCCCACGTCACGACCGTAATCCGCTTGCCGGTGCGCAAGAGATTCGCGCGGCCGAACGGCAGCACATAGTCGTCGCCCGGGTACGGCGCGCTGCCATCTGACGTCATCAGCAGCGACCGGTGCTCGAAGAAGATCGCCGGATCCGCGCCGCGCATCGCCGCGCGCAGCAATCCCACGGCGTCGGCAGCGTTCGACGGCACTGCGACATGCCACCCGTACGCGTGCGCAAAGCGCACTTCATCGGACAGGGAATGCCACGGATCGCCCACATCCTTGCCGAACCCGCCCGGCATCCGCACCACCACGGGCGCCGCAAACCGATTGCGCGTGCGCCAGCGCGTCGTGCCGAGGTTGTTGAGCTGCTCCGCAGCGGGATCGGCGTACTTACGGAACTGAATCTCCGTGACGGGCATCAGTCCGCTGATCGCCATCGCCGACGCGCGCCCGATGATCCCCTCTTCCGACAGCGACGTGTCGAACACCCGCTCCGCGCCGTACTTCTTCTGCAGCCCCTCCGTGACGAGATGCACGCCGCCCTTGCGCCCAACGTCCTCGCCGAACACCAGCACGCGCGGACTAGCGGCGAGTTCGACATCGAGCGCGCGGCGGACCGCCTCCTGGAAACGAAGCACGGTCCCGCCCTCGGCGGGCACATCGGCGCCGCGCAGCCGCTCGCGCTCCGCGCGCGGCAGGCCGCCCATCACCGCGTCCTCGTCGTCGGCGTAGACGAAGCGGGCCACGTCGTCCGGCGTGGGATGCGGCCGCGCCCGCGCCGCCTCGACCCCGGCCTGCACCGCGTCGTTCGCTTCGCGCACCAGCGCCTCCCACTCGCGCGCCGAGAGCAGCGCCGGGACGAGGTACGCCTTCAACCTCGGCAGCGGATCACGCTGGAAATCGGCGGCGATCTCCTCATCGGTGCGGTAGCCCTTCTGGTTGTCGGGTCCGGAATGGCTGTTGAGCCGCGGCACTGTCAGTCGCACCAACGCCGGTCCCTTCCCCGCTCGCACGTGCGCCACCGTCTCGGCGAGCAACTGCGCCGACTGGTGCGGGTCCGTCCCGTCGCCGTCGCGAATCATCAGACCGCCAAAGGCCCCGAGGTTCTTCGCGATGTCGCCGCCCGGCGTCTGCATCTCGCCGCGCACCGAGATGCCGAGGTTGTTGTCCTCGATGTAGAACAGCATCGGGAGCTGCAGCGTGGTGGCCATCGTCAGCGACGACCAGAACCCATTCGCGGCCACCGAGCCGTCGCCGCCGAGCACGACGCCGATCGACCCATCGTACGACGCGTCCTTCAGGACATCGCGGTGGTACTGGATAGCCTGCGCCCAGCCGGCCACCGGCGTGTACTGCGAGCCCACGTCGCCGGCCATCGGGAGCACGGTGCATCCGCCGTTCGGGCGCGGCAGGTTGCAGACGACGCCGATGTCGCGCCCATCCGAGAACCCGCCAGCCCGCCCCAGCGGGCTCCCGTGCGCGTCCTCGATGCTTAGCCCCAGCGAGAGCAGGAGCGGCCGCGAACGGTAGTACGCCCCCGCCGCGTCTCGCTCGCCCGTGAGCAGCGACCCCAGGATGACCTGCGCGACCTCGTGTCCCTTGGCCGAGAACTGGTACTGGACGATGTGCTCCTTGGGCGTCGTCGCCTTGGAGCGGTTGAGCAGCTCCTCGAGGTCGTCCAGGGCGCGGGAGATCAGCGCGGTCCGGGCGATCCCCTTCCAGTCGAAGCGCGAGTCCGGCGTGACGGCGTGCTTGGCGGCCATGCCCTGAATATCTCGGCCGCGCCGGGTGGCCGGAAGCGGCGACGTCAGGGCATAATTGTACGAACTCCCCCCACACGCCGAGCGTTGGTAAAGCGGTTGCTCGCGGCAAGCCATCTGCCATCCGCCATCTGCCATCCGCCATCCGCCATCTGCCATCACCGTCTCCCGTCTCCCGTCCCCCGTCTCCCGTCTGCTTCAATGCCCCTCGTGATCGTCGCCCGCGACGCCGCTGTACTCCGCCTCACGCTGAACCGCCCCGACGTCCTGAACAGCTTCACGCGCGACCTCGCGCGCGATCTGGTGCGGGCGCTGCAGGACGCGGCCGCTGACGCCTCGGTGCGCGCGGTGCTCCTGACCGGGGCCGGACGCGGCTTCTGCGCCGGGCAGGATCTCGCCGAGGCGATGCCGCAGGGCGACTCGATCCCTGATCTCGGCGACTTCGTGCGCGAGACGTGGAACCCCGTCATCCGCGCCATCCGCCATCTCGAAAAGCCCGTTGTCTGCGCGGTAAACGGTGTCGCCGCCGGCGCGGGTGCGAACCTCGCGTTCGCCTGCGACATCGTCTTCGCGTCGAGCGCCGCGACCTTCGTGCAGTCGTTCGCCAAGATCGGCGTGATTCCCGACAGCGGCGGTACGTTCATTCTTCCCCGACTCGTCGGCCTGCACCGCGCAACGACGATGACGATGCTCGCCGAGAAGCTGACCTCCGAGCAGGCGCGCGAGCTTGGCCTCGTCTACCGCGTGGTCGCGCCCGAGGCGCTGGTGGACGAGGCGTTCGCCACGGCGGCGCAACTCGCCACCCAGCCCACGCGCGCGCTTGGCCTCATCAAGCGCGCCTTCAATCGCTCGCTCGGCGTGGACCTCGACGCGCAGCTCGACTACGAGGAGGCGCTGCAGCGCGAGGCGGGGCGCACCGCCGACTACGCCGAGGGCGTGCACGCGTTTCTCGAGAAGCGCGCGCCGCGCTTCACCGGGCAATGAGTACGATGCTCTCCTCTTCCACGGTTGTCGGCGTCGTCGGCGCGGGGGCGATGGGGCGCGGCATCGCGCAGGTCGCCGCCGCGGCGGGGCATCAGGTCATCCTCGCCGACGCAATGCCGGGGGCGGCGGCCGACGCGTTCTCGGCGATCGCCGGAACTCTCGGCGACCGCGTGACCAACGGGAAGCTCGAGGCGGCGGCGCGTGATGCACTGCTCGGCCGCATCGTCGCCGTGGAGTCACCGCGGAGCGGGACCATCGAGCCGCGCACCTCGTTCATTGACGTCGGCCCCTTCGCGCCCTGCGGCCTCGTCATCGAGGCCATCGTCGAGGACCTGCAGGCGAAGCGCGACCTCTTCGCGCGCCTCGCGCATACCGTCGCGGAGGACGCGGTCCTCGCCACCAACACCTCGTCGCTCTCCGTGGCCGGCATCGCCGCGGCGTGTGAAGACCCGCGCCGCGTGATCGGCCTGCACTTCTTCAATCCGCCGCCGGTGATGCCGCTCGTCGAGGTGGTGCCGTGGGCCGGGACACACGCGGACCTGCCGATGCAATGCGTGGCGCTGATGGCGGCCTGGCAGAAGAAGCCCGTCACCTGCACCGACACGCCCGGCTTCATCGTGAATCGCGTCGCTCGCCCGTACTACGGCGAGGCGCTGCGCATCGTCGAGGAAGGACTCGCCGACTACGCGACGGTGGACTGGGCGATGCGCGAACTCGGGGGCTTCAAGATGGGCCCCTTCGAGCTGATGGACTTCATCGGCAACGACGTGAACTTCGCGGTGACGCAGGCCGTGTACGAAGGGTTCTTCTTCGAGCCGCGGTATCGCCCGTCGCTGACGCAGCAGCGCCTTGTCGCCGCGGGACACCTGGGGCGCAAGACCAAGCGCGGCTACTACGACTACGCCGACGGTGCGACCGCGCCGGAGCCGACCCGCGACCCCGCCCTCGGCGCGGCGATCCTCGATCGCATCCGCGCGATGCTCATCAACGAGGCGGTGGACGCCCTGCGGCTCGGCGTCGCCAGCGCCGCCGACCTCGACACCGCGATGGTCGCCGGCGTGAACTACCCCAAGGGCCTGCTCGCCTGGTGCGATGAACTAGGCGCCGATGCCGTGCTCGCCACGCTCGAGTGGCTCTACGACGAATACCGCGAGGACCGCTACCGCCCGTCGCCGCGGCTGCGGCGCGCGGCCCGCGACGGAGTGAAATTCCGCACATGACCCACGCATTCATCGCCGGCGGACTGCGCACGCCCATCGGCGCCCTCGGCGGCGCCCTCGCCGACGTGCGCGCCGACGACCTCGCCGCGCACGTCATTCGTGAACTGCTGCACCGGCACGACGGCGTGGATCCCGACGAGGTGACCGATGTCATCCTCGGCTGCGCGAACCAGGCAGGCGAGGACAACCGAAACGTCGCACGGATGTCGCTCCTGCTGGCGGGCGTGCCGGTGACCGTGCCGGGCGAGACAGTCAACCGCCTCTGCGCCTCGGGGCTCAGCGCCATCGCCAGCGCCGCGCGCGCCGTCGCGCTGGGCGACGGCGACGTGTACATCGCCGGCGGCGTGGAGAGCATGACGCGCGCCCCCTACGTGCTGTCCAAGGCGACCAAGCCGTTCGCGCGCGATATGGAGCTCTTCGACACGTCGCTCGGCTGGCGCTTCGTGAACCCCGTGATGCGCGAGCGCTACGGCACGGACTCGATGGGGCAGACGGCGGAGAACGTCGCCGAACAGCACGGCATCAGCCGCGCCGACCAGGACGCGTTTGCGCTGCGTTCCCAGCAGAAGGCCGCCGCGGCACGCGACGCGGGGCGGCTGGCCGAGGAAATCGTCCCGGTCGCCATTCCGCAGCGGAAGGGCGAGCCCGTGGTCGTTTCGCACGACGAGTTCATCCGTGGCGATTCGACGCTAGAGGGACTCGCGCGGCTCAAGCCCGCCTTCCGCACCGACGGCAAGGGCTCGGTGACCGCCGGCAATTCCTCGGGCCTCAATGACGGCGCGGCCGCCACCTTCATTTGCTCGGAAACCGGCGCGCGCCGGTATGGCCTCACGCCGCTTGCGCGCATCGTGAGCACGGCCGCGGCGGGCGTCGAACCGCGCACGATGGGTATCGGCCCCGTCCCGGCGTCGCAGAAAGCACTCGCGATGGCGGAACTGGAACTCGCCGATATGGACGTCATCGAGCTCAACGAGGCGTTCGCCGCGCAGGTGCTGGCCTCGCTGCGCGCCCTTGGCCTTTCCGGTGATGATCCCCGCGTGAACCCCAACGGCGGCGCCATCGCGCTCGGGCATCCACTCGGGATGTCCGGCGCGCGACTCGCCATCACCGCCGCGCGGCAGCTGCAGCGCACCGGCGGCCGCTATGCGCTGGTCACGATGTGCATCGGCGTCGGCCAAGGGATGGCCGCCGTGCTCGAAAACGTCTAGCGATGGCGAGCATCTACGCATTCGAGGGCTACGTGCCCGTGGTGCACGAGTCGGCCTTCGTGCATCCCAACGCGACGGTGGTCGGCAACGTCGTCATTGGTCGCGATGTCTACGTCGGCCCGGGCGCGGTCATCCGCGGCGACTGGGGCGGCATCGAGATCGCCGACGGCTGCAACGTTCAGGAGTCGTGCGTCATCCACATGTTCCCGGGCGTCGTCGTGCGCCTCGAGGAGAGCGCGCACATCGGACACGGCGCGGTGGTGCACGGCGCGCACATCGGCCGCAACGTGCTCGTCGGAATGAACGCGGTCGTGATGGATCGCGCGGAGATCGGCGACGAGAGCATCATCGGCGCGCTCTGCTTCGTCCCCGCAGATATGCAGGTCCCGCCCCGTTCGCTCGTCGTCGGCAACCCGGCGAAGATCGTGCGGCAAGTCAGCGACGAAATGCTCGTCTGGAAGACTGAGGGGACGCGGCTGTATCAGGGACTTCCTGAACGGCTCCGCGCGTCGCTCGTGCCGTGCGAGCCCCTGCGCGAAGTGCCGGCCGACCGCCGTCCGCAGCCCGCGGGCTATCGCACGCTCAACGAAACTCGGCGCGGCTAGTCGGCGCACGCGCCGTGCCCTCTTCTTGCACACACCATGATCGCCCACGCCACGCCTCCCGCCCCGCTCGATCCCACCGGCCGTGCGCCGCGCGCCCTCTTCAACTTCGCCGAGGGCGCGTGGGTTCAGGGCACAGGCAAACGCACGCCGCTGCACCATGCCGTGACGGGCGCCGTGATCGCCGAGGCGGGAAGCGGCGGCCTCGATTTCGGCGGGATGGTGCGGTATGCCCGCACCGTCGGCGGCCCGACGCTCCGCGCGATGACCTTCCACCAACGGGCGCGAATGCTCAAGGCGCTCGCCCAGTATCTCACCGCACGTGTGGAGTCGTACTACGCGGTCTCAGCGGCGACGGGCGCCACGCGGCGTGACGGCTGGGTGGACATCGAGGGAGGCATCGGCACGCTCTTCGCGTACGCCTCGCGCGGGCGGCGTGAGTTCCCTGATGAGCCCTTCCACGTCGAGGGGCCCGCAGAGCGGTTGTCGAAGGAAGGGACGTTCGTCGGTCGGCACATCTGCGTGCCGCTCGAGGGCGTCGCGGTGCACGTCAACGCCTTCAACTTCCCCGTCTGGGGGATGCTCGAGAAGCTGGCGCCAACCCTGCTCGCCGGCGTGCCGGCCATCGTGAAGCCGGCGACGGTCACCAGCTTCCTCACCGAGGCCGTCTTCGCTGACATCGCCGGAAGCGGCATCCTGCCGCCGGGCAGCGTCCAGCTCATCTGCGGCAGCGCCGGCGACCTGCTCGATCATCTCGACGAGCAGTGCGCGGTGGCCTTCACGGGGAGCGCCGACACCGCGCGCATGCTGCGCCAGCGCCCGTCCGTCGTGCAGCACAACGTGCGATTCAACGCCGAGGCCGACTCGCTGAACTTCTCGATGCTCGGGCCGGACGTGACGCCGGCGCACGAGGAGTTCGCGCTGTTCATTCGCGAAGTGGTCAACGAGATGACGGCGAAGGCCGGGCAGAAGTGCACGGCCATTCGGCGCACGTTCGTCCCCGCCCCGCTGATGGACGCGGTCGTCTCCGCGCTCGGCGCCAAGCTGGCCGGCGTCGTCATCGGCGATCCGTCGGTGCAGGGCGTGCGGATGGGGCCGCTCGCCGCGCACGACCAGGTGCGAGAGGTCGGACGCGCGGTGGACGCGATTGCCCACGATGCCGAGCTCGTCTACGGCGCGCGCGCCATCGGCGACGTCACCGGAGCGGACGCCGAGCACGGCGCGTTTCACCCCATCCTGCTCTTCGCGTCGAAGGACGCGCTCGGACGCCCCGCGCCGCACGACATCGAGGCGTTTGGGCCGGTGAACACGCTGATGCCGTATGACGGCGTGGACGAAGCCATCGCGCTCGCCAAGCGCGGCCGCGGTTCGCTGGTGGGGTCGATCTTCACGGCCGACGACGCGGTGGCGCGCACGGTCGCGCTCGGCGTCGCGGCGCACCACGGCCGCCTTTTGCTTGCGAACCGGCACATGGCGAAGGAAAGCACCGGGCACGGCTCGCCACTGCCGCATCTCATCCACGGCGGCCCCGGACGCGCCGGCGGCGGCGAGGAAATGGGCGGCGCGCGTGGTGTGCTCCACTTCATGCAGCGCACCGCCGTGCAGGGCTCGCCGAGCACGCTCTCGCACCTCACGCGCGAGTACACGCCGGGAGCGACGACGACGACCGACGCGATCCATCCGTTCCGCAAGCACTTCGAGGAGCTCGCCATCGGCGAGACGTTCCACACCGCGGCGCGCACGATCACCGACGAGGACGTGGACCGCTTCTCGGCGCTCTCCGGCGACCACTTCTACGCGCACCAGAGCGACGAGATGGCGCGGCAAGGAGTCTTCGAGCGCAAGGTGGCGCACGGGTACTTCGTGCTGTCCGCCTCGGCGGGGCTCTTCGTGGATCCCGCGCCGGGGCCAGTGCTGGCCAATTACGGACTCGAGGGGCTGCGCTTCGTGAAGCCGGTGTACATCGGCGACTCGATCCGCTCGCGACTGACGTGCAAGCAGAAGACGGCGAAGGAGACGCCGGCCGACGACATCCCGCAGGGCGTCGTGGCGTGGGACGTCGAGGTGCGCAACCAGCACGACGAGCCGGTGGCGGTGTACACGATCCTCACGCTCGTTCGGCGACTCGACGCTCGCTAACGGCACGAGACAGGGCCCTTCCCCGCGGCGTCCATACGACATACGCCGCGCGCCTGACGGCACGAGGCAGGGCCCTCTCCAGCGGCGTCCATACGACATACGCCGCGGGAGAGGGCCCTGCCTCGTGCCTACACTCAGTCATCTATTCGACACACGCCGCCGAAGAGGGCCCTGTCTCGTGCCTCCGTCGAGCTGTCGCGCACGGGACGAGCGGCGGGGCCCTTCGGGACGGCGTATGTCTCATGGACGCCGTCCCGGAGGGCCCCACCGCTCGTCCTAGTCCCGCAAGCCAGGCAGGTCAGCGAACAGCGCGAGCGCCTCAGGATTCGCGAGCGCGGTCGTGTTCGTCACCGGCCGGCCGTGCACCACGTCGCGCACCGCGATCTCGCTGATCTTCCCGCTGATCGTGCGCGGAATGTCCGTCACCGGCAGGATCACCTTCGGCACGTGATGCGGGCTCGCGTTGGCACGGATGCGTTGCCGTAGCTCGCCGGCCAGCGCCTGCGAGAACTCGGCGCCCTGACGCAGCCTCACGAAAAGCACGATGCGCACGTCCGTCCCGCCCGCGCCATCCGGGATGTCCTGGCCAATGACCACGCTCTCGAGCACTTCGGGTACCTGCTCCACCTGCCGATAGATCTCCGCTGTGCCAATGCGCACGCCGCCGGGATTGAGCGTCGCGTCGCTGCGCCCGTAAATGACCAACCCGCCGCGCGGCGTCTCCTCGGCCCAGTCCCCGTGGCGCCAGACGCCGGGGAAATGCGCGAAGTACGCGTCGCGGTACTTCGCGCCGTCGGGGTCGCCCCAGAAGGCGATGGGCATGGACGGAAACGGTGCGGTACACACCAGTTCGCCGGGCTCGCCGACGACCCGACGCCCCTCGGCGTTCCACACCTCCACGGCCATGCCGAGCCCGAACGACTGCAGTTCGCCGCGATGGACCGGCAGCAGCGGGTTGCCCAGCGCAAAGCATGAGATGAGATCGGTGCCGCCGGAGATGCTCGATACCATGACGCCCGGCTTCACATCGCGGGCCACGTAGTCATACGAATGGGCGGCGAGTGGACTGCCAGTGCTCAGGATCGCGCGCAGCGCATCCATCGGGCCCGTGCGCGCGGGCGCGAGCCCCGCCTTCTCCGACATCGCGAGGTAGCGAGCGCTCGTGCCGAAGACGGAGACTCGTTCTTCGGCGGCCATCTCCCAGAGCCGCCCTTCGCGTCCCGGCGGCATCGGACTGCCGTCGTACAGCACGATCGTCGCGCCGGTCGCCAGCGCGCTGACGAGCCAGTTCCACATCATCCAGCCGCAGGTGGTGAAATAGAACAGGCGCTCGTCTGGACGCAGATCCAGATGGAGCTGGTGCTCTTTGAGGTGCTGCAGCAGCGTCCCCCCTGCTCCATGCACCATGCACTTGGGCAGTCCGGTCGTCCCCGACGAGTACATCACGTAGAGCGGATGGCCGAACGGCAGGCGCATGAAGGTCAGCGGCGCACCTCGCCCGCGCGCCACAACGGCGTCCCATCCGACGGCGCCGCGAATGCCGTCCAGCGATGTCGTCCCGTTCAGGAAGGGTACGACAACGACCTGTTCCACCGAGGGGAGCGCGTCCACGATCTCCCGCACCCGCGCGCGACAATCGATCGCCTTGCCCGCGTACCGATATCCGTCGGCGCAGATGAGGAGGCGCGGCGCGACCTGGCCGAACCGGTCGAGCACACCCTTCACGCCGAAGTCGGGAGAGCACGACGTCCAGACGCAGCCCAGCGAAGCCGCCGCCAGCATCGCGATCACGGCCTCCGGTACGTTGGGCATGAAGGCAGCCACTCGGTCGCCGGGGGCCAGTCCGGCGGCGCGCATCGAGGCCGCGACGGCGGCCACGTCATCGGCCAACGCGCGGAACGTCAGGCGTCTCGACGCGCCGTCCTCACCGTGTGCGATGATCGCCACGCCCTCGTCGCGACGCCGCAGGAGATTCTCGGCGAAGTTCAGCCGAGCACCTTCGAACCAGCGCGGGCCCAGCAGATGGTCGGGGGGCGTCATGCGATCGGCGCCGATGAGAACCGCATCCCACGCCCCGCCCCCGGGTAAGGCGTCGGCCACAACCCCCGTCCATTCCCACGTCGCCGCCCAGAACTGATCGCGTTCGCGGACGGACCATTCGTGCCAGGCCGGCCACGGGGCCCCGGCCGGCGGAGCGCCCTCGTGCGTCTCAGCGACGGCGCGGAAGAAGCGGCCCATGGCGCTGCGTGCCCGCGCGTCGGGCGGTGGGAACCACAGCGGGGGGGACGTGGGTTCTGAATGGTGCATAGATCACATTCGGCCGCGCGGAAGATGCTATAATTCAGAGGTTAGCACCACGTCCGCTTATGATCCTCTACTGGCTGTCCCTTGATCGCGCGGGGGCGCCGGCTGAATAATCGCCCCACCACAGGAGACCTTTCTGATGCGATCTCGTCTGTTCGCGACCGTCCTGTCGCTGGCCATCGCCATGCCGTTGGCCGCACAGGAGCCGTTTACGCCCATAGAAATCGGCGCATATGGCCAGTACACCAAGTTCGCCGATGTCACCAGGCTTGACCC
This sequence comes from Gemmatimonadota bacterium, assembly GCA_016871855.1. Classification (GTDB taxonomy): domain Bacteria; phylum Gemmatimonadota; class Gemmatimonadetes; order Gemmatimonadales; family Gemmatimonadaceae; genus PNKL01. Next base: position 16,502 of record VHBQ01000059.1, read on the forward strand.
CGCCTTCGGGTTGGGCGGGCTGGTGAGCATCCCCGTGTTCAAGCGCATCGCCTTCCAGTACGAGGGCGACTTCGGCAGCACCAACAGCACGCGTGTTGGCGACCTGACGGCGTGGAACCACCGCTTCGACCTGGTCTACCACATTCCGTGGGGGGCGCGCCGCACCGTCTTCCTCGGTGGTGGATGGACCGGTTCGCAGTACAAGACTGACACGACGAAGAACCAGTATGATTCCGGCGGCAACCTCCAGGCCGGCGTGCGCTTCTGCATGAGTGACAACTGGGCCCTGCGTACCAGCGCCGTGATGGACTTCAAGGATCCGTCGGACCAGATCCCGACCGGCGACCGCACGCAGACGCTCGGCCTGCGCGCGGGCATCAGCCGCTTCTTCGGCGGTGCCGGCTCGTCGCCGTGCGTCGTCGTCGTGCCGCCTCCGCCGCCGCCTCCTCCGGCGCCGGCTCCGCCGCCGCCCCC
>VHBQ01000060.1 GCA_016871855.1 Gemmatimonadota bacterium
ACGGGCGAAGCGGCGCAGCGCCGCGCGCTCGCGGCGAAGGAGCGTCTCGAGCAGCGGGTCCACGCCGCGGATCCAGCTGCGGAGGCGGCGTAGCGAAACGCGGAAGTCGTGCACCTCCTCGTTGCCGATCGTGTCGGCGGTCTGCGCCGTGGCCGGGGCGATGAACGGGGCGGCCCGTTCCAGCGCCCGCTCCAACCTGAGACGCGCGACGGCGCGCGCCGCGGCGCGCGCGGGCTTGCGCAGCAAGCCCCGCGCCTCCGGCGCGCGTCGCGCGGTCCGCCGCTTCACCTAACGAGCCTCAGCAGCGCCGGCACTGCCGCCTCGCGCTGCTGGTCGTTGCCCTGCCGCACCACCGCGGGCTTGGTGGCTCCGTCGGCGAGCGCAACAGTGGCGAGCAGGCGAAAGGCGGTCATGGCCGGTGGACGAAGGAGGTTTGGCGAACTGGCACTGCCGGAATTTGCCGTTGGGGACGAGGGGCGCCAGCGGAGCGGGGGATGGCCAAACGGCCCGCCCGAGCGTCGCTCGGGCGGGCCGTTCGGGTTGGGCGTGGACGACGACCTACGGACAGCGCGCGAGCGCCACCGGGCAGGTCTCCGGCGATGGCACGGGGGCAGAACCCTCCCCACCGCCACCAAAGGTGTAGAGCGGGAGCTTCAGCACGCCCAGCTCACGCCCCGGAATCGGAAGGTGAAGGAGCGTGTTTTCAGGGAGCGTCTGCCAGCCGCGCGCGTCGAAGAAGGCGATCACGCCCGACACGCCGACGCCCTCGACCTTCTTCTCATACCGCAGCGCATCCCAGAGGGAGCCGCACGCGCCGTTGAGTTTGCGCGGCACGCACCCCGGCTGGTCTGGCGGGCCATCGATGGCAACGGCCGGCAGTTGGCCGTTGGCCTGCCGCGTCTTGTTGATCAGCGGCACCGCCAGCGCGGCCTGCCCTGTGCGGATCAACCCCTCCGCCTTGAGCAGGTCCATCTCGGCGACGGTCATCGCCACCTGCGCGCCGTTCTCCCACGTCGTGCCCGTGCCGTTGCGCAGGTAGTAGTAGTGCGACCACCGCCAGGTGCCGCGCGACGCCGTGAAGATGTCGTTGCGGTTGTAGCCCATATAGATGCCCGGCGACGAGGCCCCCGTGGTTCCCTGGATGCGGCGATCCTTGGTGTTCATCTGGAAGCCAACTCGGCTGGCCAGCGGCGTGTTCACCCAGTTGATGTAGCCGTTGGTCGAGTCCGCCGCGCCGATAAGGTCGTACGCCGGACGGCCGAAGTCGCTCGGGCGCCCGGTGGTGCGCAGGCGGGCGACGAGGCGCTTCCAGTCATCCCACAGGATCGTCGACTGGGCCACCGGCGCGAAGTCGGACTTGATACCAGCGTCCACGCGCGCAATCACCGTGTTCCACGGCACCGCCGCACGCTCGGCCCGCGTCCGCGCGTTGTACACGAGCAGCCGCGCGACGAACGAGTTGGCGAGCTGCACGAACTGATCGCGGGTCATCGCGGTGTAGAGCCAGCTGTCGAGCGGGAGCGTGAAGTTGTACTTCTGGGCGATGGCGATCGCCGTGTCCAACTGCGCGATGGCCGCCGCGTTGACCTCCTTGTAGGTCTTGAACTGCGGATTCGTCAGGGTGTCAAGCTTGACCTTCTCGTCGATGACAAACGCCTTGTCGAAGTACAGCGCCAGGTACCCATACGAGATCCCCTGGATGAACTTGCCCACCGCCTTCGTGCGCATCGTGCGCAGCGTGTCCACCACGATCACGCCCCGGTCGATGGCGGCGAGGGCGTCGTTCACGGACGAAATGGTGCGATAGAGGCCGTACCACGGCCCTTCCGTCACCTGGTTGCGCGCATTCACGGGGCTGTTGTTCCACGCCGTGCGCGGTTGGGCGGAGAGCTCGAGTTGGCCGAAGTCGGCGAAACCCGAGGTGATCTCCATGGCCATCGTGGAGAACGCCCACGACGGGTAGTCATCGTGGCCGCCCACCGGCCACCACGTGCGGAAGGCCGAGGCGACGAAGGTCTCGGCAGCCGTCGGTTGCTGCGTCGCGCGCAGCGCATCCGGGAGGTTCGGGTTCGTGACCGCGAGATCCTGGCACGAGGTCAGCGCCAGCGCGAGCAGTGGCGCTGCGGCGAGCACCCGGAGGCGACTTGGAATCCTAAGCATGTGCGTGTCCTCGCCTCAGAAGGTGATTTCGATGCTGCCGGTGATGGTCCGGAAGCGCGGATAGTCGAAGCTGTCGATCCGGGTGAGGGCGTTGGTGCCCACTTCCGGGTCGTAGCCCTTGTAGTTCGTGAACGTGAGCAGGTTGCGTCCGATGAGGGAGACGATCGCTCCGCGCACGCCCATCGGCTGCAGATAGCCGAGCAGCTTGCCGCTGACCCGGTACCGCAGCGCCATTTCACGCAGCTTCACGAAACTCGCGTCCTCCACGAAGTAGTCGGTGGGATCGTTGGCCGAGTAGAGCGCGATGTAGTACTCGATCGGCTTCTTCAGCTCCTGTTCGCGCCCGACCTGGTCGACGTCGCGGCTCTTCTGCCACTGATACATGCGCTGGTTGGTCTGGTTGTACGCATCGCCGCCGACCGAGGCGTCGATGAGCGCGATCAGCTCGAAGTTGCGCCAGTTCATGTTGCTCGAGATGCCCCACTTATAGTCGGGGAGGCCGTTGCCCATCTTCAGCACGGCCGCGCTGCCCGTGGCATCGCGGCGCAGGATCGGCATGCCCCAGTTGAACGCCGAGGTGCCGATGGTGGTCGTCGTGCCCCAGCCGCCGGTGGCCACTTCGCCCTTCCGGTAGCTGTTCGGCTGGCCGCTGGCGTCAAGGCCCACCCAGACCAGGAGGCCTTCGTCGTTCCGCACGAACTGATTCGCGCTGGCCTTCACGTCGGCCGGCAGGAACGCGGTGTCCTTGAGGAACTGGAAGCCGTACATGTCGTGCAGGCTCACGCCCTTGCACCGGTAGCCGATCGTCTGCGTGACGAAGCAGGTGCGGTCGAACTCCGTGATCTTGTTGCGCGAGCGGTCAAACACGAAGCTCGCCTTCCACGAGAAGGTGGGCTTCTTGATGAGCTGGGCCTCGATGGAGGCCTCGAACGAGTTACCCTCCACCGTGCCGGCGTTCTGCCACTGCTGGCCGTAGCCGTAGAAGCCAGCGAGCGGGATCTGGATCAGCTGGTCGGTCGTGATCGTCTTCGAGTGCGACAGCTGGATGCCGTAGCGCTCCTTCACGATGGCGTCGATGCCGATCTCGGTTTCCGTGGACCGCTCGGGCTTGAGGGCGCGGTTGCCGAAGTTCTGCTTGGTCACGCCGCCGGCCGTGGTGAAGGTGTAGGTCTCGTACTGGTCGGCGAAGTTGGGGCGGCCGCCGGCGGTGCCTCGGGAGGCGCGGAGCTTGAATTCATTCAGCGTGCCCTTCCACGGCCACCACTTCTCCTCCGACACGCGCCAGGCGCTGGAGAGGCGGTAGTAGCTGTTCCATCGCTCGTCGGGGCCGAACAGCGAGCTGCCGTCGCGGCGGATCAGGCCGTCGCCGATGTACTTGCCGGCGTAGTCGCCGCCGAGCGTCACGAAGTAGCCGCTGGCCTTGATCGTCTCGACGCTCGACTCGACGAAGCGCGTTTTCGTGTTGTTGAGGCTTCGCACGCCCGGGACGGCGAAGTCCTGTCCTTCCGCCGTCGTCAGCTCGTTCTTCTCGCTCTCGAGCAGGGCGCGCGCCGTCGAGCGCAGCGTGAGGTCGCCGAACTGGCGCATCACGTTGGCGCTGGCCTCGGAGTTCAGCGTGTTGGTCTGGCCGTTGAACTCGGAGATGTTGCCGATGCCGCCCAGGGCGTAGCCCTCGGTCTTCTTCCCCTGGTCGAGGAAGAAGTTCAGCCGACGGTCTGACCGGTCGTAGCTGACGGCCGCGTCAAAGGTCAGCCAGTCGAACGGGGTGTAGCGGGCCGAGAGGCTTCCCTGCGTGCGCGCGCGCTTGCGCTGGCGATCCTCCGTGGCGAGCACGTAGAGCGGGTTCTCCTCGCGCCCCTCGGGATCGGGCTGGTACAGATACGGCGTCCCGTCGGGATCTTTCTGCAGGAGGTCGGCGTCGGGAGCCTGATTGATCAGGTCGAAGAACGTGTCACCGTACAGCTCCTGGCGGTCCGTACGGGCGTGGTAGGCGCTGAACGAGATCTTCAGCACGTCCATCGGCACGTGGTCGAGGTTGAGGCGGACGAAGCGCTCGTTGAACGTCCCCTTGTCGAGCACCACGCCGGCGTCCTTCTGCGACCCCAGGGACAGGAACCAGTTGGTGCGCCCGCTGTTCTGGGCGATGCTGATCGTGTTCTTGTAGAACTCGCCCGGATCGAAGAACATGTCCACCGGATCGTAGATGGGATCCTTGTAGGCCACGTCCTGGAAGCGCTGGTAGGCCGGGCGCGCGAGGCGCTGCGCGCGCTGCACCACGGCGCCAGACGCGTTGATGTAGCTCCCGCTCGCGTCCGTCTGGTAGTAGTGGTAGCGCGCCCACTTCATCTTCTGCGCCAGCGCGTTCATGCCGTACTCGGAGCGGAGGCTGTAGCGCGTCGCAGCCTCGCCCGTGCCCGTGCCGCGCTTCGTGCGGATCTGGATCACGCCCGACGCGGCGCGCGAGCCGTAGAGCGACGCGGCGGCCGCCCCCTTGACGACCTCGATGCTCTCGATGTCCGAGGCGTTGAGGTCGGCGCTGGCGCCGCCGAACGCCTGCGACTGGATGACACCGTCCACCACCACGAGGGGCGAATTCCCCTTGTTGATCGACGTCGGCGCGCGCAGGATGATGTTCGTGCCGGAGCCCGGCTGGCCGAGCGGCACCACCGTGACGCCCGCCACCTTGCCCTGGATGGACTCAAGGGCGTTGTTGGCGGGGACGGCGAGCGCCTGCGTCTCAACCTTGCCCACCGTGAACGGCACGCGCGTGCCGGAGGTCGGGTCCACGAGGCCGGTCGTGACGACGGCCTGCAGCGTGAGAGCGACCTCGCGCAGCTTGATGTCCACCGTCACCGCGCCGTTGGCGGGGACGGCGACGTTGCGCACCACGCCCGGCTGATAGCCGATGCGCCGTGCCTCGACGATGCGCGGGCCCGCCGGAATGCCGACGAGGTTGTAGCGCCCGCGGGCGTCAGTGACGGCGCCGGCGCGTGAGCCGACGACGGAGATCTGGACATCGCTGAGCGCGCGTCCGGAGATGGAATCCGTGACGGTGCCGCTGATCCGTCCTACGCCCTGCGCCGCGGCGCCAAGTGGCGCCACGAGCATGAGCAAGACGGCCAGCGCAACGGCGATGAGTCCGGGCGAGGCCGGACTCACGCGCGTGTCATCGCGGTGAAGCGGCATTGAACCTCCGAAGAACGGTTGGAGCGGGAGAGTGCCAAGAGCGCAAAGGTAGTTCCTGCGTCGTTCATCCGATAGAAGGTGGAGCTGGTTGCCCACTCAGGGCAGCACGGGGTCCGCACGCACGAGCAGCGTCCCCGTCGCGCGCGCCGCGCCGTGCGTGAGCGTGATGGTGTAGCTGCCAGGTATGGGGGCGCGTGCCGCGCCGGCCCTCGCTCCGCCAGCGCGTCCGCGGCCAGCGCCTGGCGCCGCGGGCGCTCCTTCGCCGCCTTCGCCCGGCGGCGCGCCGCCGCCACCCTGCAGCGCCAGCGGGTAGCGCGTGATCCCCGGCTTCGCCGGCACCGACGCGCGGCGCACGGCGCCGGACGGATCGGTGACCTCGAGCGTCACCGTCCCCGCGGCCCCCGCGCCGAGCGCGAAGGTGATCACGGGGGTGTTCACGACGCGGGCCCGGTCGCGCGCGAGTGGGTTGGGCGGGGCCACATACGGCGGATTCTCGCCGAAGTACGCCTGCTCGCCTCCCTGCCCGCCGCGGCTCTGGTCCACCCAAAGCGTCGCGGGACGCTGTTCAAACACGTGCACCGCGGCCGAGGCGACGGCAGGCGTCCACTGCTCGAGCGCGCTGATGTCGTCGAGGATGTAGATGCCGCGACCGTGCGTGCCGAGGATCACATCGCGCTCGCGCGGATGAATGACGATGTCGTACACGGCCACCGTCGGCAGCCCATTCATCATCGGCCGCCAGCTGGCGCCGCGGTCGAGCGAGACCTGCACGCCGTGCTCGGTGCCGACGAAGAGCAGGTTCGGGTTCTTCGAGCTTTCCTCGATCACGTACACGGGGGATTCCGGCATCAGGCCGCCCGACAGATTGCTCCAGGTCCGGCCGCCGTCAGTCGTGCGGAACAGCCACGCGCGGCGGTCGTCGCTGCGATGGCCGTCGAAGGAGACGTACGCGGTGTTCGCGTCATGCGCCGAGGCGACCACGCGGCTCACCCACGTCCCCTTGGGTACGTCAGGAATGCTCGCGTCCACCTGCTGCCATGTGCCGCCAGCGTCGCGCGTCACCCAGACGTTCCCGTCGTCGGTCCCCGCCCAGATGGTTCCCTTCGCCAGCGGCGACTCGGAAACGGAGAAGATCGTCGCGAACCCCTCGGCGCCGCTTGCGTCGGGCGTCAGGCCGCCCGTGCCGAAGGCGTTCCGGTCGCGATCCGCCTTACTGAGGTCCTTGCTCACCGCCGTCCACGAGACGCCCTTGTCGGTGGACTTCAGCAGGTAGTTGGCGCCGTAGTAGACGACCTTCGGGTCGTGCGGCGAGATGATGAACGGCGTAGACCAGTTCACGCGGAAGCGCGGCAGCGAGCCGGCCGTGCTGTCGGGCGCCACGTCGTTGAAGTTCACGATCGTTGCCGGCGCGACGCGGCGTGGCGTGTCGCTGTGATCCACCGGATCCACCACGCGGAACGACGCATTCGTCCCCTGCGAGTAGACGGTGCGCCAGTCGGTGGGGTCGATGGCGATGTACTGGCCGTCGTCCCAGTGCAGCTTCCAAGCGACGTCGTTGCGGATTCCCAGCCCGTCGCGGGTGAAGGTCATCGTCCCGAAGGTGCCGTTGTCCTGCAGCCCCGCGTAGATCGCGTACGGATCTCGGTGGTCGGCCGCCACCTTGTACGCCTGCATGATGGGCAGGTTGTCGTAGAACATGAACGTGGCGCCACGGTCGTGCGTGAGCGTCAGCCCCTTGTCCTTGCCCAGGTAGAAGCGGTCCTTGTGGGCAGGGTCGAACCAGATGGCGTGGTGATCGTAGTTGCTCCCCCACGGCGCGCGTTGCTGCACGAAGGTCTTGCCGCCGTCCGTGGAGACGTGCGCTGCGGTCGCGAGCAGGTACACGAGCTGGTCGTCGAGCGGGCTTATCCGCAGCTTGCTGTAGTAGAAGGGGCGGTTGTTGTAGCGGTTCACGTAACGCCAGTTCGCTCCGCCATCCTCCGAGCGGTACACGCCGGATCCCGGCGTCTTGAGGTCCTCCGATCCGGGCGCCGCCTCGACGATGGCCATCACGACGTTGGGGCGCTGGCGCGAGACGTCCAAGCCGATGCGCCCGGTCGCCCCGGTGGGCAGGCCGCGCGTGAGCTTCCTCCACGTCCGGCCGCCATCGACGGTCTTGAAGATCCCGCCGTTCGTGCCGCCGCTCTCGAAGCGCCAGGGATAGCGGATCCGCTCGTAGAAGGCGACGTAGAGCACGTTCGGGTTGACCGGGTCCATCACCAGGTCAGTAGCGCCGGTCTTGCCGTCGTTGGGCAGTCCCACGGCAAGCTTGGTCCACGTCGTGCCGCCGTCCGTCGTCTTGAACAGCCCGCGATCGCCCGTGTGGCCCCACAGGTTGCCGATGGCCGCGACGTACACGACGTTCGCGTCGCGCGGATGCGTGACGATGCGGGCAATCTGGTGCGTATTGCGGAGCCCCATGTTCACGAACGTCCTGCCGCTGTCCGTGGACTTGTAGATGCCATCCCCCCAAGCCACGCTGTTGCGATTGTTCGCCTCGCCTGTGCCGACCCACAGGATGCTCGGATCACGCTGGAAGACCTTGATGTCCCCGATGGACGAGGCGCCGTATCGGTCGAAGATGGGTGTCCACGTGGTGCCGGCGTTGAGGCTCTTCCAGACCCCTCCCGACGCAGCGGCGACGATCACGTGCCGGAAGTCGCTCTCCACCGCTTCCACGTCGGTGATGCGGCCGCCGGGCGACGCGGGGCCGATGCTGCGCCAGCGGTAATCGGCGAGGAGGGAAGCGGGATCGGCCGGCTGAGGTGACTGGGCCGCGAGCGAGCGCGACATCGGGCTGGCCACGGCGAAAGCGAGGGCCAACGCGGGCAGGGTGCGACGCAACATAGTCCGACTCCGGGGTGGGAGTTCCGCCGACTATATGGTACGCGTCCGTGCGGGACTTCGCTGAGGCGGCCGGCCCGTGAGCGTAGTGCCCACCGTCGTCAGGCGGATGCTGGCACACCGTCAGGCGCTTTCGCCTTGGTGGCGCAGCGGCCGACCCGTATTTTCCTAGCCGATGGCCGCACGGCCGTCACTTGCCCCCCGCACACCGAGACAGCGGTTTCACTCGGTCGGGGTTGCCGCGCGCACAGCGCTCGGGCTCCGGCCGTCAGGCGTCCTGGGGACGCGGGGGTCTGCCGTGAGTCAGTACAAGATTGCGTGGCTGCCGGGCGATGGCGTCGGAATCGAGGTGATGGAAGCGGCACGCCTGTGCCTGGATGCGCTGAAGTTTGACGCGACCTACACCCACGGCGACATCGGCTGGGAGTTCTGGCGCACCGAGGGGGAGGCCTTCCCCCAGCGCACCATTGACCTGCTGCGCGCCAGTGACGCAGCCCTGTTCGGCGCGATCACGTCGAAACCGGCCAAGGACGCCGAGGCCGAACTCATCCCCGAACTGAAGGGGAAGGGGCTCACGTACCGCAGCCCGATCGTCCGCATGCGGCAGCTCTTCGACCTCTACACCTGCCTCCGGCCCTGCAAGGCCTACCCCGGCAACCCGCTGAACTACAAGGACGACATCGACCTCGTGGTCTTCCGCGAGAACACCGAGGATCTCTATGCGGGCGTCGAGTTCAGCCCCGTGCCTGAGGAACTGCGCGCCACGTTGAAGCAGTTGAGCAAGCCGTTCGCGCACTTCGCGGATCTCCCTGGCGGCGAGTTCGCGATTACCTGCAAGGTGAACACGAAGAAGGGGTGCGAGCGGATCATCCGCGCCGCGTTCGAGTACGCCAAGAAGCACGGCTACCCGAAGGTCACCGTGATCCACAAGGCCAATGTCGTCCGCGCCACCGAGGGGATGTTCCTCGACACGGGGAAGCGCATCGCCAAGGAGTATCCGGGAATCGCGATGGACGACGCCAACGTCGATGCCATCACGATGTGGCTGCTGAAGAACCCGCAGAGTTACAGCGTTCTCGTGGCGACCAACCTGTTCGGCGACATCATCAGCGACCTGGCCGCGCAACTGGTCGGCGGACTGGGCTTTGCCTGCTCCGGGAACATCGGCGAGAAGCTGGCCGTCTTCGAGCCCAGCCACGGGAGCGCGCCCAAGTATGCCGGGCAGTACAAGGTGAATCCGATCGCGATGATCCTCTCGGCCAAGATGATGCTCAGCTGGCTGGGCGAGACCGAGAAGGCGGCGAAGCTCGAGGCGGCGACCGCGGCGGTCATCCGCGAGGGCGCGCTGCTCACCTATGACATGGGTGGCAAGGCGACGACGCTGGAGATGGGCGAGGCGATCGCGCGGAAGCTCTAGGGCGTTCACTCGGGAGAGTGGCGGGATGACTCAGATCCTCGTTCACGAAGTCGGCCCGCGCGACGGCCTGCAGGCCGAGGCGCAGGTGGTGCCGACGGAGACCAAGCTCGATTGGCTGCGGCGTCTCGTCGCCAGCGGCGTCGACATCGTGCAGGTCGGGTCGTTTGTGCACCCCCAGAAGGTGCCACAAATGGCCGACACCGATGCGCTGTTCCTGGCGCTCTCGCAAGCCAAGCGGCCGGGGGACGCGACGCTCTCGGGGCTCGTGCTCAACGAGAAGGGGCTTGAGCGCGGCCTCGCCTGCGGCGTGGAGATGTACTGCATGGGCGTCTCGGCGTCGGAGACGCACAGTCGCAAGAACACGGGGATGGGGACGGACGACGCCACGCGCCGGATCATCGTCACCGCGCTCGAGGCCGTGAAGGCGGGCCGCGAGGTGCAGGTGAGCGTGCAGAGCGCTTTCGGCTGCGGCTTCGAGGGGGCGATACCCGAGGAGCGCGTGATGGGGATCGTCACGGCGTACTTTGAGGCCGGCCTCACCGCCGTCAGCCTCGCCGACACGGCCGGACACGCGCATCCCGCGCAGGTGGCGCGCTACGTGGGCCACATCCTGACGATGAACCCCACGGCCCGGGTGACGGCCCACATCCACAACACCTACGGCGTGGGCATGGCAAACGTCTACGCGGCACTGGAGGCCGGGGCGACGTCCATCGAGGCGAGCTTTGGCGGGCTGGGCGGTTGCCCGTTCACCAAGGTGGCGGCGGGCAACGTCGCCACCGAGGACTTCGTGCACGCGCTGCAGCGCAACGGCCACCGCCCCGATATCAAGCTCGACGCGCTCATCGGCGTCGCCCGCGACGTCGCGTCGTTCTTCGTCCGCGACCTCCCCGGCTGCGTCTACAAGATCGGCCCCATCGCCCCATCCGCCTAGCGCTGTTTCTGTTGTTTCTCTGTTGTTTCTCTGTTGTCTCTCTGCTGTCTCTCTAAACCCCATGTCCACCCGCATACTGGCCGGAATCAAAGTCCTTGATCTGACAAACGTCCTGTCCGGGCCGTTCACGTCGCTTCACCTCGCGCTCCTCGGCGCCGAGGTCATCAAGGTCGAGAACCCCAAGGACGGCGACCTCGCGCGCAAGCTTGGCATCCTGCCGGCGCTCAACAAGCGGCTGATGGGGACGAGCTTCCTCGCGCAGAACTGCAACAAGAAGTCCATCACGCTCAACACCAAGAGCGCCGAAGGGAAGGCGATCTTCCTGAGGATGGCCAAGGACGCTGACGTAGTGGTGGAGAACTTCCGCCCCGGCGTGATGGACCGACTGGGGATCGGGTACAAGACGCTCGCCGGCTACAATCCGCGGCTCGTCTACTGTGCCATCTCCGGCTTTGGACAGACCGGCCCAGACGCGCTCTTCCCAGCCTACGACCAGATCATCCAGGGGCTGAGCGGCGAGATGGCCGTCAACGGTGATGAGCGACTGAGCCCGCTTCGCACGGGCTTCCCGGTCTGCGACACGGTCGGCGGACTCAATGCCGCGTTCGCCGTGATGGCTGCGCTCTTCCATCGCGAGCGCACCGGGGAGGGGCAGTTCATCGACGTCGCGCTCCTCGACAGCATCATGCCGCTGATGGGGTGGGTGGCGGCCAACCTGCTCATCGGCAAGCAGCAGCCGGTGCTGATGGGGAACGACAACTTCACGGCGGCGCCAAGCGGGACGTTCCGCACAGCCGACGGCTTCATCAACATCGCCGCCAACAAGCAGGAGCAGTGGGAGGCCGTCTGCGACGTGCTCGGGCTGCCGGAGCTCAAGAAGGACCCGCGGTTCGAGGAGCGCGACACGCGCAAGAAGAACCGCAAGGCACTCACGCCGCTGCTTGAAGAGAAGCTGGTGACGAAGCCTACCGCGGCCTGGGTCACCGAACTCAACGACTCCGACGTGCCGAGCGGCGCCATCCTCGGGCTCGAGGAGGCGCTGCGCCAGCCGCAGGTCGTCCATCGCGACGTGCTGAAGAAGGTGCCGCTCACCGGCTTCGGCGACATCGAGGTCTTCGGGCTCACCGCGCAGTTCGAGAAGACCCCCGGGGCGGTGGACACACCGCCGCCGGAACTCGGGGAACACAACGCAGACATTTACGCGGCGCTGGGCATTCCGGCCGCCGAGCAGGCCGAGCTGAAGGCCAAGGGCGTCATCTGAACCGGAGCCAGTCATGGGCATGACCGTTGCTGAGAAGATTCTCGCCCGCGCCGCCGGGCTCGCGTCGGTGTCGGCGGGGGACGTCGTCGAGCCAAAGGTGGACCTCGCGATGTCACACGAGAACGCCGCGCTGGTGATCAACCAGTTCCTCGAGGTGTTCCAGAGGACCGGCCTGACGCCCACCGTGTGGGAGCCCTCGCGCATCGCGATCATCTTCGACCACCGCGTCCCAGCGGAGAGCCCCAAGACGGCGACGAACCAGAAGAAGATCCGCGAGTTCGTGGCCGCCAACGGGATCGCGAAGTTCCACGACATCCGCGGCGACACGGGCGGTATCTGCCACCAGATCCTCCCCGAGTATGGCTACGTGCGTCCCGGCTACGTGGTGGTGGGCACCGACTCGCACACCACGTCGCACGGCGCGCTCGGCGCGTTCAGCTTCGGCATCGGCGCCACCGAGATGGCTTCGGTGTGGAGCCTAGGCTACGCCGTCAACATCGAGGTGCCCGAGACCATCAAGGTGGTGGTGAACGGCGAGATGCCGCCGCACGTCGGCGCCAAGGACCTCATCCTGCACCTCATCGGCACGCTCACCGCGCAGGGTGCGAACTACAAGGTGCTCGAGTTCCACGGCGACACGATCCGCCGGATGAGCACCAGCGGACGCATCGCCATCTGCAACATGAGCGTCGAAGCCGGCGCCACGTCGGGGATCGTCCCCGGCGACGCCGAGACCGTGCGGTACCTGAGGGAGGAGGCAGGCGTCACCGATGAGATCCCGCTCACCACGCCGGATCCCGATGCGCGTTACCTCCGGACCGTTGAGGTCGACGCCTCCACGCTCGAGCCGCAGATCGCCTGCCCGCACATGGTGGACAACGTGAAGCCGATCAGCGCGGTGGCCGGTACCAAGGTGCAGCAGATCGTGATCGGGAGCTGCACCAACGGCCGGCTCGACGATCTCGAAATCGCCGCGAGCATCCTGCGCGGCAAGAAGGTGGCGGCGGGCACGCGCATGCTCGTCTTCCCCGCCTCGGGGCGGATCTTCGGGCAAGCGTTGGAGCTCGGCTACGTGCAGGACTTCATGAAGGCCGGCGCGGTGGTGATGAACTCCGGCTGCGGTCCCTGCCTCGGCGTGCACGAGGGGGCGCTGGGCGACAACGAAGTCGCGCTCAGCACCACCAACCGCAACTTCAAGGGGCGGATGGGGAATCCCAAGTCCGAGGTGTACCTGTGCAGTCCAGCGGTCGCCGCCGCGTCGGCGATCACCGGCGTCATCACCGATCCCCGGAACAACTAACGCCGCGAGGCAGGAGTCATCATGGCCAAGGTCATCATCGTCCTCGCGAACGACATCAGCACCGACGACATCTACCCCGGGCGCTACATGGCGACCGTGCTGCCGACCGAGACGCCGCAGTTCGCGTTCGCCGACCGCACCGAGTTCAACGCGCGGCTCAAGGCGCGCGAGTTCCCGCCGGGGAGCGTCATTGTCGGCGGCGAGAACTTCGGCTGCGGGTCGAGCCGCGAGCAGGCCTGCTCGACGCTCAAGGGCTACGACCTCGTGGTCGTCGCCAAGTCCATCGCGCGCATCTTCCTGCAGAACAGCATCAACCTGGGGCTCAAGGTCGTCATCTGCCCGGCGCTGGAGGCGAGCGAGGGAGATGAGATCGAGATCACGGACGACGCGGTGATCAACCGCGCGACCGGGAAGACGTTCTCGCAGGTGCAGATGCCGGCGGCGCGGAAGGGGATTATGGATGCGGGGGGACTGATCCCGTATACCCGCGCGCGCTTGAAGGCGCGCGGGTAGGGGCAGGACGCGACCGCAGCGACGCGCGCTACGACGCGCGCACTACGACGCGCGCACTACGACGCGCGCGCTACGGAACCACCGGCGTTGCCGGCAGGTCCTTTGCCAAGAAAGGCACGCCGTCCGTCATCCACTTAGGCGCAGGCGCGCCCTTCAAGTAGTGGTCGAAGAACTGGAAGTACCGTGACGTCAAGTCGCGGCGATTAGCGAGTCCGCGAAGCCCGTGGCCCTCTCCGGGATAGGCAAGCATCACGGCCTGCTTCTGGTTGAACCGCAGCGCGTTGTAGAAGTTCATTCCCTCGGTGAACGAGACCGTTGGATCGGCGGTGCCGTGCATGATGAGGAATGGCGCCGAGGCATTGGGCGCATTGGCGAGGGCCGATTCGCTGCGATAGAGCTCGGGCTTGTCCCAGGGTGAGAAGCCCCAGCGTCCTTGCCCCAGCATGTAGTAGTTGTTGCCGTTCTCGCCGCTTCCGCCGGTCACCTGGTACGTCCACCCCCACGACTGACTGAAGTCGCTGAAGAGGTCGGTGACGCCCGCGCCCATGCCCACGGCGGCGAAGAGCTTGGACTTCGTGCCGATGAAGGCCGCGCCCTCGCCGCCATAGCTGTGCCCGTGCACGGCAATCTTCGCTGGATCGGCGTACCCGAGCGCGATCACCTTGCGTGTCGCCGCCTCAACCGCCTCGAGCTGGTCCGAGTGCGATCGGCCGGTGTGGTAGTGGATGTCGGCGAACATCGTGATATAGCCGCGGCTGACGGCCTCGATCGGCAGTGAGCCCATGCCGGTGAGGAAAGAAGGCGGCGTGTAGCGATTCAGGTTCTGCGAGTTCTTCTCGTAGAAGCTGACAAGCATGGGCAGCTTCTGGCCTGGCTTGTAGTCCTCAGGCAGCGTCAGGAAACCCTGCAGCCGCCGGCCGTTGCGGACCGTGTAATCGAACAGCACCCGACGGCTCGCCCACTTGTACTCCGCCTGCTGTGGGTTGGCGTTGGTGATCTTCGTCGCGCTGGCGAGGTCCGCGCCGGCGACACGAAGGTCCGGGAACTCCGCGAAGGTCTGGCGAGTGAAGAGGAACCGGTCGGCCTTGGCCGCGCGCACCAGATTGCCGTACGCCGCGTCGTCGTACACGAGTGTCGTGATCTTGCCGTCGTCGAGGCGAGAGAACCCGGCCTTCTTGGTGAACTCCCCATACGTGGCGAAGGTCACCGGCTTCGACAGGTCAATCTCGCGCGCCCGGCGCTCAGCGAGCGGGTCTTTCGGGTCCGGGGCGTCCGTTCGCACCCAAGTGAATCGCATCTCCGCCTTGGCGCCGAGTCCCAGCGTGATGTTCCGGGGCGGGGACGTGCCGTCGAACGGAAGCTGCCAGAGATCGAAGCGATGCGACACCACGACGCTCCTGCCATCGGGAGCATATCCGACGAGCCCGAACGGAGGACGCGGCCCCGGATAGTCGTATTCGGTGCTCGCGAAGCTCGGCGCAGCCGCGCCGCCGAGCGGACGCGAGGTTCCGGCGTTCAGGTCGTAGACCTGATACCTGCCGTCCTTCCAGAAGACGTAATGCGAGCCGTCAGGCGAGATGCCGGAGACGGCGCCGCCAGAGGTAAGCTGGCCCTTCAATATCAGGGTCCGGGCACCGGTGACGGTGTTGACGCGGTAGAAATCCGCCTGCGCGGGCTTGAAGTCGGAGACGTAGGAACGCGAATCGCGGCCCACGGCCCACGTGCCGTCGAGTGACACCTCCAGTTCACGCAGCGTCGTGTCGGCGAGACGAACGAAGCGCGAGGCCTTGAGGTCGTACGCCTGTCGGAAGGTGAAGTTGCGCTCCTGGTCCGCGCGGATCATCTGTGCCGACTGGATGCGGGTGTCCTCCGTGCGCCACACGTCCACATCGGGCAGCGAGTCGGTGCTGCGACGGCGGCCCGTGTCTGGCGCGATGATCTGCGGTTTGGCGCCGAAGAAGACGCGACCCTTGTCCTGGCTCCACGCCAACGGCGCGCGCTCACTCACGACCCACCCTTCCTCCCAGCCATCGGCCTTCGTCGGGTTGATCGTAACGGGTGTCAGGGCCGCGTTCTGGAGCGATTCCCGGAGGTCCGCGAACGCCACGATGACGTTCGCCCGCTCGCGCATGCGCTCCACCGGCGCACCCTTGAGGAGCGCGAGGCCCGTGCCGTCATTCGTCCAGGCAAGACGGGAGTAGCGCTTGGCATCGTTGTCGAGGGCATGGAGTCGGCCGTTCCTGAGGTCGATCACGAAGGCGCCGTTTCCGTCGGTAACCGCCGCGTCCACCGTGTAGGCGAGGAGGTCGCCCTGTCGGTTGAAGGCGATGTCACCCACACTGCCCAGCAGTTGGCTGCGTCCGACGGCCAGGTCCACGAGAATGACGTCCAGGCCGCGCACGGCGACTGAGCTCGCGCCGGCGTCGCCGGCGCTCTGTCCGCCGCCGAAGGCTCCACCCCCGGGGCCTCCGCCTCCGGGCGCTCCGCTGGCGCCACCGCCGCCGCCGGCCGTGGGCGGACGGCGGCGGAGCATCAGATGACTGGACGAGTTGGCGAACGTGGCGCTCTGCACGTCCTGCCACGCCTGCGTCGCGCCTGTGGTGAGGTTGCGTAGCTCG
>VHBQ01000061.1 GCA_016871855.1 Gemmatimonadota bacterium
TTGACGGTGCACCGGACGGCGGACTTGCGTATAAGTACTTTGCAACATAAAGTAACTGCATGTCTGACACCCTGTCGGCGGCGCCGACCGCCGTCGAGAAGTACTTCTTCACGCCGCTGTATTATCCGCGGGGCCCGTTCGACGTGATCTTCTGGTGGGAGCGGCGCCGGCTCGCCTACAACGTCTGTGTCGGGACGGCCGGACTGGCGACGCTCGTCGCGATGCTGTTCCTGCACCCCATGGGCCTCGGGCTATTCCTGGAGCCCGGCACCTATGGGGTGGTGCTGCTGTACGGGCTCGCCGCGAACACCTGCTACACGGCGGGATCGGCCGTCGACCTGCTGCTCCGCCGGATACTGGGCATCCGCGCCCCCGACATAGGCCCCGTGCTGCTGCGCTACGGCTTCGTCTTCTCGATGGGACTGACGCTGCTGCCAATCCCGGTGATGCTTGCCGTTCGCACCGCGATGCTGGTGCTCGGCATCAAGCCGTAGCCCCGCCTTCCTTCTTCGCCTGTGCCGTCAGCGCTTGACTGGCGCCGCCGGGCGCGCCGGAACCGGGACTGGCCTCGGCACAACCGCGATCGAACCGTCCGCTGACAGGACATACAGATCTGTGCCCTTGGCGGCGAGGCCCACCGGCGCGGGAATGTCCGGGATGACCTGCGCAGCCACCACGCGATGCGTGGCCAGGTTGATGGTGAGCAGCGTGCGATGGGCCGCGCTGATGGCGTACATCATGCCGTCAACGACCACCGCGCCGGACACCATGTACTCGCCGAGCGACCGTTCCTTGCCCAGCGCCAACCCGACGGAATCGTCCAGCGCCGGCACGAACTCCTCGGAGAGCGTGAAGTCCTTGCGGTCGAAGCGCGAGACGACCAACCGCTTGGCGATGCTATTCGGCACCGTGACGGCATAAATACTCTTCGCATCCGCATCATATGCGGCCGACGAGACATAGAACATTCGGGCGCGCACCGTGCCGAAGCGCGACCGGTTGATCTCGCGGAACTTGTCGCGCGACTCGAGGAAGTACCGGAAGTTCTCGTCGGCACTGACGCTGTCGCTTGGCGCGAGCACCACGAAGCTCTTGTTCTCGCCGACGGCGATCAGTTCGCCCTTGTCGAGGAACGCCGCGCCGGCGAAGCGGCCGAGGTCCACGGCGAAGCCGATGTCGATGACGGTGTAGCGGTCGAGCGAGGCGAGCGTGCCGTCCAGCAGGTAGATGCCCGCCTTGTCGGTGGTGACGAGGAACCGGTCGGTTGCCGCGTCGTACGCGAGGTCGGTGGGCGCGCCATTGAGGGCGACGCCGAGCTTCGTGCGCGAGGTGACGGCCAGCGCCGGCAGCGTGCCGAGTGGTCCCTTGGCGACATCGGCATCCGCGGCCGACACGTCGGGCTTGGCCACCGCCCAGCGGCCACGCAGGGCGAACTTGATGGGCGGCTTCCACTCCTCCAGCGACCAATGCCAGTAACGCGGATTGAACGAGAAGCGGATGGGGTCGCTCTGTCCCATGAATGGTGGCGGGCCCGTGCTGGCGAATGCCTGCACGACATTCGCCGCCACGACCACCACGAACGCCCACCCGGTGAGCCGCTCCAGGCCGTTGAGCGACCGCACTGCGCCGTCGAGGTGCGCGGGGCGCACCATCAGCAGCAGCGCGCCCATGGCGATGACGCAGACCCAGAAGGTGAACAGCGCCCACGTGTACGTGTGCGCGCCCATGATCTCGATGCTGAAGCCCTGTCCGATGTCACGGGCGCCGTGCATCCCCACGTGGCGCAGGCCCATGAACATCCCCCAGGCGGCGATCAGCACGGCCATCCCCACGTACTTGGGCTTTGGGCCGTAGCGAAGGACGAAGAGCCCGACGAGAGAAATCAGGATCATCCCGATGCGCTGCTCCCAGCACATCACGCAGGGCGAGTCGCCCTTGACGAACCCGAGGAAGAACACGGCGGTCCCCACCGGAACGACGGTGAGGAAGAGCACGGCGAGCGCGGTGATGGTGAAGATCAGGTCACCCTTGCCCGCAGACTGAACCGGCGCTGACGATGGCTGGGTCATGGTCAGAAGTTCAGCCCGGGGAGCAATCCCCCGCGCGTGGCCAGGGAGAACAGGAAGATCATCAGCAGGGTGCTGACGACCAGCATCCGGAACGCCGCCTGTTCCTTCTCCGGCTTGCGCAGGATGAACAAGGCGGCGACGAGAATGAGAACAAGAGTGAGGAACTCCACGACGGCGTTTGCTCCAGGGGGCCGAGGTGTATGCCAGCGGGCGCGCGCGCGACGCGCCGGTGCGACGGGTGCTAGAGTTTCATCAGCCCGAGCGTGACTAGAATCGGGATGAGGACGGCGATGATGGCTTCCCCGGCGATGAAACCGGATGCGGTGGCGATCGAATAGCGCGTGTGCGTCTCGGCGTTCGTCTTCTCCCACACGCGGTCGACGGCGGCGCCGATCCACATCACCGTGACGGCGCTGATGGGGATGAGCACGCCGATGCCCATGCCGGTGGGCGACGGCACGAACGGCTTCCACGACTTCTTCTGCTCGAGCAGGGTCAGCACGATGCCGATGATCGCGCCGACGAGGAATGAGTTCTTCATCCAGCTGATGCGCATCATCGCCTCGGCCGAAAGCGCGGCCGGCCCGTGCAACTGCTGGGTGACGATCTTGGCAAAGCCGACCCAGCGCGCCGAGATGGGGCTCGACAGCTGGGCGCCGTCGCCGATGAGGCCGTAGGTGTCGCGCAGCAGCGGATAGGCGAAGGCGAGAGCGAGCGCGCCGACCGGAACGGCGATGAGCTGCATATAGGTGAGGATCTTCGGCGTCGAGCCGATCATCGAGCCCACCTTGTAGTCCTGCATGATGCCTTCGGACTCGGCGGCCACGGCGCCCGTCACCCCCGATGAGACCATCGAGGCGCTCAGCGATCCGGGAGCCAGCGCGCCGAAGACGGCCTGTGTGAGGTTGGCCATCGTGGAGATGGGGCCCCAGTTGGTCTCACCGAGCACACGAAGCGCGACCAAGCCGAGCGGTACGGCGAGCAGGATGGCTACTACGGATTGCCAGACGGGCGTGCCAAAGAACGCGGCTTGAATGCCTACGAGCACGGTTGCCGAGGCCAGGCAGCCGATCCACACCCAGCGGAGCGGCATGTCCCCGCCCGTGCTGCCGGCGGCGGCGAGGCTCTTGAAGGTGTTGGCCAGCGAGCGCCAGCGGAGCAGCAGCGTGGTGACGCCGCCGGCGATGAGCACGGCGATGCCCGGCCACATCACCGTCAGGAGGATCTCGGTGCGGCGGGCGTTCTCGCTGATGTACCCGTGCTCGTACAGCCAGCCCGGCGCAATCACCCAGGCGATGATGGCGCCGATGAGCATGCTGGTCGTGATGCGCAGGCCGATGATCATCCCCGAACCGACGTTCAGGAGCGACAGCGCGAAGCCGAGGCCGACCGTGGAGGACCAGCGGTTCACGTGCAGAGCGATGACCTCGATGATCCACTTGGCCTGCGTGGCGAAAAAGACCAACCCGGAGACGAACAGCGAGCCGATCATCGCAACCGTGGACTTCCGGGCCGCGCTCCCCCGGGAGTCGAGCATGATCAGCGTCTCGGCTGCCGCGATGCCGTCAGGGAACGGGAGCTTCTCGTCGTCGATGAAGTGCTTGCGGAGGGGGACAGCGAGCAGGACACCGAGGATGCCAGAAGTGGACAGCCAGATCCACGTCTGCATCCGTGAGAGGTGCACGTTGAACCCGCTGTCGGGTTCGGCGGCGAGGATGTCGAAGGCGGCGAGGAGCCAGCAGAGGAAGGCGATCATCCCAGCGCTGGTGCCGGCCGTCTGGACGACATTGTTCTCCCACCGGTTGTAGCTCTTGGAGAAGAGGCCGAGGGCGAGAAAGCCGAAGAAGGCAGAGACGACCGAGATGTTGGGGCCGATGCCGAACTTCAGCACGACATACGGATACGATGCGCCGATGATGACGGCCACGAGCAGGCCGACGGCGATGGACCGCAGGGTGAACTCGCGGATATGGGCTGGCTTCTGGGGCACGGGGTCTGTCATGGAACCACCTCCGGTGATCCCGACGAAAGTAGCATGCCGGGCGGTGCGCGACACCGGAAAAACCCTTGTGGCGGGCCGGGGGTTCGCTGGCAATTCCGCGCGCCAACGCCAATTTCAACGACATGCGTATTGGACTCGTAGGATTCGCCGGGTCGGGGAAGACGACCGTCTTCAACACCCTCACGGGACTCAACGTCCCTCTTGGTTTTGGCGGCGAGGTGCACCTCGGCACGGTGAAGGTGCCCGACGCCCGTATCGATACCCTCAGCGGAATGTTCAAGCCGAAGAAGACGACGTTTGCCGAGATCGTCTTCAGCGACATTCCTGGAGAGCACGGCGCCGAGCAGAAGGGGTTGTCCGGCAAGGCGCTGCAGCAGATTCGCGACCAGGACGTGCTGGCGCTTGTGCTGCGAGACTTCGACAACCCGGGACTGGACCGCGCGCCGGATCCGATGAAGGACCTCGACGCGTTCGCCACGGAGTGCCTGTTCGCCGACCTGGCCATGATCGAACGCTGGCTCGACAAGTCCCGGAAGGAGAAGAAGGACCCGCACGACATCTCGAACTTCGAGATGATGAAGGCGACGATCGAAGACGACAAACCGTTGCGGACGATCCCCGCGAACATCATCGACCGGAGCAAGCTGACGAACTTCGGATTCCTCAGCGACCGGCCTCTCATGGTGGTCCTGAACCGCAGCGAAACGGACGCCGCCAAGCCGATGGCGCCGGCGATGCTCAAGCGGCTGGGCGAGCTCAAGGCCGAGGGGATGGTGCTGTCGGCGAGCGTCGAGGCCGAAATCGCGGCGATGGATCCGGCGGACCAGAAGGCCTTCCTCGACGATCTCGGACTGACCGAGTCCGCGGCCTCGCGGTTCATCCGGGGCACCTATCACCTGCTGGACCTGATCTCTTTCTTCACCGTCGGCCAGGACGAGGTGCGGGCGTGGCCGATCTTGCGTGGGACGCACGCTAAGCAGGCGGCGGGCAAGATCCACTCCGATCTCGAGCGCGGGTTCATCCGGGCGGAGGTGATCACGTACGATCACTTCATTGCCGACGGGTCGGAGCAGAAGGCGCGCGAGGTCGGCCACCTGAAGCTGGAAGGCAAGGACTACGTGGTGCAGGACGGCGACATCCTGCACATCCGCTTCAACGTGTAGGGCGCCCGGGCCGGCAGTCGCGCCGGCCCGGCGTCACGGCGAGGGCATCGGCCAGACCGCGCGCTGGACGCGCTGCCGGTGCTCGCCGCCGGGGCAACTGCGGGTCATCCTATGCCAAATCTCTTCGATTCCCTGACCCTGCGCGGCGTGACGCTGCGCAACCGCATCGGCATGTCGCCGATGTGCCAGTACTCGGCGACCAGTGGACAGGCCAACAGCTGGCACGTCGTCCACTACGGCAGTCGCGCCATCGGCGGCGCCGGGCTTGTCATCGTCGAGGCGACGGCGGTGACGCCGCAGGGGCGCATCTCGCCGCACGACCTTGGGCTGTGGAACGACACGCAGGTGGAACCCCTCGCGCGGATCGTGCGCTTCGTCGAAGAACATGGTGCGGTGGCCGGCGTGCAGCTGGCGCATGCGGGACGCAAAGGCTCGACGCGTCCCCCATGGCAAGGCGGGCTGACGGCATCGCCGGCGGATGGCGGATGGGAAGATGTGATTGCGCCCAGCGCGCTCCCGTTCGCTGAAGGACACCTCGTTCCGCAGGCGCTGGACGAGGCGGGGATTCGGGCAACGGTTCGCGCCTTCGCCGACGCGGCGCGACGGGCGCGCAGTGCCGGGATGCAGTTCGTAGAGTTGCACGCGGCGCACGGCTACCTGATGCACCAGTTCCTGTCGCCGCTGAGCAACCAGCGGACCGACCAGTACGGCGGTTCATTCGAGAACCGCGTGCGATTCGTACGGGAAGTTGCCCGCGCCGTGCGTGCCGCCTGGCCGGACAAGTTGCCGCTGTTCGCGCGACTGTCGGCCACGGACTGGACGGAAGGCGGGTGGGACGTTGGGCAGACGGTGGAGCTGGCTCGCCTGCTGAAGGACGACGGCGTGGATCTCATCGACTGCTCGTCAGGCGGCAACGTCGCCGGCGCCAGGATCCTGACCGGACCGGGGTATCAGGTGCCCTTCGCCGAGGAGGTGCGCCGGCGAGCGGGCATGGCCACGGCGGCGGTGGGTCAGATCACTGATCCGATGCAGGCCGATGAAATCGTGAGTGGCGGCAAGGCGGACGTGGTTCTACTTGCGCGCGAACTGCTGCGTGATCCCTATTGGCCGCTGCATGCGGCGCAGCAGCTGCAACACCCCACGCCATGGCCTGCGCAGTACCTGCGCGCAGCTCCCAAGGGGACGCCGGCGCCAAAGGTTACTCCGTAACCCGCCGACATATGAAACGGCGGCGCGGGTTCAGGAGCCCCGCGCCGCCGTGTCGTCGCCGTGGTGATCAGCGCCTACCGGTGGCGACGCGGCACGACAACGCGCGTCCTGTGTCCGCCAATGATGATAGGGAATGCCACACGAACGCCGGCGACGTACGGGCGATAGTAGCCGAACGATCCGTACATGCCGAACGCCCACGGATCCCAGAACGGATACGGCGGGCCCCACGACGTGTAGACATTGGTGACGTGCGTAGGCTGGCGCGTCTGGACCTCGGGGGCGTTCACCGTCACCGACGAGTTGCCGACGACATCCTTGCACGAGCGCTTCTCCTTGATCGCCTTGGCAATGAGCTTGCCGTCCATCCACAGCTCCATCGCCGCCTTGCTGGGCGAGTTGAGCTCGACGGACTCACGGGCGTTCAGGGTGATCTTGGTGTGCTCCGTGCCCTTCTCGAGGCCGTACTCAAGGTCGATGGGCTGGGTGCCGTCGTTGCGAATCATGTAGCGGTCATCGCAGACGTAGCCGAACGTGACCTGGGCCGCGTCGGCGATCGGCGTGCGGGCCACCTCGGTGATCTGGGCGCGCAGCGGCGCTGCGCTGAAGGCAGCGCCGGCCGCGACGGCGAGCGCTGACAGGACTGCGGTACGGAGGTTCTTCATGGACCCTTCTCCGGAGGGGAATCCCCGTGGCGGCGAATGCCGCCCATCACGGGGCTGTGTCGGATCGTACCCGTCCATTCGGGGTGGGTTCCACGCCCCGACCGGCTCTCTCGGAGCCTCGTTAGGGCGCCCCGCCGACCCGCTGCGTCGTCACGTAGAAGTTCTCGTCCACCTTAAAGTCCGTAGCACTCGGCAGCGCGAACGCGGCCGACTGCCACTGCTCGGTGGGCGTGATCCAAGAATAGGCTTCGCCCGCGATTCGCACCTTCACGGGCATGTTGAAGCCCGGGACAACGTTGGTCCACCGGTATCTGATCGTGCCGCCGCTCACCTCGTACTCAAGCGCCGGGATCCGGATGGTGGTCAGGTACTGCTCGAACACCTTGCGCAGGTCCTTGCCG
The DNA here is from genome assembly GCA_016871855.1 of Gemmatimonadota bacterium. GTDB lineage: Bacteria > Gemmatimonadota > Gemmatimonadetes > Gemmatimonadales > Gemmatimonadaceae > PNKL01. The sequence continues at coordinate 7,510 of VHBQ01000061.1, forward strand.
GATTCGCGAATCATGTAATCCTGGATCTGGCTCCCCATCACGAGCTGGTGGCGGAACGCCTGGTTCAGGCCGCGCAGTATGCCGCGCCACTTGGCGTCGTCGTCCACGATCTGCCGGATCATGTGCAGCATCGTGCCGCCCTTCGGATACATATCGCCGGAGCCCTGCGCATTGACCCCGTACGCCCCCGGGATGATCGGGCGATCGTTACGGATGCCGCGCCGCACGCCCACCGCATACTCGGCGCCGGCCTGCTTGCCGAACTGGCATTCGGTGTAGAGCGCCTCGGAGTAGTTGGCGAAGCTCTCGTGCACCCACATGTCGGCGAGGTCCTTGGTGGTGATGTTGTTGCCGAACCACTCGTGCGCCGACTCGTGCACGATGATGAAGTCCCACTTCATTCCATACCCGGTGCCTGAAGCGTCACGACCGCGGTAGCCGTTGGCGAATCCATTGCCGTAGGCGATCGCGCTCTGGTGCTCCATCCCGTTGTTGGAGACCTCGACGAGCTTGTAGCCGTCCTCGTACCACGGGAAAGGGCCGAACCAGTGCTCGAAGCACTGGAGGGTGCTGCGCACCTGCGTCCACTGCCGACGGGCCGCATCCATATGGTAGGCCAGCGGCCAGTAGTCGACGGTGAGCAGACCCCGCTCACCCTGATAGAGTTCGGACCAGTGGTCGTATTTCCCAATGGAGAGCGAGATCGCGTAGTTGTTGATGGGGAGCGTCGCAAACCACTCCCACGTGGAAGTGCCGTTCCCGTGGTGCGTGACGCTGCGCAAACGCCCGTTGGCGACGGTTGCCAGCGGCTGGGGGACCGTAATGGCCACGCGCTGGCTGTCGGGCTCATCAGCCTGGGTGTCCTTGTTGGGCCACCAGACGCTGGCCCCAAGGCCCTGGTCGGTGGTGACGATCCATGGCGCGCCGAGGCTGTCTGTGCCCCAGGAGAACCCACCGTCCCACGGCGGCCGCTTCGCGGGCTGCGGCTTCCCGTGATAGAACACGGTGAGCGTCTTGCTCGCGCCCGCGCGCTGTGGCGCCGTCAGCGTGGCGAAGTAGGCGTTCCCATCTCGGCGGAACTTCACCGCCTTACCATCCTGCACCATGCTGTCCACGACGAGCGGAGACATCAGGTCCACCTGCAGCGTCTGCGCGGGCTTCAGCACGCGGTACGTGATGCCGTTGGAGCCGCGGATGGAGCTGTCCGGCGGACTGACCGCGACGCGCAGGTCATAGAACGTGACGTCCCACCACGTGCGCTCCGGTGAGGAGAACGAACCGCGCAGCGTATCCGCACGGGTGTAGGCGCGGGCGCCCTGGGCTTCGAGGGAGCTGACGGCCGCGAAGGCGGCGAGGACGATCCACGCGTGGCGGGACTTCATGGGGCGCATCTCCAGTCGAGACGTGCGGACGAGGGCCTGTCCGGTGCTGGAATCTGCGGCGCGCGACGCGCCTAAGCCAAGCGCGCGGCCGGAAAGCTCGAGCCACGGGCTGGCACAGCGCGCGACCGGCAGACAGAATCACTGGAGCGTCTCGACACCGCCTCCTGACGACATCCGCCCGGCGGAGGGCCCTGATGAAACCGATCACGTTCACCCTCAACGGCGCGCCGCAAGACAATGGACTGGAGGATGTCGCGCTTCACAGTGGATTCGTGAGTCGATGCGTCGTCGCCGCGCGTAGTCAGGGGGCGGCATTACTCTGTGCCGCGTTGCTCGCGGGCTGTCGCGCGGCGCCGCTGGCGGAGGCGCCGGCGGGGCAGGCCGCGGTGGCTGACAGCGCGATGGTCGTGTCGGCGTCGCCGCGCGCGGCGCGCGTGGGCGCCAGCATGCTGCGATTGGGCGGCAATGCCGTAGACGCGGCGGTTGCGGTGGCGTTCACGCTTGCGGTGACGTACCCGACCGCAGGCAACCTCGGCGGCGGCGGCCTGATGCTGGCGCGGATCAACGGCGAGACCATGGCACTCGACTTCCGCGAGGTCGCACCCCAAGCGGCGACGCGCGACATGTACCTCGACGCGCGCGGCGAACCCACGGATCGCAGCGTCACCGGAGCGCTGGCCGTCGGCGTGCCAGGAAGCGTGGCCGGCCTGTACGAGGCGCACCGGAAGTACGGCGCGCTGCCGTGGCGTGCCGTCATTCAGCCGGCGATGGAACTCGCCGAGTACGGCTTTCGCGCCGACGCATCATTCGTAGAGGATCTCGAGGACAACCTCCCGCGCTTCTCACCCAGCACGAAGGCGCTGTACGCGCCGAACGGCGTGCCCTTCGATACGGGGATGAAGTTCCGCAACGCGGACCTGGCCAAGACGCTTCGGCTTATCGCCGAGCGCGGCGCGGCGGGCTTCTACGAGGGAGAGACGGCCGACCTCATCGTCGCGGAAATGCAGCGCGGCGGCGGCATCATCACGCTCGAGGATCTCAAGCGGTACCAGCCCAAGTGGCGGAAGCCGGTGGAGTTCACGTATCGCGGTCACCGGGTGCTGACGATGCCGCCGATCAGTTCCGGCGGACTGACCCTCGCGCTGACGGCCGGGATGCTCGAGGGATTCGACCTCCGCGCGATGGGGGCGAACTCCGCCGACGCGATTCACGTGATCGCCGAGGCTGAGCGCGAGGCATTCCTGCGGCGCAACACGCTGCTCGCTGATCCCGACTTCGTCACGATTCCGACGGAGCGCTTCCTTTCGCCCGACACCGCACGAGTGTTGCGGACGCGGATCGGACGCACCAAGCACACGCTCAGTGCGCTTCCTCCGGATCCGGTGCGCGGGCGGCACACCACGCACTTCTCGGTGGTGGATGGCCAGGGGAATGCCGTGGCGCTGACGACGACGCTGAACACCGGATTCGGGTCGGCCGTGTCAGTAAGCGGGGCCGGGTTCCTGCTCAATAACGAGATGGACGACTTCACCGTGTCGACCGAGGTCGTGAACCAGATGGGACTGCGCCAGGGCGAAGCGAACGCGATCGTGCCCGGCAAGCGGATGCTCTCCAGCATGACGCCGACGATCGTGCTGGACAGCAGCGGCGCCCCACTGCTGGTCACGGGCGCCTCGGGCGGCGCGCGGATCATCACGGCCGTGCTGCAGGTAATGCTGAACGTCATCGACTTCCAGATGCCGCTGCCCGAGGCGATGCGGGCGCCACGGTTCCACGCACAAGACTTCCCGGACCGGATCGATCTCTCGATGCCGGGGATCGCGGAATCAACGGCGGTTGCACTGGAGGCCCGCGGACATACGGTGCGACGAAAGGAGGGGCCGCTGGGGTTCGGCTGGGCGCAGTCGATTCTCCGGTCCGGCGGCAAATGGCACGGCGTGTCAGAGCCGCGAGGGCATGGAATCGCGGCGGGATTCTAGGGGCAGAGAAACAACAGAGAAACAACAGTCCACATCTTCTGGGTCGTCATGCTGAACAGACATCAGGTCTTGCTCCGCCGGTGCCGCCTCCCGGCCCTTCTCGTTGCACTTGCCCTTCTTGCGGTTCCGATTGAGACGTTCGCTCAGGCGCGACGCGACGTGCGCGGGCTCGAGGCTCGACCGGTGGCTCCGTGGGTGCGGGACGCGATCGTCTATGAGTTGAACGTCCGCACCTTCTCGCCCGAAGGGACGTTCAATGCAGTCACGGCGCGGCTTCCGGAGCTTCAGCAGCTCGGCGTCGGCATCGTCTGGCTGATGCCGATCCATCCGCTCGGCGAGGTGAAGAAGAAGGGGTCGATCGGCAGTCCGTATGCGGTGCGCGACTACATGGAGGTGAATCCCGCCTACGGCACCAAAGACGACCTGCGCCGCCTGGTGCGCGAGGCGCACCGGCTCGGGCTGAAGGTGATCATTGATGTCGTGGCAAATCACACGTCGTGGGACAACGTGCTGATGAAGACGCCGTCGCTCTATCGGCGCGACGCTTCGGGACAGATCCTCTCGCCGTACGACTGGACCGACGTCGCCGCGCTGAACTACGCGAATCCGGAAACGCGCGCCTACATGCACCGCGTGCTGCAGTACTGGATTCGGGAGTTCGACCTCGACGGCTACCGGTGCGACGTCGCGGGAGAGGTGCCGACAGACTTCTAGGAGGACGCGCGGAGACAGCTCGAGCGCGTGAAGCGAGACATCGTGATGCTCGCTGAGTCACACGAGCCGGAACTGCTGGTTGGCGCGTTCGACTTCGACTACGGCTGGCCGGGCTACCATGCGCTCAAGGACGCCATCCTCGGCAACCGCAGCGCGCGGGCCGTGCGCGAGGAGTGGGAGGCGGAACGCCGCAACTACCCAAAGGGCGCGCTGCACCTGCGCATCGCGGACAATCACGACGAGAAGCGGGCGATCACGCACTTCGGCGAGCGTGGGGCACTGGCCGCGTTTGCGGTGGTGCTGACCATGGACGGCGTGCCGCTGCTCTACAACGGCAACGAAGTGGGCGACGCCACCGAGAGCTTCGCGCCGGCGCTGTTTGAGCGCCTGTCGGTCTGGTGGCAGGTGCGCGAACGCCGTCCGGAGTTTCCGCGGTTCTTCGAGGCGATGATCGCGCTGCGCCGCGCGCATCCGGCGCTGCGTCGCGGCGAGCTGGCCTGGCTTCGCAACAGCGACGAGGATCGGGTGCTGACGTACGTGCGCACCGAGGGCACCGAAGAGATGCTCGTGGCGGTGAACCTCACGAACCGCGCCTTCCACGGCACGGTGGAGGCGACCGGCGCGGGGTGGGTCGAGGTGACGCCCGGCGCCGCGTCGAGCGCCCCGGCGCCCCTCCCGGCTCTCGTCCTGAACGCGTGGGCAGCGCGGATCTTCCGAAAGGCAAAATAGTTTCAGTGTGTTACTAATTCGATGAGCCCACCGAGGACCCGCGCGGTCGGAGAGCGCGCGGGCTACGGGATGACCGCGAATTCCAGGATGACGCCCGTGTAGGGGGCGAGCGCGGGTACGCGCACCTGGCCGGGAGCGCTCGGCGCACTGGGCGGGCGAATCTCCCACCGCTCCGTGTCGCCAAACAGGGTGCGCGACTGCCGCCGCCCGGCCGGCATTGGGACGTCGAACGTCAGTTCGCGGACGGCGCTGGCGGTGACATTGGCAACCACTAGTGCCGAGCCGGCGGCGGTTCGCCGGACAAAGGCGACGACCGCCGGATGTCCGGCGGCGATCGGCTCTAGCGTTCCAAGGGCCAACGCCGGCGTCGACGCGCGCAGTTGAATGAGCGCGCGGTGATGCGCGAGCAGACTGCCGGCGCGCTCCTGCGCGGCCACATTGGCCTCGAGTGAATCGTCCGCCAACCGTTGCCAGGGCGTGCCCGCGGTGAAGCCGGCGTGCGGCGCGGTCGTGGACCATGCCATCGGCGTGCGGATGCGCTCATCGGGCTTGCCGCCGGTCATGCCGAGCTCCTCGCCATAGTAGACGAACGGCAGGCCCGGCAGCGTCAGCAGGAGAAACGAGGCGACGCGCGCCTTGCCCAAGTCGCCGCCGAGTTCCGTGCGGGTGCGTGGCTGGTCGTGATTGCGCAGGAAGGGGGCCCACCGGTTGGCGGGAAGCGCCTGCTGCAGGCGGAGCACGGGCGCGAGGATGCCGCGCGCGTCGCCGCGCCGCACGCCCGCGATGAGTGAGTCGGCAATCTCGAACGCGAAGTAGGCGTCCAGTTGGTCGGGATAGTACGACAAGAGCACGCCCGTGCTGTCGAACACCTCGCCAATCGTGAAGGCGCCGGCCTTCGCCGCGCGCACGTGGGCGGCGTACTCGCGGAGCACGGCGTGCGTGCGCGGCGTGTCGTCGACCACTGCGCCATCCTCCACGAGGTACTTCACGGCGTCGAGCCGGAACCCGTCAACGCCCATCTCGTTCAGCCAGAACGACGCAACCTTCTTCATCTCCTCGAGTGCGCCCGGTTGCTCGTAGTTGAGATCGGGCATCCCGCGCCAGAAGAAGCCGTAGTAGTACTCGTCGCGCACCGGCGACTTGTGCCAGTTGCTGTTGCCCCAGCGGTTATTCGGGCCGCGCGCCGGCGCGAAGCGGAACCACTCGCGGTACGGGGACGCAGGCTCCTTGAGCGCGGCCTGAAACGGCGGCCACTCACTCGACGCGTGGTTGATCACCATGTCCACCAGCACCTTGATGCCGCGACGGTGCGCTTCAATGACCAGGCGCTTGAAGTCGTCGTTGGTGCCGTAGACCGGCGCGACACGGTAGTAGTCTCGCACGTCATAGCCGTGGTAACTGGGCGAATCCATGATCGGCATCAGCCAGATGCAGCGGGCGCCCAGCGAGGTCGGGCTGGAGGGCCGACCATCGTTGATGTAATCGAGCGACGCGAGCAGTCCCTTCAGGTCGCCGATGCCATCACCGTCGCTGTCGCGAAAGGAACGGACGAAGACCTCGTAGCAGGTCGCGCCGTCGCGCCAGTCACGGGGAGCCGGCGCGCGCTGGGCTTCGGCGAGGGACGCAGCGGCGAGGGAGGCAGCGGCGAGAAGGGCGAGGGGTGCGAGCACCCTTGCCCGTGCGAAGGGACGGTGCGGCTTGCGCATGCCTAAAGAGTGGCGGCGCGGCGGTCGCCAGGCCAGATTCGGCGAAGACCCGTGACACCGCCCCCCGTGCTTCTGCTCTCCCGGCTTTCCGTGCGCGCCGTCCTAGCTGGCGCCTTGGCGCTCAGCGTCGTCGGGCCTCTGCGCGCGCAGCGGCCGATGTCGCATGTGGTGCGCGGCGTGGTCTTCGACTCCATTGCCAACGCGCCCCTCATTGGCGCGGAGATGCAGTTGGCCCCTCGGGATTCCGCGGGCACGCCGTACCGGGCGCGCACCGATCTCGAGGGGCGCTACACGTTCACGGGCGTTCCGCCGGGCCGCTACGTCATCGGCTTTTACCACGAGGCGCTCGAACTGCTCGGGCTCGACGCGCCGGTGCAGGCGGTAGACCTCGACGCGGACTCCGTAGTGCAGATGCCCATGAGCATTCCGTCAGGAGGGATCGTTCGGATGCTGCGTTGCGGTGATACGGATGACGCCTCCGGCAACGCGCTGCTGGCCGGCTTCGTGCGCACGGCCGCGGGAAGACATCCGGTCATCGGCGCCACGGTGACGGTCACCTGGAGCGCGGTCTCGACTGACGCCGGGATGCTGCGCACAGTCCCGGGCCGCACATCGGAGCAGATATGGGATGACGGGATGTTCAGCCTGTGCGGCATTCCGTCAGGCGTGGTGCTGACGCTCGACGTGCAGGCAGCGGGGTTCCGCGCGCTCTCGGGCCCGGTGACCATTCCGGAAAGCGGGGTGCTGCGGCAGGATGTGCTGATGGTGGACACCGCGACCACGACGGGACCAGCAGAGATACGCGGCCGCCTGCTCACCGAACGTGGCCAGCCCGTGGTGAGCGGACGCGTTCGCATTCCGGCGCTGGGGCGTGAAGTGTCCATCACGGATGGCGCCTTCACGCTGATGGACCTTCCGGTCGGCACTTGGGCGATGGAACTGCGCGCCATCGGCATCGAGCCGCGGTCAATGCTCGTGCAAGCGTCTGCGCGACGCAACGCGACCCTGCTGGTGCGCGTGAGCGAGCAGGCCCAGCGACTCGACGCAGTGACGATCCTCGGGCGCGCGGATCTGGTAATCCATGTGCTCGACGCTGTCCTTGCGCGGCACCGCGTGGCGAGCGGGACTGTCTTCCTCCCGGGGAGTCCGCAGCTCATGGGCGCCCAGCGGGTCACGGATCTGCTGAGCGCTGCGCGCGGATTCACGGTCGTTGGCCCCACCGACGTGCGAGCGCGGAGCACCACCACCGGCGAGCGCTGCCGCAAGATCGGCGTCTATGTGAACGGCGTGCGGGCCATTGAGGGCATCGAGGCGCTCGACGCCACCGCGCGTCCGGATCAGGTGCTGGCAGTGGAGGCGTATCCTGACCTGATGTCCGCGCCGTTCGAGTGGCGCACCGGCGACGGGACGTGCGCCGTGGTGGCGATGTGGACGCGGCGTTGAGGCGTCGACACACGGCAAGGGTGGGCGCGAATCGTTAGAATCAGGGATCGCCGCGTCGCGGTGACGCGGCCCCACCGGACTTCCTGCATGCGCCTGCTTCGCGCGATCGCCCTTTCGGCCGTTGTCGCGGCCTCCGTTGCCGCTCAAAGCCCCGCCACGCCAGGTCGCTTTGACCTCGGCAAGATGTGGACCTTCGAGTACGCACCGTCGGAGTACTTCTCCTCCACCTACGGCTTTGCCGCCGATTCCGCATGGTTCGCGCGCGCGCGGCTGGCCGCCCTTCGCATTCCGGGTTGCTCCGCGGCCTTTGTCTCGAGCAACGGCCTCATCATCACGAACCACCACTGCGTGCGCGGCAACGTGAACGCCCTGAGCAAGCCGGGCGAGCACCTGCTCGACTCGGGCTTCGTGGCCGCGACGCCCGCAGACGAGCGGCGCATGCCCGGGATGGTGG